>NZ_CP029331.1:2753388-3059321 GCF_003345255.1 Pseudothauera hydrothermalis | reverse complement strand
GGAACGTGCGGTCTGTGCGTTCGACACGATACTCAAAACGCGCCTCACCGCCGGGGATGTGTTTCAGGAACACCACCGCGGGAGCGAGCGGCCTGATGATGGTTTTGGAGTGCGCCGGGACCGGTGGGTTGACGGCTGAACGGGATGCTGACCCGAGCCCTTCTCGAACCGGCATCGGCAGGGCTGGCATTCTACCCTCCGCGGGCAAACTTATCCACAGGCCAAGACAAAATTTGAGCTTGACAATAAAAGGAATTTCCAATTAAATCTTGCGTTTGACCTTTCTTCGGGCATAGACATGAAACGCACCTACCAACCTTCCGTCGTCCGTCGCAAGCGCACCCATGGCTTTCTGGTTCGCATGAAGACCCGTGGCGGTCGTGCGGTGATCCGCGCGCGTCGCGCCAAGGGCCGTCATCGCCTCGCCGTCTGAGGTGACCAACCTTCCGGGTGTCGACACCGGTTTTGGCGACGCCCATAGATTACGCAAAACGGATGAGTACTCATCCGTTTTTGCTTTTCGGCGGGCGCTCAAAGGGCGTTGGTTCATCCTTCATTACCGGCCCAATGGCCTGGAGTCTGCCCGCCTTGGTGTGGTGGTGGCCAAAAAATTGGCGCGGCGCGCGTATCTGCGTAACCTCCTAAAGCGCATCGTGCGCGAGAACTTTCGCAAGATGCGCCACGCGCTGCCGCCCCATGACTTGGTGGTGCGCTTGCATGCCAAGGTGGATGGTGCAACACGCAAAATGCTCAACCAGGATGTCGCCAGCTTGCTGACGCGTCTGCCCGAATGAGCGGATCATGAACAGGCCGGCGGACGTTGCGCACGCGCTGCCCCGCGGGGCGGGTATCATTCCGCTTTTCGACCAACGAATCGTCAACCGATTGAAGTCCGCATGGATCAACGCCGCCTCATTCTCTTTCTGATTTTTTCCTTTGCGCTGGTGATGTTGTGGGACAGTTGGCTGGAGTACAGTCGTCCGCAGCCGGCGGCACTCACTTCCCAGTCCGCCGCTGCGGACGGGACCTCTGCGGTGCCGACGCCCACCCCCGGTAGTGGGCTGAGTGCTCCGGCTTCCGGCGAGTCGTCTGCCGCGCTCGCCGCCTCTGTGCCGCGCATGGTGGTGCGTACCGACCTGATGGTGGTGCAGATCGCAGCCCAAGGCGGCGACATCGTGCACATGGAGCTGCCGGCGCACAAATCGAATGAGGATCGCAGTAAAAACTTCGTGCTGTTCGACGATGGGGGGCGGCATCTGTACACGGCGCAGTCTGGCCTGATCGGTGAAGGTCTGCCCAATCACAAGACCATGTTCTCGCTGCCGGCCGATGAAGTGGTGCTGGCCGATGGTCAAGACAGTGTCACCATCCGGCTGGAGGCGCCTGCGCACAACGGTGTTCAAGTCAGTAAGTTGATGACTTTCCACCGTGCTAGTTACTTGGTGGATGTCAGTTACGAGATCCGCAACGACAGCGCTGAGCCGCTCGATGCCCATGCTTATTTCCAGTTCATGCGTGACGGCAAGCCGGCCGAGGGTGTGGATTTGTACGGGGTCAAGACCTTTACCGGTCCGGCCTTCTATACCGATGCCGAGCGTTATCAGAAGGTCAGCTTCGAGGAGATTCGGGACGGCAAGGCAAAGTTCGCTCGGCGGGCGACCGATGGCTGGGTCGCCATGGTGCAGCATTATTTTGTCGGTGCGTGGCTGCCGCAGGCCGGCGTGGAGCGCGAGTTTTTTGCCCGTCAGATCGGTAACGACCTCTATTCGGCCGGTGTGATTCTGCCGGTGGCCAAGGTGGCGGCCGGTGAGCAGGCCAAGGTGGCGGTGCGCCTTTATGCCGGACCGCAGGAACAAAACAAACTGGAAAGTATTGCCCCCGGCCTGGATCTGGTGGTCGATTACGGCATGCTGACGGTGATTGCTGCGCCGCTTTTTTGGGTGTTGTCCTGGTTCCATAGCCTTACCGGTAATTGGGGCTGGGCGATCATCCTGGTCACGGTGGCGATCAAGTTGGCCTTCTTCCCGCTGTCGGCAGCCAGTTACAAGTCGATGGCCAAGATGCGTGTGCTGGGGCCGCGGTTGCAGAGGCTCAAGGAGTTGTACGGGGATGACAAGGTCAAGATGCAGCAGGAGATGATGAATCTCTATCGCACCGAGAAAATCAATCCCTTGGGCGGCTGCTTGCCGATTCTGGTGCAGATTCCGGTGTTCATCGCGTTGTACTGGGTGTTGCTGGGCAGCGTAGAGATGCGGCACGCCCCGTGGCTGGGGTGGATCCAGGATTTGTCGTCCAAGGATCCCTATTTCATCCTGCCTATCGTCATGGGGTTGTCCATGTTGGTGCAGATGAAGCTCAACCCGACACCGCCGGACCCGATCCAGGCCAAGGTGATGATGGCCTTGCCGATCATATTCACCTTCATGTTCCTATGGTTTCCGTCTGGCCTGGTGTTGTACTGGGTGGTCAATAACATCCTGTCCATTGCCCAGCAGTGGCAGATCACCAGGATGATCGAGGGTGCAAAGCCCGGCACCAAGGCCGCGTGACACCATCGCGGCGATTGCCACCGCTCCGGGCCGTGGCGGCATTGGCGTAGTGCGCGTCTCCGGCAGCAATTTGCTGCCGTTCGTGCGCGCATTATGCGGCCGGGAACCTGCCCCGCGGGTCGCCACGTTTGCGCGCTTTTTGGATGCGGACGGGGCGGCGATCGATGAGGGGCTGGTGCTGTTCTTTCCGGCGCCAAGGTCGTTTACCGGCGAAGACGTGGTCGAGTTACAGGGGCACGGCGGCCCGGTGGTGATGCAGATGCTGCTCACCCGTTGTTTGGCGCTTGGCGCACGGTTGGCTGAGCCCGGCGAATTCACCAAGCGCGCGTTTTTGAACGGCAAGCTCGACTTGGCGCAAGCCGAAAGTGTGGCCGATCTGATCGAGGCATCGACTACAGCTGCAGCCCGCTCGGCTGTGCGTTCGCTGTCGGGCGCGTTTTCGGCGGAAGTCAACCGCATCCGCGATGCGTTGATCGACCTGCGTATGCTGGTTGAAGCTACATTGGATTTTCCGGAAGAAGAAATCGATTTTCTCGAACGCACCGATGCTTTTGGGCGCCTGGCGGCGGTGCGGCAGGATCTTGAAGCGTTGCTTGCGCGTGCCCGTCAGGGGGCGTTGCTGCGTAGCGGGCTGAACGTGGTGCTGGTCGGCCCGCCCAATGTGGGCAAGTCCAGTCTGTTGAACTGCTTGGCCGGCGATGAACGAGCGATCGTCACTGACATCGCAGGCACCACCCGGGATGCGCTGCGGGAAACCATCGAGATCGAGGGTATCCCGCTCCATATCATCGATACTGCGGGTTTGCGCGATACCACCGATGCGGTCGAGCGCATCGGCATTGCTCGGACTTGGCGGGAAATCGAACGCGCCGATGTGATCTTGTGGATGCAGGAGGCCGGAGGCAGCTTGGATGCTGAAACGATGGCATCGGTCGATGCGGCGCTGCCGCCCCAAGTCGAGCGTATTCGGGTGGTCAATAAAATCGATCTTATCGGCGCGCCGCCTGAACGTATCCAGAATGAGCATGGGGTGACGCTGACATTGTCGGCGCGGACCGGGCAGGGCGTGGATCTGCTGCGTGCGGAGTTACTGCGTGTCGTTGGATGGCAGGCTCAGGCTGAAGACCTGGTGCTGGCGCGTGAGCGGCACCTGGCGGCGTTGCGTGGCGCGCTGGATCACCTGCGGATGGCGGCCCAGCAGATCGGTGCGCTTGAATTGTTCGCGGAAGAATTACGCTTGGCACAGAACTGCGTCAGTGAGATCACCGGTGCGTTCACCCCGGACGATCTGCTTGGGGTCATTTTTTCCCGCTTCTGCATTGGTAAGTGATCGGTTTTCTGTGCGTGGTTTCACGTGAAACAGGGTTGAATGGAACTGGATTCGGTAGCGTTCGCGCTTGCTTTGGCAGCGTTCTTTGCCGGCTTTGTCGATGCGGTAGTCGGTGGTGGGGGGCTGATACAACTTCCAGCGTTGTTGGCGGCGTATCCTCAGGTCGCGCCGGCTAGTTTGTTCGCCACCAATAAGGTGGCCAGCATCGTCGGGACCACCAGTGCCGCCATTCAGTACAGTCGGCGGGTGCGTACCCCGTGGGCAGTTGCCGGTCCTGGCGCGCTGGCCGCGTTGTTAGGATCGTGGTGGGGTGCCAAGGCGGTCAGTTATCTGTCACCGGAAGCGATTCGTCCGTTAGTGCTGGTGCTGCTGGTGTTTGTGGCCATCTACACCTTCATCAAGAAGGATTTTGGTCTTCATGGACGGGAAGAGGTCGCGCCGTCCCGGGGCGGGCTGATCGCCGCAGCGATAGGCTTGACGATCGGGTTCTATGATGGGTTTTTTGGACCGGGTACCGGCAGTTTTTTCATCGTCTTGTTAATCCATTTCCTGGGAATGGATTTTTTACGCGCTTCGGTAACCGCAAAAATTCTCAACGTTGCCACTAATCTTGCCGCAATCGCTTATTTTTCGGCCAACGTCAAAATCATGTGGATGCTCGGCGCATTGATGGCCGCATCCAATCTGGCGGGCGCACTAACCGGATCGCGGATGGCCCTGCGTCACGGCACCGCCTTTGTTCGGATGATGTTTCTATTGGTGGTCAGCGCCTTGATTCTCAAGCTGAGCTATGACCTGATCGCTCGCGGCGCAGCTTAAACCGGTTTCACGTGAAACCCGACTCGTCTGCTCCCATCCGGATAGCTGGATAAGCAGATAAGCATTCGGACGAATGTTGATCTGCGAGTACATGGTAAAATCGCCCGCTTTGCCGAATCAGGATCAAAGCGCATCATGAACGGACTTCATCTGATTGCAGATTTGTACCGCTGTCAATGTTCGTCCGAATTGCTCACGGACCGGGCCGTGCTCGAAACGCTGTGCGTCGAGGGTTGCCGTGAAGCCGGGCTGACGCCGTTGGGCGCCTATTTCTACCAGTTTTTGCACGATGACGGGCAGCACGCCGGTGTAACCGGTACCGTGGTGCTGGCCGAATCGCATTTGGCCATCCACACCTGGCCTGAAAGTGGCGATGTGACCCTGGATGTGTATGTGTGCAACTTTTCGCGCGACAACAGCGACCGTGCGCGCGAAGTGTTCGAGCATGTCATCCGCACTTTGAAACCCAGCGACTCGGTGTGCCATGAAGTGGTGCGCGGCAAAATCAGCCCAGAGGAGCACGTATGAGCGGTCACAACGCCAGTTCTACCGAAGATCTTCTGCTTGAGTGGCTCAATGGCAATGCAGGCTTTTTCTACCGATCGGGCAGCTTGCTGGAAAAGGGCGCCTCGCCCTACCAGCAGTACGAAGTCTGGGATACGCCGCAGTTTGGCAAGCTCTTTCGTCTGGACGACTGCTTCATGACTTCTGAGCGGGATGAGTTCTACTATCATGAGAACCTCATCCATGTTGCCGCCATTTCCCACGCCGCGCCGCGCTCGGCGCTGATCATCGGAGGCGGCGATGGCGGCTCGGCAGAAGAGTTGTTCAAACATCCGGGACTGGACCGGGTGGTCCTGGTTGAACTCGACGCCAAAGTGATCGACATTGCGCGACAGCATCTTTTCGCGGTCCATCGCGGATCGCTGGATGACCCGCGCTTGGAGATTCGCATCGAAGACGGTTTGCGCTACGTGCGGGAAGTCGCGCCGGCCGTAGGTGAACGCTTCGATTTGATCGTGCTCGATCTCACCGATCCGGTCGGCCCGGCAGAGGCCTTATACACCCAAGCATTCTTTTCAGACTGCAAGGCGCTACTCAACCAAGGGGGCGCGTTGGCCTTGCACATCGGTGCGCCGATCTTCCAGCCCGCCCGGGTGCGCCAACTGGTTGGCCGGTTGCGCGACAGCTTTGCCTGCGTGTCGCCGTATTTTCTTTACATTCCGCTCTATGGCAGTTTGTGGGGGCTGGCCTGTGCCTCCGATACGCTGGACCCGAAAACGCTGAGCGCCGAGGAGGTCGATCGGCGTCTTGCCGCCCGTCGGATCGGTGATCTGCAGCATTACAATGGCGCGGTCCATTGCGCCCAATTTGCACTGCCGACCCATCTGCGCCGTTTGCTCGCTTGAGGGCGCAAGGCGCCGTTTTTTCAGCCGGTTGGTAACGTGACCTCGCACCCAGGCAATAGGCAACGCGCGCCGCGTTCAGGTAAAACCCGCAAAACGCCTGGCGCGTCGCCGCCGGCCGCCGCTGCGCGTCCGCTTGCCCAAGACAGTCTTGCCTATGCCTTGCGGCAAGCCGCCCACCTGGTTCAGGCGGTATGCGATGGCGCCAACCTCACCGACACCTGGGAGGAGATGCTACACGCCCACCCGGATTGGCCGGCGTCTACCCGTGGCGCGGTACGTGATCTCGCATGGGGCACCTTGCGCGATTATGGGCGGGCGGATCCGGTGCTTCGACGTCTGCTGCACAAGCCCTTGCCCGAGCCCTATCAAGCGCTACTGATGGTGGCCCTGCACCGACTGGAGCAGCGCCCGGATCAGTCGCACACCATTGTGGATCAGGCAGTCGATGCCGTCGCCGTCACTGCGCCGGGACTGCGCGGTGTGGTCAATGCGGTACTGCGCAACGTCATCCGCCAGGCCGAGCAAGTGGCGCGCTGGCGTGAAGCCGATCCGGTGGCCTGCTACCGCCACCCCGAATGGTGGATTGCCCGTGTACGGGCAAGTTGGCCTGCGCAATGGACTACCGTGTTGGCCGCCGGCAACCAACATCCCCCTATGGCATTGCGGGTGAATTCGCGACGCGCGCGCACCGAAGAGGTGCTGGAGGCATTCACCGCAGCAGGTATCGATGCGCGTACCCTCGACAATGGCGCGTTGCTCCTTGCCCGGCCGCGCGCAGTGACCGAGCTGCCGGGCTTTGCAGAAGGTTTGTTCTCGGTGCAAGATGCCGGCGCGCAATGGGCCGCGCGCTGGCTTGGTGCCCAGGCGGGCGAAAGAGTGCTCGATGCCTGTGCCGCACCCGGCGGTAAAGCCGCCCATATTCTTGAACTGGCCGATGTGACACTGACCGCGCTGGAGCTCGATGCGCAGCGCGCACGTCGGATCGAAGAAAATTTCCAGCGCCTCGGTGTGCATGGCCAGATCAAGGTCGGCGACGCCCGCTATCCGGCGCAGTGGTGGGACGGCCGCCCCTTCGACCGTATTCTTGTCGATGTACCGTGTTCCGCCTCCGGCGTGGCTCGCCGCCACCCGGATATCAAATGGCTGCGCCGCCGCGAGGATATTGCCCACTTTGCCGCTCAGCAGGCCGAAATTCTCGAGGCGCTTTGGCCAACACTGGCCCCTGGTGGCACAATGCTTTATGTGACCTGCTCGGTATTCGACGAGGAAAACCGCGGCCAAATCGCCCGCTTTTGCAACCGTCACGCCGACGCCCTCCGCCTGCCGTTCGACGGTCGGTTGGAACAACAGCTGCTACCTTCCGCCGAACATGACGGCTTTTATTACGCCCTGTTGCACAAACGGCGCTGAGCGCTCGATCAGGCGGCTACTTGTTGCCCTGTTATGGCTACCGGCCTGGCTGCTGGCCAATGACACGGCCTTGCGGCACGCCGAAATCAAGTTGCAGGACGACGCCTACGTGGTCAATGCCGAAATCGATGTCGAGCTCAACCCGCGGCTGACCGAAGCGGTCAATCATGGCGTTTCGCTGTATTTCGTCACCGAATTGAGAGTCGAACGGCCGCGTTGGTATTGGTTCGACGAGGTGGTGATCGAGCGGCGCCTCAACTATCGGATTTCCTATCACGCCATCACGCGCAGCTATCGCCTGTCGTTGGGAAGCTTCCATCAGAGCTTCGACACGTTGGACGATGCGCTGCGCATCATGCGCCGGGTGCGCAATTGGGAGGTCGCCGAGCGCGCAGCCTTGATCGACGGCGAATCCTACGAGGCCTCATTGCGTTTCCGCCTGGACACCGCGCAGTTGCCCAAGCCCTTCCAAGTCACCGCCATTGGCAGTAGCGACTGGAACCTTTCGACCGACTGGTTGAAATGGACGTTTCTCGCCGGGCCGCTTTCCCAATGAGACACGCCGTCCTCATCGTCGCCGCCGCCATTGCCGGTATCTCGCTGTTTCTATTGGCTTCGGCCAGTGCCAACACCGAGCTGTTCGCTGGCGCCTATCCGTATCTGCTCGGCCTCAACGGCATGGTGGCGGTGGCGCTTGCCGGGCTGGTGGGCGTGCAGTTACGCAGCTTGTGGCGCGAGTACAAAGCCCGTCAATTCGGTTCGCGGCTCAAATTCCGTCTGATGCTGATGTTCGCCCTGATGGCGCTGCTGCCCGGTGTGGTGGTCTATGCGGTGTCGTTGCAGTTCGTGGTGCGCAGTATCGAATCCTGGTTCGATGTGCGGGTCGATGTGGCGCTCGAAGGCGGCATTGCACTCGGGCAGAGTGCGCTGGACTATCTGGTCGATCAGGTGGCCGAGAAGGCCGAAGACATGGCCTTGGAACTGGAGGGACAGCCGCTGACCCCGATGCGCCTGAACGGTTTGCGCGAACGCGCCGGTGTTGCCACCGCCACCGTGGTGTCGGCCACCGGCCAGTTGCTGGCCACCGCCTCGGACGCCAGCGCGACTCTGATCCCTGATTTACCGGCCACCACCCATTTGCGCCAGGCGCGCCAGTTCCGCAAGTTCAGCCAAGTCGATAGCCGTGCCGACGGCGGCCTGTCGATACGGGTGGTGGTGCCGTTGCCCGCGCGTTCGTTGACCGAAGAGCCAACCTTCCTGATGCTCAGCCAGCCGGTGCCGGAGCCCTTTGCACAGCATGTGGACGCGGTGCAGGAAGCCTACCGCGACTATCAGCAGCTCACCTTGGCCAGAGCGGGTCTGACCCGTATCTATACCTTGACGCTCAGCCTTGCGCTTTTACTTGCCCTGCTAGGCGCGGTGGCGCTGGCCTTTGTGCTGGCGCGCCGCCTGGCCGCACCTTTGCAGATTCTTGCCGAAGGCACCGAGGCGGTGGCGCAGGGCGACTATTCGCCGCGCCGTGCGCTACCGGCGCGCGACGAGCTGGGTGTCCTCACCCAGTCTTTCAACCAAATGACCTGCCAGCTTGCCGAAGCCCGTGCGGCGGCCGAGCGTAATCGTGCCGCGGTCGAATCGGCCCGCGCGTATCTGGAAAGTGTGTTGGCCAATCTCTCGACCGGCGTGCTGGCCTTTGCCGAAGACGGCACCCTGCGCGCCGCCAACCGTGGTGCGATGGATATCCTTGGCGACAGCCTGGATGGTTTCGAGGATATTGCTTTATCCGACTGGCCCCGACATACCGTGTTCCGGGACGCGCTGCTCGAGGGTTTCGCGCGCCACGACGGCGACTGGCACCGTGAGTTGGAAATCGACCGCGCCGAGCGCGGCTCCCAGACGCTGCTGATCCACGGCGCGCGCTTGCCGGCCAGCTCCGGGGGCGGTGCGGTGGTGGTGTTCGACGATATCTCCAATCTGATCGCCGCCCAGCGCACCGCCGCCTGGGCCGAAGTGGCCCGCCGGCTGGCACATGAGATCAAAAATCCGCTAACCCCGATACAGCTCTCTGCCGAACGTCTAATGCATAAGCTGCATGATCGGCTGGATGCGGATGGACAGGAGATGCTCTCGCGCGCCACGCGCACCATCGTCAATCAGGTCGAAGCGATGAAGCGGCTGGTCAACGCCTTCCGTGACTATGCACGCCTGCCGGCGCCCCAGCTTGCCGCGCTGGATCTCAATGCGCTGATCGAGGATGTGCTGAATCTTTACGAGAGCACACCGTTACAGATCCGCACCGAGCTGGCGCGTGCTTTGCCCCCGGTGCTTGGCGACGCCGCCCAAGTGCGCCAGATCATCCACAATGTGCTGCAAAATGCCGAGGATGCACTCGCCGGCGACGACGACGGCCAACTGCTCATCCTCACCCGGCAAGAGGGCGAGCGTGCGCTGCTGTTGGTCCGTGACAACGGTCCGGGTTTTCCGCCGCAAATGCTTGCGCGTGCCTTCGAGCCGTATTTCACCACCAAGTCGCGCGGCACCGGTTTGGGATTGGCAATGGTCAAGAAAATCGTCGACGAACACGGCGGTGAGGTCCGCTTGACCAACCGCGAGCAGGGCGGGGCGGAAGTCCGCGTGTACCTGCGGCTTGCCGGCATACAACATTGAAATCAAGAAATCATGGCGAACATATTGATCGTTGATGATGAGATGGGCATCCGCGAGCTCCTCTCGGAAATCCTGAGCGACGAAGGGCATGACGTGATTCTGGCTGCCAATGCCGCCGAAGCCCGTGCAGCGCGTAACGCCAAGCGCCCGGATTTGGTTCTGCTCGACATCTGGATGCCGGATACCGACGGCATCACCTTGCTCAAGGAATGGGCTGCCAACGGCCAGCTCACGATGCCGGTGGTGATGATGTCCGGCCACGGCACCATCGACACCGCAGTGGAGGCCACCCGCATCGGCGCCATCGACTACTTGGAAAAGCCGATCGCCCTGCAGAAGCTGCTCGCCGCCGTCAAACGCGGTCTGCAACGTCCGGCGACGCCGGGTGCGCCGGCGGCACTCTCACTGGCGGCGATCAACCGCTCGGTGCCGCTGCGCGAGCTGCGGCGGCGAATCGAGCAGATCGGCGAGAACTCGCGCGTGCTGCTGTTGAAAGTGGGAGCGGGCAGCATTGCCGAACTGGTCGCCCGCAGCGTGCAGGCGACGAGCGCGCACTGGCTCGATCTGACCCAGCACCACAATCCGATCGACATCGCCCAATTGCAGGCGGCGCACGGCGGTGTGGTGTTTGCCGGCGAGCTGGCACGCCTGTCCCGGCTGCAACAGAAAAACCTGGCTTTCATCCTTGATCGGTTGGAGCGCTACGATCTGCGCATGGTGGTGGCGACCGATCACAGCGCCGAAGGCTTGCAGCGCCTGGGTTGGGATGAAAGCCTGCTGATGCGCTTGTTCGAGGTCAGCCTGGTGCCGCCTTCGCTTGCCGACATCCGCGACGACCTGCCCGAGCTGGCCGCGCAAATCCTCTTGCACCTGGTCGAAGCCGGGGAGGTGCCGCGGCACCACTTTTCCACCGGCGCGCTCAATGCGCTGCGTGTTCATCCCTGGCCGGGCGGTTATGCGGAACTGCGCAACGCGGTCAAATCGATTGCGCTGGGAACGTTGGAAGAGGAGATCGCATTGGCCGATGTGCGTCGCATCATCGGCCAGCCAACCGATTCGGCGGCTTTCTCCCTGCCACTCGACCAGCCTTTGCGGGAAGCCCGTGAAGCCTTCGAACGCATGTACTTCGAGCACCACCTGCGTCTGGAAGGCGGCAACATGACCCGTTTGGCGGAAAAAAGCGGCCTGGAGCGTACCCATTTGTACCGTAAGCTCAAGCAGCTCGGTTTGCAGCCCGGTCGGCGCAGCGAGGAGGGTTGAAGACGACGGGGTTGCTGCGACGCAACAAAGTGTTTCAACAAAGTGAAACCCCGGCGTAGAATCGGCGCACTCGCAATCTGACGGACTTGCTTCGTGAAGATCATCATCCTCGGCGCCGGCCAGGTCGGCGCCTCGGTGGCCGAAAATCTCGTCTCCGAAGCCAATGACATTACCCTGGTCGACACCAGCGCAGAGCAACTGGCGGCCTTGCGTGACCGACTGGAAGTGCGCACCGTTTGCGGCAATGCCGCATCGCCTTCGGTACTGCGCGAAGCGGGCGCCGACGACGCTGATTTGCTGATCGCAGTCACCCAGTCCGATCAGACCAATCTGTGCGCCTGTCGCATCGCCAAGGCGATTTTCAATCTGCCCACGCGCATTGCCCGATTGCGCTCGACCGATTTCGTCGACTATCCGGAATTGCTCGACGAGAACAATTTTGCGGTGGATTTTTCGATTTGTCCGGAGCAGATCGTCACCGATTACATCCGCCGGCTGATCGCTTTTCCCGAGGCGCTGCAGGTACTGGACTTTGCCGACGGCGTGGTCAGCCTGATCGGCGTCAAAGCCTTCGAAGGCGGACCGCTGGTCGGCCACCCGCTGAAGAACTTGCGCTTTCACCTGCCCAATGTGGAAGTGCGTATCGCTGCGATCTACCGCAATGGCGAGCCGATCATTCCCGAAGGCGACACGGTCATCGTGCCCGGTGACGAAGTGTTCTGTCTTGCCGCCACGGTCCATATCCGCCAGGTGATGCGGGAGTTGCGCCGCAGCGACAAGCCGATGCGCCGGCTGATGATCGCCGGCGGCGGCAATATCGGTTTTCGCTTGGCCCGCAGCATCGAGTCCGATTATCACGTCAAGATTCTGGAGGTAGATAAACACCGCGCCGAGACCTTGGCCACCCAGCTCTCCAGCGCCTTGGTGTTGCGCGGGGATGCCACCGACGAGAAGCTGCTGGAGAACGAGGGCATCGACGAGACGGATCTATTCGTGGCGCTGACCAACGATGAAGAAGACAACATCATGGCCGCCTCGCTGGCTAAGCGTATGGGCGCGCGACGCACGCTGGCGCTGATCAACCGGAAAAGTTATGTCGACCTGGTACAGGGCGGGCCGATCGATATTGCCATCTCGCCGGCACACACCTCCATCGGTTCTTTGCTCGCCCATGTGCGGCGCGGCGACGTGGTGGCGGTCCATAGCCTTCGCCGTGGCGCGGCCGAAGCACTGGAGATCATCGCCCACGGCACACCCAAAGACTCCAAGGTGGTGGGCCGGCAAATCGAGGAGATCGCCTTACCGAAAGGTGCGACCATTGGCGCCATCGTGCGCGATGAGCGGCGTATCGACGGCAAGGTGCTACGCCGCATGGTGATCATTCCGCACCACGACACGGTGATCGAACCAGGCGACCATGTAATCGTCTTTTGCACCCACAAAAACCTGGTGCGCAAGGTCGAAAAGCTGTTCCAGGTCGGCTTTACCTTTTTGTAAGCGTGCTGTTGCGTCGCGATGCGCGCCTATTATCCCGCCCTAAACGCCCTTGGCCTGATCATCATGATCTTCGGGCTGTTGATGAGTTTTCCACTGGCCATTTCCATTTGGCTGGACGATGGCGCCACCATGGCTTACGACCAGGCGCTGCTGTTGACCCTTGCCAGCGGCGCGCTGCTGTGGACTTTTACCCGCAGCCGCAGCCGTGACCTGCGGGTGCACGACGGCTTCTTTCTGGTCGCCGCCGCCTGGGTGATTTTGCCAGTGTTCGGCGCGCTGCCACTGCTGGCTTATTTGCCGGAACTGTCTTTCATCCATGCCTATTTCGAAGCGGTGTCCGGGCTGACCGCCACCGGCGCCACGGTGCTCAGCGGCCTGGACGACTTGCCGATCTCCATCAACCTGTGGCGGACCTTCATGCACTGGATCGGCGGCATGGGGGTGATCGTGCTGGTAGTGGCCATTTTGCCGCTTTTGGGTATCGGCGGGCGGCAGATGTTCCAGGCGGAAGTGCCCACGCCGATGAAGGAAAACAGTCTCACCCCGCGGATCACCGAGACCGCCAAAGGTTTGTGGGTGTCCTACATCGTGCTCACCGTGGCGTGCGGGCTGAGTCTGTGGTTGGCCGGCATGAACGAATGGGATGCTCTGATCCACGCGTTCACGGTTGCCGGCTTGGGCGGCTTTTCCAGTAAGGATGCGTCCATTGGCTACTATGCCAATGTGAACGTCGAAATCGTCATTATCGTATTTGCGCTGCTCGCGGGGCTCAACTACGCCACCCACTACCTGGCGCTGATTCGTCGCAGCCCCCTGCCTTATTTGCGCGATCCGGAAATTCCTTTTTTCTTCGGCGTGCTTGCCATCAGCGTGATCGGGCTGACCGCCTACCTGGCGCAGCACCATGTCCACGCCGATCTGGCGTCAACGGTGCGCTATGTGTCCTTCCATGTGGTGTCCATTGCGACGTCTCTGGGTCTGGCGACCTACGACTACACCTTGTGGCCGATGTTTGCACAGCTTTGGGTGCTGTTTTTGGGCAGCTTCATCGCCTGCTCGGGTTCCACCGGTGGCGGCATCAAGATGATGCGCGCGATGATTCTGTATAAACAGGTGTTCCGGGAAATCGTCCGCTCGCTGCATCCGCACGCGGTACGTCCGGTGCGCCTGGGCAATCAGCCGGTGTCCGAGAGCGTGCTGCATGCGGTGCTGGGTTTTTCGTTCATGTATATGGTGTCCATCGTGACGCTCACCCTGGTGCTGGCGGCCACCGGGCTGGACATCGTTACCGCCTTTTCCGCCGTGGTGGCCTGTATCAACAACACCGGACCCGGCCTGGGGGCGGTGGGTCCGGCTTCCAACTATGCCGGCATGGACAGCTTTCAAAGCGCGGTGTTGGCCTTCACGATGATTCTCGGCCGGCTGGAGATTTTTACCTTCCTGGTGGTGCTCACGCCATCGTTCTGGCGACGTTGAGCACGCCCGCGCGGCGCGTGCCCGGGGCGTGTCAAAACGCGGGATAATCGCGGCTTGCCCCGGCGCGGTCGCTTGTTGCGGGCGCGGCCGGAACGGTCGGACGAAACCAGGAACGACAACGTGAGCCGCCTCGAGAACGATACCTTTTTGCGCGCGCTGCTGCGCCAGCCCACCGAATACACCCCTGTCTGGCTGATGCGCCAGGCCGGCCGTTACCTGCCGGAGTATTGTGAAACGCGCAAGCGCGCCGGCAGCTTCCTGCAACTTTGCAAAAGCCCGGCGCTGGCCTGCGAGGTCACGCTGCAGCCGCTGGCACGCTACGACTTGGATGCCGCCATTCTGTTCTCCGACATCCTGACCGTGCCCGACGCAATGGGGCTGGGGCTGTATTTTGCCGAAGGCGAGGGCCCGCGTTTCGAGCGTCCGCTGCGCGAAGAGTGGGATATTCGCAACCTGGCGGTGCCGGACCCGCATGCCGAACTGCAGTACGTCATGGATGCGGTGGCCGAAATCCGCCGGGCGCTGGATGGCTCGGTGCCCTTGATCGGCTTTTCCGGTAGTCCTTGGACCCTGGCCTGCTACATGGTCGAAGGCGGCTCCGGCGCGGAAACCGACTACCGCCGCATCAAGACCATGGCCTACAGCCGCCCCGACCTGCTGCACCATATTCTGTCGGTGACCGCCGACGCGGTGGTGGCTTACCTCAACGCCCAGATCGAATCCGGTGCGCAGGCGGTGATGGTGTTCGACTCCTGGGGCGGGGTGTTGTCCGAGGCCGCCTACCGGACATTTTCCCTGGCCTATCTTCAACGTGTGGTCGATGGCCTGATCCGCGAGCGCGACGGCGACCGGGTGCCCAGCATCGTGTTTACCAAAGGTGGCGGGGTGTGGATCGAGCAGATCGCCGCCATTGGCGCGGACGCGATCGGCCTCGATTGGACCCTGGACATCGGTCGCGCGCGGGAAAAGGTGGGCCACAAGGTGGCGCTTCAGGGCAATCTGGACCCCACCATTTTGTTTGCCCCGCCGGAGGTGGTGGCTGCCGAGGCGCGTCGGGTGATCGATGCCTTCGGGCCGTATCCCGGTCATGTGTTCAACCTCGGCCATGGTATCTCCCAATTCACCCCACCGGAGCATGTTGCGGTGTTGATCGATACAGTGCATGCGCACAGCCGCGCGGTGCGCCAGCGCGCTGCCGGTTAGCGCCGCCTTGCCGCGGCCGCATGCTCACGAGGACGAGGTGTCTGTCAAGCGAAAAAATACAGCTCGACGGGTTGACTTATGCACACCCGCTTGTTCCAGCCGGCTGTGCTGCCTCTTAATGCAAGGCTATGACAAGAAAAACATAAGTAATTGTTTTTGAATGTTTTTTGCATTGCTTAAAGTTCGGGCATGGTAACGAAATTGCTTGTGCGGCGCCGGTTTGCGCCTGTTTCACCCAGGCTTTCCACAAAGTTATCCACAGGTTTTGTGGACAAGCGGGCGAGCTGTTTTTACCGCAGTACCTTAGCGGTTTTTTCCATAACGAACATCAGGTATGCGCGCCAAGCTGCTGTTTATAAAGAATTTGCCTGAAACGGGGCCATGACCGTATGCGAATCGTGCGTGTCGCGCTGCCGGTTCCGCTGGCGCAACTATTCGATTACATCGCCACGGATGTGTCCGAAGCGGATATCGGCCGTTGTGTCCGGGTGCCTTTTGGTCGTGGCGAAAAAAGCGGCTTGATCGTTGCCTTACCGCCGAGCGCCGGGGTGGACCCTGCCCGCCTCAAGCCGGTACGCGAGATCCAGCGTGCCGTGACCGCATTGCCGGCCGACTGGCTGGCATTGGTAGGCTTTACCGCGCGTTACTACCACGCGCCGCTGGGTGAAGTCATCGCCTTGGCCTTGCCGCCGGGTTTGCGCCGCGCCAACGCCGTGGCCGGCCGCGATCAGGACCCCTTGCTCGCGCCGGCTGCAGCAGGGCTTGCGGCTTTACAAGCGGTCAAGCGTGAGAGCCGCGCTCTGCGCCTTTTGCGTGCGCTGGTCGAGCACGGTGGCGCGGTGCGACGCAGTACGGTACGCGCCTGGGCGGATGGTGCTGCGGTCGGAGAGTTGCTGCGCCGCGGATGGGCGCAGGCTGTACGCGCGCAGCCGGCCGCGGCACCGGACGCTACCCTGCCTGCGCTGACCGACGAGCAGCAGGCGGCCGTGCAGGCGGTGAGCGCTGCGGACGGATTTTCCGCCTGGCTTTTGCAGGGGGTGACCGGCAGCGGCAAAACCGAGGTCTATCTGCGCCTTGCCCAGCGCGCCCTGGCGGCTGGCCGGCAGGTATTGATGCTGGTGCCGGAAATCGCGCTCACCCCGCAGCTCGAAGCACGGGTGGCCGCGCGTTTTCCCGCTGCGGAGGTGGTCTGCCTGCATTCTGCGCTGGCCGAGGGCGCGCGCTCGCGCGGTTTCGTGCGTGCGCTCGAAGGACATGCCGACATCGTGCTCGGTACCCGCCTGGCGGTGTTCGCTCCTCTGCCGCGCCTGGGGTTGATCCTGGTCGACGAAGAGCACGACGCCTCCTACAAACAGCAAGAGGGCGTGCGCTATTCGGCGCGCGATCTGGCGGTGTGGCGCGCGCGTCAGCGCGCCGTCCCGGTGGTGCTGGGTTCGGCTACCCCATCCCTGGAGAGCTGGCTGCATGCCCGTCAAGGCCGTTACCGCCTGCTGCGGCTGACCCGGCGGGCAGTGGCAAGCACCCTGCCGGCGGTCCGCTGTATCGATACCCGTAAGCTGAAGCTGGACGAGGGCCTCAGTCCGGCCTTGCAACAAGCGATTGGCCAACGCCTGGCGGCCGGCGAGCAGAGCCTGGTGTTTCTCAACCGGCGCGGATACGCCCCAGTGCTCAGTTGCACCGCCTGTGGCTGGGTCAGCACCTGCCCGCATTGCACCGCCAACCTGGTGGTGCATCTGGCCGACCGTCGCATGCGCTGCCACCATTGCGGCTGCGAAGGCCCCATCCCGCGCGCCTGTCCGTCTTGCGGCAACCAGGACATCCAGCCGTTTGGCCGTGGCACCCAGCGTATCGAAGCGCGGCTGGCCGAGCTCTTCCCCGAGGCCCGCGTGCTGCGCATCGACCGCGATTCGGCGCGCACCCGCGCGCAGTGGGAGGCCCTGCTGGCGACCATCGCCGCGGGCGAGGCCGACATCCTGGTGGGCACCCAGATGATGGCCAAGGGCCATGATTTTCCGAAGCTGACCCTGGTTGGCGTAGTTGGGGCGGATGCCTCGCTGCATGCGGCCGATTTTCGCGCCCCGGAGCGTTTGTTTCAGCAACTGATGCAGGTTGGCGGCCGGGCCGGGCGGGCGCAGTTGCCGGGCGAAGTGCTGATCCAGACCGAATACCCTGAGCATCCGCTCTACCAGTGCCTGGCCCGTCATGACTTCGACGCCTTCGCCGCGCTGGCGTTGGAGGAGCGACGACTGGCCGGCTTTCCGCCGCTGACCTACCAAGCCATGCTGCGCGCCGATTCACCGGCTCTAGACGATGCGTTGGCCTTCTTGCGTGAAGCGGCCCACTTGGCCAAGCGCTGCGCACCGGCCGGGTTGCAGGTTTTCGATCCGGTGCCGATGCGCATGGCCCGTGTGGCGCGTCGCGAGCGTGCGCAGCTTTTGGTGGAAGCTGGCGAGCGTGGTGTGTTGCAGGACTTTCTTGGGGTATGGATGACGGCGCTGCGGGCGTTGCAGCCGGCGCGCGGGTTGCGCTGGAACCTGGATGTGGATCCGCTGGAAGTCTGAAGGCGCATCCGCCAGGGGGTGTGGTGTTTCTCAGCCATATAGACGCGCCGCACCGCGTACCCCGGATGCGTCGCCGTGTCGGGCGGGCAGCAGACGGGTGACGATGCGGTCGGAAAACACATGCGCCGGCCACAGTTGGGGCACCGTGCGGTAAAGGCGCTCGATGCGGGACAGCCCGCCGCCCAAAACGATCACATCCGGATCCAGCAGGTTGATGACCCCGGCCAATGCGCGCGCCAGGCGTTGTTCGTAGCGCGCGAGTGTGGCTTCGCAGGCCGCATCGCCGGCCGCCGCGCGCTGCGCGATGGTGGCCGCATCCAGCAGCTGCCCACTGTGGCGCAGATGGTCGGCGGCCATGCCCGGCCCGGACAGATAGGTTTCGATGCAGCCGCTGCGTCCGCAAAAACAAACCGGTAGCGGCAGATCCTCCGGGGCGGGCTGCGGTAGCGGGCAATGTCCCCATTCGCCGGCAATGCCGTTGGCACCGGTAAGAAGCCGCCCATGCACCACGACACCGCCGCCGACGCCGGTGCCAATGATCACGCCAAACACCACCGGCGCTCCGGCGCCGGCACCGTCGGTGGCCTCCGACATTGCAAAGCAGTCGGCATCGTTGGCGATGCGCAGCGGACGCTTCAGGCGGGCGGCGAGATCCTCGCGCAAAGCCTGGCCGTTCAGGCAGGTGGAATTGGCGTTACGCATCCGCCCGGTGAGCGGGGAGATCGAGCCCGGCGTGCCGATACCGACCGGGCACCGGCCATGTACGCCGAGTTCGGTTTCGGCCTGTTCAACCAAAGCCGCCACCGCGGCCACCGTGGCGGGATAGTCGCCTTGGGGCGTGGGGACGCGGCGGCGCAGCAGTTCGCGGCCGTCATCGTCGAGGGCGACCACTTCGATTTTGCTGCCGCCAAGGTCGACGCCGATGCGGATCATTGTGGTGTCTTGTGTGGCCCGATACTCATCGCAGACGTTCGACCGCGCAGCGGTACTGCTCCGCGGCCGCTTCGCGGCTGTTGACACGGATGCCGAGTTCGCGGATCAAGCCGTCATGCAGGCTGTAGCACCAACCATGCACGGTCACGGCCTGTCCGCGCTGCCAGGCTTCGCGCAGGATGGTGGTCTGGCTGACGTTGACCACCTGGTGGATGACGTTGAGCTCGCACAGGCGGTCCAGGCGCTCATCCGGGTGCTCGATTTCTTGGAGTATCTGTACATGGCGGTCGCGCACATCCTGCACATGGCGCAGCCAGTTGTCGGTCAGCCCGGTGCGGTTGTCTTGCAACGCCGCTTTGACGCCACCACAGCCATAATGGCCGACCACCAGAATATGTTTGACCCGCAGAATTTCGACCGCGTAATGGATGACCGATAGTGCGTTCAAGTCGGTGTGCACCACCACATTGGCGATATTGCGGTGCACGAAAATTTCGCCCGGTGCCAGGCCGACGATCTGGTTGGCCGGCACCCGGCTGTCCGAGCAACCAATCCACAGGTATTCAGGCGTTTGCTGCTTGACCAAGCGGGAGAAGAACTCCGGGTCCTCGGCATGCATGCGCTCGGACCAAGCTTTGTTGTTGGCGAAGAGGTGTTCGATGGATTGGGGCATGGTGCGCGTTCCTCGGCGGGTAGAGCCGGGTAAAGATTCCGTAATTATGAATTACGAATCGCCTGCACGCCAAGCCGTCCGAAAGCACTGCGCCCGATCAGCGGCGCCCTCCGGCCTCAGTCTGCCCAGATGCCCAGCTCGACGAGTTGCCGGCTCGCCGCCTCGGCCCAACCGCGGTTGGCCGCCGGGCTGGCCGGGCTGGGGTGCAGGATGCGTCCGAAGCGCAATGGCATGCCGTCCAGCGCTTCGACGGCGCGTCGTTCGGCCCAGGTGCCGACGCCAACCACCCAGTCCGGCGCCAGGGCGGCCACCACGGCGCGCAGGTGGGTGTCGCAGGCCGCCAGCAGCGGACGGGATTCGGCTGCCGGCAGCTTGTCGGGGGTGAGGTTGCGACCCTGGTCAAAGAACACCAGCGGGCAGTAGTTGGCCACGAAATGATCGGCAAAAAAGGCCGTGGGACTGCCAAAGCGCGCGCGGAACAGGCCCCACAGGCGCTGACCGCTGACTTCGCTGCGCGGGCAGGCGAAGCCTTGGACCGGTCGCTTGGGGTTGCTGTGCGCAGGTTGGCCAACTTCGCCGGCCAGCCCCAACCAGTCGCGCACCGCGCTGACTTCGCCGAAAGGCACGCCGGTCTGCGCCATACCGAAGGGACCGGGGTTCATCCCCAAAAAGACCACGCGCTTGCGCGTTGCACCGTAGCGTTGCAAATAACTGCGGTGGATCTGCCAAGCGTACTCGAGCGGGTTGTACACATGGCTCACCGGGGCGCCAAAGCGCAGGGCGCCGACGGATGCGGAAAGTTGCTGTGCGGCCTCGACGAGGCGGGAGGCGGTTGCGGTCATCGGGTGGCGGGCCGAAGGGGGAAAACGCCCATTATTCCAGATCGGCGAAGCGCTTTTGCAGCCAGTCTTGCGCCTCGTCGGCCGGTAGCGGCCGGCTGAAGTGGTAGCCCTGCAGTTCGTCGCAGCCCAGTTCCTTCAGGCGGGCCACCTGCACTGCGCTCTCCACGCCCTCGGCGACCACCGACAGGCCAAGGTTGTGGGCCATGGACACCGCAGCTGCAAAGATGGCCGCGTCGTTGGGGTCGTGCTCGATGTCGGAGACGAAGGAGCGGTCGATCTTCAGGTGATCCAGCGGGAAAAGCTTGAGGTAGGACAGTGACGAGTAGCCGGTGCCGAAATCGTCAATCGCCAGCCGCACGCCCAGCCGCTTGAGGCCGCTAAGTACCGGGATGGCATCGTTCGGGCGCTCCATCACCGAACTTTCGGTGATCTCCAGCTCCAGTTGTGAGGCCGGCAGCTCATTGCCGGTCAGCGCCTCGGCGACCACCTTGCTCAGTTCGGCATGCATCAGCTGGCGGGTGGATAAATTGACCGACATGCGTAGCGGCGGCAGACCGCGGTCAAGCCATGCGCGCGCTTGCCGGCAGGCCTGGCGCAGCACCCAGGTGCCCAACTCGACGATCAGGCCGGTCTCCTCGGCCAGGGGGATGAAGCGAAACGGTGGGATCAGGCCGTCTTGCGGATGGCGCCAGCGTACCAGCGCCTCGACCCCGCGCACCCGGCCGTCGGCTGCGCCGATTAGCGGTTGATACCACAGTTCGAGTTCTTCTTGCTGCAAAGCGCGCCGCAGTTTGCGCTCCAGGTCCAAGCGCTCGATGACGCTACGGTTCATCTCTTCGGTGAAAAACTGGCAGTTGGCCCGCCCCAGCGCCTTGGCGTGGTACATCGCGGTATCGGCGCAACGCAGCAAAGTGGCGGCATCGTCGCCATCTTGCGGATATAGCGCGATGCCGATCGAGGGCGTGGTGTGCAGCTCGGTACCGGCGACCAGATAGGGTGCGGACAGGCGCAGGCGAATCTTCTCCGCAACATGTGCCGCCCGCGTGCTACCCGAGATGCCCTGGATGACTAGCACGAATTCATCGCCGCCCAGGCGGGCAACGATGTCGGCCTCGCGCACCGTCTGGCGCAGGCGTTGGGCCACTTCCTTGAGCAGGCTGTCACCGACCAGATGACCCAGCGAATCGTTGATGTGCTTGAAGCGGTCCAGATCGAGAAACAGCACCGCCAAACCCTGTCCGTTGCGCCGTGCGTCGGCGAGCGCTTGAGCCAGGCGGGCGTCGAGCGAGAAGCGGTTGGACAGCCCGGTGAGCATGTCGTGATGGGCCAGGTGTTCGATTTCGGCTTCTGCCCGTTTGCGCGCGGTGATGTCGGTGTAGATGGTGACAAAGCCGCCATCGGGTAAAGGCTGGCCCTGCACATGGAGCACCGTGCCGTTGGGTCGGGTGCGCTCGAAACTATGCGGCTCGAAGCGACGGGCGCGGGCGAGCAGATCGGCGACGATGCGCTCCGGGTCGCCGCTGCCGTATTCGCCACGCTCGGCGTTGAAGCGCAACAAGGTCTCCAGGCTGGGCAAACCATTGGCGAACAAGGCGTCCGGAAAATCGAGCAAGCGCTTGAGTTCGCCGTTACAGGCCACCAGATTGAGGTCGCGGTCGATCAGCGACACGCCACCGGGAATGTTCTCGATGATGGTCTGCAAAATGCCATTTTGGCGGGCCAGTTCGGCTTGGGCGCGCTTGTGTTCGGTGATGTCGGTATAGGTGGTGATGAAGCCTGCCACCTTGCCGTCGATGAACAATGGCTCACCGGCCACCAGATGGGTGCGGCCATTGGGTCGGGTGCGTTCGAAGCGGTGGGGCTGGAATTGCAGCGCGAGTTCGCGCCGCTTGCGCACATGCTCGGCCGGATCGCCGGGACCGTATTCGCCGCGCAGCGCCGGCACCATGATCAGGTCGTCGAAGCTCACGTCCCGGCGCACCAGATCGGCGGGCAATTCCAATACCTCAACAAAGCCCGCATTCCAGTACTGAAGGCGCAGGTGCTCGTCGAACACGCTGATGCCTTGCGGCAAGTGGCTCACAATGGCCAACAAATAGGCTGACTTGCGCTCGAGTTCCTGCGCCATCGCATGTTGGCCGGTGATGTCTTGCACCGCGCCGACCACCCGGTAGGGTTTGCCGTCGAGGTCGCGCTCGATGCGGAAACGGCTGTGAAAGTGCCGAATCGCGCCGTCAGGGGCGATGACGCGATAGTACAGCTCACCATCCCTGCCTTCGCGGTAAGCGTGCTCGAGTGTCTGCTGCACATGTGCGCGGTCGTCCGGATGGACGCGTTCGAGCAGGGCCTGCCGGGTGGGCGTCACCCCTTCGCCGATGCCCAGCAGTTTGCGGGTGCGGCTGGACCACCATAGCTCACCGGTGATCAGATTGCGCTCCCAGCCGCCCAGATGCGCCAGTTCCAGGGTGGTGTCCAGATCCTGGCGCAATTGTTCCAGCGCCTGACGATGGCGCTGTTCCGCATGCAAACGGGCGCGAGCCTGGCGGCGCTGATGACGCCAGATCAACACGAGCGCCGTCGCTGCGGTAAGCAGCACCATGCTGGCCGCCGCCGCGCCCAATAGTTGGCCGCGCAGGCCGGCCAGCAGCTCGTCCCGATCCAGTTTGCTGACCACTAGCCAGCCGGCGGCCTCGATCGGGGCGGCAGCGGCGACGATGACCGCACCGGTATGCTCATCGCGCCCCTCGACCAGCGCTTTGCCGGCGATGTCCTGTAGCGCAGCCGCGAAGCGTTCAAAGCCTCCGGGCAGCAACTGGCGCAGACCGGCAGCGCTGCGTTCGAAAAGCAAGGTTTCGCCCGACGGGCTCAGGCGTGGCGCCCGCCGTAACAGCGGAACCAGATATTCGGCTGGCGACACCCGCAGCAGCACGGTGTCGATGCGCCATGACTCGCCATTGAACGGCACTGGAATGACCAGATCCAGGTAGGGCGCACCGTCGGGGTCGCGCTGTATCGAACCGAGTACCGCAGCCCCGCGTTCCGCGGCCGCGCGTGCCAGCGCCGCGCTGTCGGAAGACAGGCGGTGGGCTTTTCCCAGCGCGAGCAGCGTGTTGTGGTGGGCATCGAGCACCAGCACGCTGTCGTAGTCGGCATGCGCCAGATAAGCCTGTAGCCAATACCGTAGCTCGGTTTCGGCCACGCTCGGGTCGCCGTCGAGCCAGCGTTCGAGCTGGGCCAGCGCGCTGCGGTTGCGCCGCAGCAATTCGCCTTCGGCCAAATGTCGTTTGTACCAGCGCTCAACCTCCTGGGCGAGTTCATCGGCGATGGCGCGCAATTGGGCGCGCGCGCCGTCGATTGTCACCGTGCGCTGTTGTTGGTAAAAGCCGAACAAGGCCAAGCCGATCGCGGCGGCGACTACGACAAACACTGCGGCGAGCTGGACCGAGAAAAAATCGGCCTTGGAGCTTTTCATACCGTATCGGTCCTGTAATGGACGCGCGCGCCAACGCCCTGCCGGTGGACCTTTGGGTGCCGGGGCGAGGCCGGTTGCGCAACCGATTCTGACAGTGCCGCAAAGCGCTTACAATCGTGCAGTGCAGCGCATAACGCCGCACATGGGTTGCCGCAGATGGGCTTGCCTGCGCGCGCAGGCGGGGGCGAAAATGCGCGCACCACACTACAGCCAATGCGAGGAGCACAACATGACCCAGCACATCACCGTATCCTTCGGTGCCAACCGGGAATACGAACTGACCGTGCATGATGAAGATATTGCCGGCCTGAGCAAGGATCAGGCACGCGCCTGGCTCGCCCGGGAGTTCGAGGTGCTCGAATGCACACCGTCCAACCCTATGGGCAAGATCCTGGTGCTGGACATGATTCTCAATGTTGCCAAATACGGTGGCGAAGAGCGCTTCAAGGAAGCGGGCGAGTGGGCGAAGCAGTTTGCCGCCGCGGTCGGACGCGCCCTGGAGCGTCCGGCGATCCGGGTCGATGTGGCCGGATTCGTGGTCGGCTGAAAGGCTTTGTACCGTAGATAAAAAAGGGGCCGGCAGGCCCCTTGGTTTTTTGCGCGCCGCTCTAACGGCGACCCAGCCGATACACCGCCACGCTGGCCAGGAAGTTCGGTTCTTCCAGAATGAGCTTGCCTTGGTCGAAAGCCAGGCGCTCGCGCACCTCGATGCCGTTCATCTCGCACAGCGCCTCGAAATCGGCAATGGTGAAAAAGCGCACATTGGGGGTGTCGAACCATTGGTGCGGCAGGCTCTCGGAAACCGGCATGCGGCCGTTGAGAATGCTCTGGCGATGGCGCCAGTAGCCAAAGTTGGGGAAACTCACCACCGCCTCGCGGCCCACCCGCAGCATTTCGGCAAGAATGCCTTGGGTGTTGTGCATGGCCTGTAGCGATAGGCTCATGATCACATGGTCGAAAAAGCCATTCTCGAAACCGGCCAGCCCCCGCTCCAGGTCGATCTGCAGCGCGTTGACGCCGTTTTTCACACAGGCGAGCAGCTTTTCCGGATCGTTCTCCACGCCCCAGCCCAGCACCTGACGCACTTGCATGAGGTGACGCAGCAGGCTGCCGTCCCCGCAGCCCAGATCCAGCACCTTTTCGCCCGGGGCGATCCACTGGGCGATCACGTCATAGTCGTAGCGGTAACTCATGGGCGTACCTCGATACGGTCGAACCAGGCACCGAGCACCGCGTGGTACTGCGGATCGTCCAGCAAAAAGGAGTCATGGCCGGCTGCGCAATCGATTTCCGCATAACTCACCGGTCGCCGGTTGTGCAACAGGGCATAGACGATCTCGCGCGAGCGCGCGGGCGAAAAGCGCCAGTCGGTGGTAAACGACACCACCAGGAATTCGGCGGTGGCGCGCGCGAGCGCCGCGGATAGATTGCCGCCGTGTTCGAAGGCAGGGTCGTAGTAATCGAGCGCCTTGGTGGTCAAAAGATAAGTGTTGGCGTCGAAATAACCGGCGAATTTATCTCCCTGGTAGCGCAGGTAAGATTCGATCTCGAACTCCACGTCGAAGCTGTACAGCGTTTTGCCGTGGCGCAGGCTGCGGCCGAATTTTTCCGCCATGGCATCGTCGGACAGATAGGTGATATGGCCGACCATCCGCGCCAGCTTCAAGCCACGCGCGGGCACCACGCCATGTTCGTAGTAATGCCCGCCGTGAAAATCCGGGTCGCTGAGAATGGCCTGGCGGGCGACCTCGTTGAAAGCAATGTTCTGCGCGGTGAGCTTGGGCGCGGAGGCGATCACTGCGGCATGGCGCACCCGCTCGGGGTATTGCAGTGTCCAGGACAGTGCCTGCATGCCGCCCAGGCTGCCGCCAATGACCGCAGCCAGTCGCTCGATGCCAAGACGGTCGATCAGACGGGCCTGCGCATTGACCCAATCTTCCACGGTCACGAAGGGAAAATCCGCGCCCCAGCGCTTGCCGGTGGCGGGGTTGATCGCATTGGGGCCGCTGCTGCCGTAGCACCCACCGAGGTTATTGACCCCGATGACAAAAAACTTGCGTGTGTCCAGCGGCTTGCCGGGGCCGACCAAGTTGTCCCACCAGCCGGTGCTGGCCGGATCATTGGCATAGACCCCGGCCACATGGTGGGAACCGGACAGCGCATGGCAGACCAGCACCGCGTTGTCGCGCGCGGCGTTGAGCGAGCCGTAGGTTTCATAGACCAGTTCGTAGTCGTCGAGCCGCTCGCCGCTTTTCAGTGGTAGCGGGTCGGTGAAACGCGCCCGCTGGGGCACGACGATACCGACGGATTGGGGTTGGATCATGATGTCGAGGCGGAAAACAAAAAACCCAGCCGGCTACAGACGCGGACTGGGTTGCCCTCGCTTTAGCCGGATTTGTTGAGCGCCCGCAAGCTGTGTATCAAATCGGCGCTGAAAGTGGCGGCAAGTTAGCCTGAGTGCGGGAAATTGTCAAACGGACAGTGGTTTTGCCGCAGCGGCGGCCAAGCGCTCCACCGCCTCGCGGACCCGGGCCTGCTCGTCCATTTTGAGGATGCGCTGCACTTTGGGGGCGAGTTCGCCGAGATCGGCGCGCAGCACCTGCTGTTTGATCTCCAGCACGTTGGACGGATGCATGGAGAAATTGCGCAGTCCCATGCCCAGGAGCAGCAGGGTGTAGGCCGGATCGCCGGCCATCTCGCCGCACACCGACACCGGCAGGCCGAAACGCGCGCCGGCCTGGATGGTGGCGCCGATGAGCTTGAGCACCGCGGGATGCAGCGGGTCATAGAGCGGCGCCACCGCCTCGTTGGAGCGGTCGATGGCCAAAGTGTATTGGATCAGGTCGTTGGTGCCGATGGACAGAAAGGACAACCGGCGGATGAACATACCCAGCGCCAGCGCAGCGGCCGGCACCTCGATCATGCCGCCGATCTGTACGCCTTCGTCGAACTTGATGCGCTCGGCGCGCAGCTCGGCGCGCGCTTTGTCGATCAGCATCAGCGTCTGGTCGATCTCGTGCGCATGCGCCAGCATCGGGATCATGATGCGCAGCCGGCCATGCACCGAGGCGCGCAGCAGCGCGCGCAGTTGGGTGAGGAACATCTTGGGTTCGGCCAGCGAATAGCGCACTGCGCGCAGGCCCAGCGCCGGATTTGGCTCGGGGCGGGCGACACCGTTGAGCGCCTTGTCTGCGCCCACATCGAAGGTGCGGATGGTGACCGGGCGCTTGCCCATGGCCTTGAGCACGCTGCGGTAGGCCTCGTACTGCTCGTCTTCGTCCGGCAGGCTGTCGCGGCCGATGAACAGAAACTCGGTACGGTACAGGCCCACACCGTCGGCATTGACCGCGCGGGCCGCGCCGATGTCCTTGGGCCCTTCGATATTCACCAGCAGGTTGACGTCTTCGCCATCCAGGGTGGTCGCGCGGGCGTCTTTCAGACGCTTGAGCTTGGAGCGCTCCAGCTCCAGTTCGGTGCGACGCAGCCGGTACTCTTCGACGATTTGCTCGTCCGGGCCGACGATGACCACGCCGCGGGTGCCGTCGACGATCAGCAGTTCGTCGTCTTCGACCAGATCGCGGATCCGATGCACGCCCACCACTGCCGGGATGGCCAGGCTGCGGGCGACGATGGCGGTATGGCTGGTGGGACCGCCCGCGTCGGTGACGAAGCCGGCGATGTTGTGGTCGCGGAAACCGATGGTATCGGCCGGCGACAGATCATGAGCGACGATGATGGTGCCCAGACCGTCGCGGCGCTTGGCCGGCAGGTGGGCGGGGTGGCCGAGCAGCACCTTGACCAGGCGTTCGACCACCTGCACCACGTCGGCCTGGCGTTCGCGCAGATAAGGGTCTTCGATGGCCTGGAATTGTTCGACCAGCAGCTCCATCTGCTGCACCAGTGCCCATTCGGCGTTGCAGCGCCGCTCGGCAACCAGTTTGCGGGCGGCGTCGACCAGCATCGGGTCGGCCAGCAACATGATCTGCAAATCGACGAAGGCGCCCACCTCGGTATGCGCCTGGCCGGTGGCGGCGGCCGCTTTCAGCCCCATCAGTTCGCCGCGCACCGTGGCCACCGCGTCATCGAGGCGGTAGAGCTCCTCGTTCAGGTATTTCTCGGCGACATGGTAGTGGTTGACTTCCAGCAGCGCGTGCGACACCAGATGGGCATGGCCGATGGCAATGCCCTGGGAAACCGCCAGGCCGTGAATGGTGAAGGCCATCGCCTACTCCTCCTCGCCAAAGCGGTTGGCGATCAGCTCAACGATGGCGGCGAGCGCCGCATCCGCATCCGGTCCGGCGGTCTCCACGGTCACCGTGCTGCCGCGCGCGGCTGCCAGCATCATCACCCCCATGATGCTTTTGGCGTTGACCCGGCGGCCGTTGCGCTCCAGCCAGACCTCGGACTCAAAACCACTTGCGGTCTGGGTGAGCTTGGCCGAGGCGCGTGCATGCAGACCGAGTTTGTTGATGATTGGGGCTTGCGCTTTCGGCATCGGGATGGTCTCACTTCATATGCAAGACGCCGTCGCAGCCGCCGGAGATGGCGCGCTGGACCAGGGTGTGCATGTCTTTTTCACGGTAGGTCAGCACCCGCAGCAACATCGGCAGATTCACCCCGGCAATGCCTTCGACCCGGCCGGGTTCGAGCAGTTTGGTGGCGATGTTCGACGGTGTGGCGCCATAGATGTCGGTGAGCAGCAGCACGCCGCGTCCGGCATCCGCCCAACTGAGCATCTGACGCGCGGTCGGCAACAGATCCAGCGGATCGTCCTGGGCCGCGACCCCCAGTTGCACGATGTAGGGCGGGCGCTTGTTCAGCACATGGCAGGCGCACTGGACGAGGGCTTCGCCCAGACTGCCGTGGGTGACGAGGAAGATGCCGATCATGGACTGGGTATTCCTGGCTGGGGCCGACGCGCCAGCGTCGGCTCGGGGGGGGCTGCGCCCGGTTGGGCGATTGTAGCCGATGGATCCGGGTGCGCTCATGTGGCAGTGCGGCATGCGTCGAGCGAAGGCGCTGCCGTATGATCGCGCAACCGACCTCAACAACAGGACACCCGTAGCGTTGGATGCGCAGTTCGTGCTCACCGTGCTCGCCGTGCTCACGGTGCTGGCCTTCGATTACACCAACGGTTTTCATGACGCCGCCAACGTGGTGGCGACGGTGATCGCTTCCAGGGCCATGCTCCCTGCGCAGGCCGTGGCCCTGGTCGCAGTGTTCGAGTTCCTCGGGCCAGTGCTGGGCGGCACTGCGGTGGCCAACACGATCGGCAGCTTCGTGGACTTGAACGGCTTGCCGGTGCAGTTGTCGCTGGGGGTGTTGCTGGCCGGTCTGTTGGGCGCGATCGGCTGGAACCTGCTGACCTGGTGGTGGGGGGTTCCTTCGTCGTCCTCGCATGCGTTGGTAGGCGGACTGGCCGGCGCGGTGATTGCCGCCGCCGGCCCGGCGCACGTGGTTTGGGGCTTTGGCGCCTGGCTGGATGGCGGGCCGCTTACCGGGGTGGCCAAGGTGGTGCTGGCGCTGCTGCTCTCGCCGCTGCTGGGTTTTGCGGTCGGCTACCTGATTCACCGCCTGCTCGGTCTGCTGTTTCGCGCCGCGCGCCCGGCGCTGAACCGCCGTCTGCGCGGCGCGCAGTTCATCACCACCGCAGGGCTGGCCTTTTCGCACGGCGCCAATGACGCGCAAAAGAGTATGGGCATTCTCACCTTGGTGCTGGTGCTCGGCGGGGTCATCCCGGCCTTCGAGGTGCCGCTGTGGGTGATGCTGGCCTGCGCCACGGCGATGACCCTGGGGATTCTTTCCGGCGGCTGGCGCATCGTGCGCACGCTGGGGTTTGCGGTGTACAAGGTGCGTCCGCTGCACGCGCTGGACTCTCAACTCACCTCGGCGGCGGTCATCCTGTCGGCCTCGCTGGTTGGCGCGCCGGTATCCACCAGCCACGTGGTGGCCAGCTCCATCATGGGTATCGGCACCGCGGAGCATCCGCGCCGGGTGCGCTGGTCCAAGGCGGGCGAAATCGTCGCCACCTGGGCCATCACCATCCCGGCCTCGGCTGTGGCCGGCGCCGCGCTGTTGCTATTGCTGCAACCCCTGTTCGATTGAGAGTTTTTGCCATGAGCGAGTCTGCGCCGTCCATCGTCCACCGCATTCTTGCGCGGGTGTTTCCCAAGGCACCGGACTTCTACCAGCTTTTGGCCGAGCAGGCCGACCAGGTCGCACATACCGTGACCCTATTGGTGCGCTTCATGGAAACCGCCGATCCGGCCACCGCCAAGCAGATCAAAAAAGACGAACACGCCGCCGATGGCCTCAAAGTTCGCAACATTCATACGCTCAACGAAGCTTTCTACACCCCGGTCGATCGTGAAGACATCTACCGCGCGATCATGGATCTGGACGAGGTGGTGAACTACTGCAAGAGCACGGTCAATGAGATGGACGTGCTGGGTGTTAGCCCCGATGCCTACACCTTGGACATGGCGCGTTGCCTGCACCAGGGCGTACTGGCGCTGGCATCCGGTTTTGCGCGTCTCAAGATCGCTCCACTGGCTGCCGCCGATGACGCCGACCTGGCGCGCAAGGCCGAACGGCGGGTGGAAAAGCGCTATCGCCGCGCCTTGGCCGATCTGTTTCAGGGCGACGATTATTTGAACATGTTCAAGCGCCGAGAAATCTACCGCCACCTGTCCAACGCCGCCGACCGCATGGCGCATTGCGCCAACACGCTGCATGACATCGTGGTGAAAAGTGCGTAAGGCAGCTCTCAACCGCTGTCGATCAGCGCACGCACCGTGCCCAGCAGCGCGTCCGCTTCTGCATGCCCGGTGCGCGAATCGCGCAAGGCCAGATGCCAGCGTGCCACGGCGGCCTGCAGGGTCCGTGCGCAGCGAGCGTGCTCGATGACCGCATCCAGTTCCCGCGCCAACAGCCCCAGGTGTTGGCGGGCGCTGTCCTTCATCAGCCGGTGAATGGCAGCCAACCGCTCATCCGGCAGCACCGGATGTTGGGCTGGTGGCGCCGCCGGGGTGGGTTGGACAGTCGTGTGCCCGAACGCCTCCTCGGCCTGCGCAGCGTCTGCGACCAAGCCCTTGGCGCGCAGCACCGCGAGGAGTTCGGCCACCACGTCGCTGCCGCCGATCAGTGCGGCCAGCTCCTCCTCAGTGCGGCGGCCGTCGACCAGTACCAGCAATTGACGCTGGCGCGGGCTCAGCCCGGCGCTGCGACGGTCAAGCTCGGCGCGGCCGGCAGCGGTCTTGCGGTAAACCGAGACGAAAGGCAATTCGGGGTGGCGGGCCGTCATGGCGGGCGGCTTCCTGTGCGCGAAGGAAGCCGTGAATCTGCACCGTCTGCGTTACAGCCGTTTGACCGTGGCCGATGCCGCCTGACTGCGCAGGCGATGTCGGTGTGCCACCGATTTCATCGAGCCAAGCTAAAAAAACATCTACAGCGCTTGGTCCGGTGCCCCCCGGAAATATCCGCAGCCATCCGCTACTGCGTTCAGGCCAGCCCTTGGCTGGCCAGGTATTCCTCGTAAGTGCCGCGGTAGTCGACGATGCGGCCGTCGAGCTTGATGTCGATGATACGGGTGGCCAGCGAGGAGACGAATTCGCGGTCGTGCGACACGAATATCAAGGTGCCGGTGTACTTTTCCAGCCCGCTGTTGAGTGACTCGATCGATTCCATGTCGAGGTGGTTGGTCGGCTCGTCCATCAGCAGCACGTTGGGACGCGACAGCATCAGCTTGCCGAACAACATCCGGCCTTGCTCACCGCCCGAGATCACGTTGACCGGCTTTTTGACTTCGTCGCCGGAAAACAGCAAACGGCCCAACGTGCCGCGCAGCAGGGTTTCGGTATCTTCACCGGTGGCCGCGGCGCTGATGCGGGCATATTCGGCAATCCATTCGGTCAGGCTCTCGGTGCCGGCAAATTCGGCCGAGTGATCCTGCGCGTAGTAGCCGAGCTTGGCTTTTTCGGCCCACTTGACATGGCCGTGCTGCGGACTGAGTTCGCCAACCAAGAGCTTCATCAAGGTGGTTTTACCGACGCCGTTCTCACCGATGATGGCCACTTTCTCACCGGCCTCGATGGCCATGCTGAAGTTATCGATCAGCGGCTTGTCCATACCGTCGTAGCCAAAGCGCAGATTGTCGATCTCGCAGGCCAGACGGTGCAGCTTGTCCTTATCGTCGTACTCGAAGCGGATCCACGGGTACTGCCGGCTGGAAGGCTTGACGTCTTCGGGTTTGAGTTTTTCGATCAGCTTCAGGCGGCTGGTGGCCTGCTTGGCCTTGGATTTGTTGGCCGAGAACCGGCGCACAAAGGCTTGCAGTTCCTGAATCTTGTCTTTGGCTCGGGCGTTGGCCGCCGCCTGGCGTTCGCGGGCCAGGGTGGAGGCTTCCATGTAGTCGTCGTAATTGCCGGCATACACCGTGATGGTGCCGTAATCCAGGTCGGCCATGTGGGTGCATACCTGGTTCAGGAAATGCCGGTCATGGGAGATGATCACCATGGTGGAATCGCGCTCGTTGAGCACATCTTCCAGCCAGCGGATGGTGTTGATGTCCAGGTTGTTGGTCGGTTCGTCCAGCAGCAGGATGTCCGGGTTGGCAAACAACGCCTGACACAGCAGCACCCGCAGCTTCCAGCCTGGGGCGACGTTTTTCATCGGCCCGTGGTGTAGCTCGGTGCCGATGCCCACCCCCAGCAGCAACTCGCCGGCACGCGCTTCCGCGGTGTAGCCATCGTACTCGCCGACTTTGCCTTCCAGCTCGGCGGCGCGCATGTAGTCGTCTTCGGTGGCCTCCGGGTTGGCGTAAATGGCGTCGCGTTCCTGGATGGCCGCCCACAGCTCCTCATGGCCCATCATCACCACGTCGAGCACACGCTGGTCTTCATAGGCGAACTGGTCCTGGCGCAAGTAGGCCATGCGCTCGTTGGCGTCTTTGGAGACGTTACCGGCCGTCGGCTCCAGGATGCCGCAGAGGATTTTCATGAAGGTCGATTTGCCGGCGCCGTTGGCGCCGATCAGGCCGTAGCGGTTGCCTTCGCCGAACTTGACGGAGACGTTTTCGAACAGGGGCTTGGCCCCGAACTGCATGGTGATGTTGGAGGCGACGAGCACGGCGGATCCTGATGTCCAGATAAAACAAAGCCTTGCATTGTAACGCAGCACACACCCTGCTGCCGGGTCTTGGCGTGTTGCGGTGCGGTTTGGCCAGCGCTGCGGCCTACAGCAACTTTTGCAAAAACAGCGCCTGGCCGGCGGCGGGATCGAGCTGATAAGGGGCGAAGCCGGCGCGGGCGTAGGCGGCCAGCGCGCGGTGGTTATTGGAGAGCACTTCCAGGGTGAGCTTGCAGCAGCCGCGCTGACGTGCCGCTTGTTCGGCCGCTGCCAGCAAGGCTTGGCCGATGCCCCGGCCACGGTAGCCGTCCAGCACGGCCAGATCATGCACGTTGAGCAACGGGCGCGCGGCAAAAGTGGAAAAACCCTCGAAACAATTGATCAGCCCCACCGGGGTGTCTTGCACGAAAGCCAGAAAGGAGACAAAGCCGGGGTGCTTGGCCAGCCGTGCCGGCAGGGCGCGTTTGACCTCGTCGGCCAGTCCTGTGCCGCCACCCATCGGATCGCGTGCGTAATGCTCGAGCAAGGCCAGGAAGGCGGCGACATGGTCGCCGCGGCGCAGCTCGGTGGGGACGATGGACAGCGCCGGCTGGCGTTCAGGCATCGGACACCACGCAGCGGTTACGGCCTTGTTGCTTGGCACGGTAGAGGGCCTCATCGGCACGGTTGATCAAGCGCTGATAGTCCGGATGACCGTCGTGGACGGCCACGCCGATGCTGGCGGTCAATTTCAAGGACGCCCCATTGGGCAGCAGCACGTTTTCGCTTTCGATGCGGCTGCGCAGTTTCTCTGCGATTCGCAGCGCGTGTGTCAGGTCCACTTCCACCAAGAGTGCCAAAAACTCCTCGCCGCCATAACGGAACACGAAATCGCCCGCGCGCACGGTGGCCAGTATCAGGCTGGCGATGTGTTGCAGCACCCGGTCGCCCGCCTCGTGCCCGTGTTGGTCATTGATGTGTTTGAAATGATCCACGTCCAGCAGGAGCAGGGCAAAAGGTTTGTGCTGGCGCCGGCTGATGTCCGCCTCGCGGCTCAGGATGGCGGGCAGAAAGCGGCGGTTGAGCAGTTGGGTGAGCGCATCTTTGCCGGATTCAAGCTCGACGAAGCGCTCGAACAGGGTGCCGAGCAGGAACTTGAGCTGGCCCAGTTCAGAGAGCACCGCCTTGGTGAGTCGGCGCTGCGTATCCCGCTCCGGGCCGCCCAGCTTGGCCTGGCACTGCGGGATCAGATCGTCGTCTATGGTACGGATGGCTTGGCGGATCGCGGGTAATTCGGGCGCGCCTTCAAAGATGGCAGTGGCTTTGTGATGCAGCCACAGGCCGAAGGCGGATTCGGTCAATCTGGGCAAGGGGTCGCCGGCCGAGCCGGTCATCATGTCGTGCAGGAAGCGGTTTTCCCAGTCCAGCAGCGCGGCGCGCTGACGCTCCCGCTCCAAGGACAGGTTCTGTCCGAAGGAAAACGCCCGGTAGGCTTCGTCGATGCGCGCCACATGCTCATGTGAGGCCACATAGGCGGCGCTCATTTCCTCGAAGGCCAGATCCATCAGATTGTCGGCATAGAGCACCGCATCGATCAGCGCCTGGCCGCTCAGGCCGGCGGCAAGCAGGTGACGGGCGATTTCGGCTTTGAGCACACGGGCGCCGCGCGCGACGATGTTGACCGGCAAATCGATGCGCGCGTGCACCTCGCCAACATGACGCTGGATTGCCATAGCGACCGCGAACTGTGCGCGATCGGTACAGGAAAACAGTGTTTCCAGCCAGCGCTGCATCGAATGGCGCAGGCGGGTTTCCACCGCTTCATGGGTGAGAAAGGGGTGCGCGTCCGGGTCGCCGAGCATGCGTGCGTAGAAAGCGTCTGCCATGCTTTCTTTATGGGCACGCACCACCTCGCGCAGCACACCGCGGGTGGCCTCTGGCACGTTATCGAATAGTTCGAGCCAATCTGCTTCCAGCGTGTTGGAGTGATTCATAACCAATCCAGATAAAAAAGCCATTGCTGCCACAGGCGCCTGGTGGCGGGGTGCGGGTGTTGCCGTAGCGCGGGCGGGTCAGGCGGGTTGGCCGCTGCGACGGGTGAGCAGCAACCCGCATTCCAGGTGGTGAGTATAGGGGAACTGATCGAACACCGCGGCCGCGGCAATACGGTGGGTGGCGGCAAGCGCTCGCACGTTGTCGCGCAGCGTGACCGGGTTGCAGGAGATATAGAGGATGCGCTCAAAACCCGCGGCCAGTTCGACGGTGGCCGGGTCCAGACCGCTGCGCGGTGGGTCCACGAAAAGCGTGGAGAAGCGGTAGCCGGCCAGATCCACGCCGGCCATGCGGCGGTAGGTGCGTCCGCCGGCCATGGCGTCGGCCAATTCCGCGCTCGACATGCGCACCACGGTGATGTTGTCGGCGCCGTTGGCCTCGATGTTGTAGAGCGCGGCGCGCACCGAGGATTTGGACAGTTCGGTGGCCAGCACGCGGCCGAACAGCGGCGCCAGCGCCAGCGTGAAGTTGCCGTTACCGCAATAGAGCTCCAGCAAGTCGCCACCGGCCTGCGCAGCCTGCGCGCGCGCCCAGCCGAGCATCTTGCGGTTTACTTCGCCATTGGGCTGGGTGAAGCTGCCTTCGATCTGCTGGTAGCGCAGCCGGCGGCCGTCGACTTCGAATTCTTCCAGCAGCCAGTCGCGCGTCAGCACGATCTTTTGCCCGCGGCTGCGGCCGATGATCTGCGCGCCCAGGGAGGCGGCCAGTTCGCGCGCGGCCGCCTCCCACTGCGGGCCCAGCTCGCGGTGGTAGATCAGGCTCACCATCAGCTCGCCGGAGAGTGTGGCGAGAAATTCCACCTGGAAGATGCGCCGCTTGAGTTCTTCGTTGGTGTCGAGCGCCTCGCGCAGGCGCGGCATGGCGCGCGCAATCGGCTCAGCAGCCGGCGGGAAATCGTCGAGCAGGATGGGCTGCTTGGGGTGCTCGGCGTCGAACATCGCGTAATCGAGGCGTGCGCCGTGGTGCCACAGACGGAACTCGGCGCGCAGGCGATAGCCAAGCGGCGGGGAGCTGAACACGTCCGGCTCGGGCAGGCCGAGCGGGGCGAAGTCGGCCTTGAAACGGGCGACTTTTTCGGCAAGCTGGGCGTCGCACTGAGCGGGATCGAAGACGGGCAGAGGCATGGCGGGCAGCTATAGGAAACGGGCAATGAAGCAGGGCGCGGCCGGGTCGACGCCGGCCGGCAGCGCCAGCCAGGCGCGGTGGCCGCTGCCGGGCAGCCGTTCGATGGTCTGTCCGTCATCGTTTTCCAAGCGCTCGACCACGGCTTCGACCGTGCCGCAAGGTTGTATGAACTCCAGCCGATCGCCCCGACCGAAGGCGTTTCTGGCCTCGATTTGGATGCGTTCGCGCGCCGCGTCGAAGCCGATCAGATCGCCCACGTACAGACTGCGCCCGGAAACCGAATGGCCGCGCAGATAGTTTTGGTGCGCCGGGGTGTGGTGGCGCTGGTAGAAGCCATCGGTGTAGCCGCGGTTGGCCAGGCCCTCCAGTTCGCCCAACAGCCGTGGGTCGAAAGGCCGGCCGGCGCATGCGTCGTCGATCGCTTGGCGATAGGCGCGGGCGGTGCGCGCCACGTAGTAAGGGCTTTTGGTGCGACCTTCGATCTTCAGTGAATCGACGCCGATTTCCACCAGCCGCTGCACATGCTCGATGGCACGCAAATCGCGAGAGTTGAGGATGTAGGTGCCGTGCTCGTCCTCCTCGGTCGGCATCAGCTCGCCGGGCCGGCTGCCTTCTTCCAGCAGCCAGACCTTGGTGCCGCCCGGATGACGCGGCCGGTTGTCGGCGGCTTTGCCGCTGCGGGTGGCGGTGCCGACCGTGCCCAGCGCCTTGGGATTGCCCAGCGGCGCGCTGCCGCAGGCAAGTACGTCGCCGGCGGCGTTTTGCTCGGCCTCATGCAGCTTGTAGTCCCAGCGGCAGGAATTGGTGCAACTGCCCTGGTTGGGGTCACGATGGTTGAAATAACCGGAGAGCAGGCAGCGCCCGGAGTAGGCGATGCACAATGCGCCGTGCACGAAGACTTCCAGCGCCATGTCCGGACAGGCATCGCGGATTTCGGCCACCTCATCGAGCGACAGTTCGCGCGACAGGATGATGCGTTGAATCCCCACTGCTTGCCAGAAGCGTACCGCCGCCCAGTTGGTGGTGTTGGCCTGCACCGACAGATGCACCGGCAGCTCGGGCCAGCGCTCGCGCACCATCATGATCAAACCGGGGTCGGCCATGATCAGCGCGTCGGGCCCCAGCGCCACCACTTCTTCCATGTCTTGCAGGTAGGTGCGCAGCTTGGCGTTGTGCGGGACGATGTTGCTGACCAGATAGAACTGCTTGCCTGCGGCATGGGCTTCGCGGATGCCGGCCGCCAGCGTTTCCAACTGCCCGAACTCATTGTTGCGCACTCGCAGCGAATAGCGCGGTTGGCCGGCATACACCGCGTCCGCGCCAAAGGCGAAAGCGGTGCGCATCATGGCCAAGGAACCGGCGGGGGCAAGAAGTTCTGGGCGTCTCATCGGGGCAGCGTGGGCACGGGGGCGGGATTCTACCGCGCCGGCGCGCTCAGTCTTGCGGAAAACGTCGGCGAAAACCCTCGGGTACCGCGGCCACTTTACGCGCACCGTAGTCGAAGAACACGATGCCGGTCTTGCCACGCGCCACCTCGCGGCCGCTGTCGCGCTCGTTCATGCGCCACACCAGGTCGCATCCGTACTTGCCAAACTCGCGCGCGGCCATCTCCACCCGCATGGTTTCGCCGTGGAAAGCTTCCGACTTGTACTGCAGCGCGGCGTCGGCAACGATGATGCCCAAACCTTCGACATCCAGCTCGCCGTAGCCCATGGACTTGAGCCAGCGCACCCGTGCTTCGGATACCACGGTGAGCAACAGGGCGTTGTCGAGGTGGCCACCGTAGTTGATATGGCTGAGGTAGAGCGTGATGTCGGTGGCAAAGGCAAAGTGCTCGGGTAAATCGATTTGAATACGGGCCATTGCAGGTATTCTCGCAGCGGGCTTGTTTGGACGGGAAAGGCGGCATATCTTCCGCGCTTTCGTAAGGATCTGTCCAATTTTCCGTTACCGATGAGCGCACCTATCACGCAGGCCGCCCTGGGCCTTTTGGACGTGGCCACCCTGGGCCAGGTGTTTACCCCGCAGCCGGTGGTCCGGGCCATGCTTGCGCTGCGTCGGCGCAGCGGCCGTGTGCTGGAGCCCTCCTGCGGCGACGGCGCGTTTTTGCGCCATCTGCCGGAGGCGGTGGGCATCGAGCTGGATGCGGCGCACTGTCCCCCGGGCGCGCTCAACATGGATTTTTTTGCCTACCCGGACAGCGAGAAATTCGACACCATCATCGGCAATCCGCCCTATGTGCGTTATCAGGACATTTTGCCGGACACCCGTCGCCGGCTCGCCTTGGCGCACTTCGATGGACGCTCCAATCTTTATCTGTTTTTCATCGAAAAATGCCTGCGCCACCTTGCGCCGGGCGGTGAGTTGATCTTCATCACCCCGCGCGACTTTCTCAAGGCCACCTCGGCGGTGCGCCTGAACCGCCTGCTGTACGAGGCGGGCGGCATCACCCATGCCATCGAGCTGGGCGATGCACGGGTGTTTGCCGGCGCAGTGCCCAACTGTTTGATCTGGCGCTTCGAAAAGGGCCGCAGCGAGCGTTCGATGTGGGTGGCCGAACTGGGTGTCGGGGACGACATTGCCGCGCGGCTGGCCGATCCGCCTTGGCAGCGGCGTTATTTTGTCGAGGCCGGCGGACACCTGATGTTTGCTCGCGGCGACTACCCCGTGCGCCTCAGTGAGCTGGCCATGGTCAAGGTGGGCGCGGTGTCCGGTGCCGATGAGCTATACGAAGATCTGCTGCAAGGCAATCGCGATTTCGTTTGCGCGTCCACGGTCGCCACCGGGCGCACCCGGCGCATGATCTGGGTGGAGCCGGGCGATCCACCGCCGCCTGCGCTGCTGCCGCACAAGGCGCGCTTGCTGGCGCGCAAGGTACAGAAATTCGATGAGCGCAACTGGTGGCACTGGGGGCGTGGTTACTATCAAAGCGACCGTCCACGGGTGTATGTGAACGGCAAGACGCGGCGTCCGGCGCCATTTTTCATTCATGATTGCCCGCACTATGATGGCGCGGTGCTGGCGGTTTTTCCGCACCGCGCCGACATCGATCTGGCGGCTTTCCGCGACGCGCTCAATGCGGTGGACTGGGCCGATCTCGGCTTTGTCTGCGACGGCCGCTTTCTGTTTTCCCAGCGCAGCCTGGCCAATGCGCCGCTACCGGCATCGTTTTCCCGCTTTCTGCCCGAACAGGGGTAAAAGCGGCTGCCGGGCCTTGGTGTAACATTGGCCGAAAACAATTGCCGCGGCGCACCCGCCCGCGGCATTTTTGCCGAGAGCAGCCTCTATGGTTCCCCATCTCACCACCGCTTTGACCGGCCCTCTGCTGGAGCTGGAAAAAACCTTTCTGGACAAAGCCACCGATATCGAGCAGTGGCTGCGTGTGCAGTGGCAAGAGCACCGGCCGCCCTTTTACGGCTCCACCGATCTGCGCAATTCCGGCTTCAAGCTCGCGCCGGTGGATCTCAACCTCTTTCCGGGCGGTTTCAACAACCTCAACGACGCCTTCATGCCACTGTGCATACAGGCCGCTCAGTCGGCCATCGAGCGCATCTGCCCGGATGCGCGCAGCCTCTTGCTGATCCCCGAAAACCACACCCGTAACCAGTTCTACCTGCAAAACGTCGCCAAGCTGGTGTCCATTCTGCGTCTGACCGGGCTCAATGTGCGTATCGGCTCACTGTTGCCGGACATCACCGAGCCCACGGTGCTGGAACTGGCCAACGGCGCCACCCTCACCCTGGAGCCTTTGCAGCGCCGGGGCGGGCGGCTAGGCCTGGACGGTTTCGACCCCTGCGCGGTATTGCTCAACAACGACCTGTCTGGCGGTGTGCCGGCCATATTGCAGGGGCTGGAAGACCAATGGCTGATCCCGCCGCTGCACGCTGGCTGGCATACACGCCGCAAGTCCCGCCATGCGGCCTGCTATGACCGCGTGGCGCGCGAGTTCGCCACCGCCATCGGCATCGACCCCTGGCGTATCAACCCCGAGTTCGGCGTGTGCGGCCAGATCAACTTCCAGGAGCGCACCGGCGAGGAATGCCTGGCTGCGCAGGTGGATGCGCTGCTTGCCCGCATCCGCGACAAATACAAGGAATACGGCGTCACAGACGAACCCTTCGTAGTGGTCAAGGCCGATGCCGGCACCTACGGCATGGGGGTGATGACGGTCAAGGACGCCTCCGAGGTGGTTGGTCTCAACCGCCGCCAGCGCAACAAAATGGCGGTGGTCAAGGAAGGACTGGAGGTGCACGAGGTGATCATCCAGGAAGGCGTGCACACCTTCGAGACCGTGGAAGGCGCGGTGGCCGAGCCGGTGGTCTATATGATGGACCACTACGTGGTGGGCGGCTTCTACCGTGTGCACACCGAGCGCGGGCGCGACGAGAACCTTAACGCCCCGGGCATGCACTTCAAGCCGCTGGCCTTCGAGACCTGCTGCACGCTGCCGGATAGCGCGCAAGGTCCGGACGCGCCGCCCAACCGCTTCTACGCCTATGGGGTGGTGGCGCGCCTGGCGCTGCTGGCGGCTGCGGTGGAGATCGAGGAGACCGCGCCAGCGGCCGATATCGTCGAACTGGCGGCGCTGGGTTGAGGCCATGAATAAGCGTTTGCGCCTGGCTTTCATCGTCGACCCGCTCGCCGCGCTCAAAGCTTACAAGGATTCCAGCATCGCCATGATGCGCGCGGCCGCCGCCCGCGGCCACGAGATCTGGACCATCCAGCGCGAGGCCCTGGCCTGGCGCGATGCGCAGGTGTATGCGCGTGCCTTGCGCATCGTTCCGCAGGCCGGCGAGCAGCACTGGTACCAGGCCGGCGACTGGGCGAGCGTCGCCCTGCACGAGTTCGACGCGGTGGTGATGCGGCAGGACCCGCCCTTCGATTTCGAGTACGTCGCCGCCACCTGGCTGTTGGAGCGTGCAGTCGCGCAAGGTGTGCGGGTGTTCAACGCACCGCGGGCGATCCGCGATCACTCCGAGAAGCTGGCGATCACCGAGTTTGCGCAATTTACCCCGACCACTCTGGTGGCGCGCGATGCGGCCGAGATCCATGCGTTCATCGACGAACTGGACGATGTGGTTTTGAAGCCGCTCGACGGCATGGGCGGCAGCCAGATCTTCCGGGTGCGCGCCGACGACCCCAACCGCAACGTGATCGTCGAGACGCTGACCCACGAGGGCGCACGCACCATCATGGCCCAGCGCTACCTGCCGGCCATCCGCGAAGGCGACAAGCGGGTGCTGATCATCGGCGGCGAGGTGGTGCCCTATGCCCTGGCGCGCATCCCCAAGACCGGCGAGACGCGCGGCAACCTGGCCGCCGGCGGGCGCGGGGTGGCGATGCCGCTCACCGAGCGCGAACGCGAGATCGCCGGCACGCTCGCCCCGCTGCTATGGGCGCGCGGGCTGATGGTGGTGGGCCTGGATGTGATCGGCGGCCACCTCACCGAGGTCAACGTCACCAGCCCCACCTGCTTCGTGGAAATCACCGCGCAGACCGGCTTCGATGTGCCGGCGCTGTTCGTCGATAAGCTGGAAGAGGCCTGCCGGTGAGGATGAAACCGGGGACAGACCCCATTTTCGTTTTCCGAAAATGGGGTCTGTCCCCATTTCTGCTGCTACTCGTCTGCGCGCTGGCGCTGGGCGGCTGCGCGCGCAATGAAGTGCATCGGCAGGAAGCCTATGTGTTCGGCACCCGGGTGGATGTGTCGGTGTATGGCAACGATCCGGCGGCAGCGCGCCGCGCCATGGATGCGGTGCTGCGCGAGTTCGACCGCCTGCACGCCGCCTACCACGCCTGGCAGCCATCCGAGCTCACCCGTCTGAACGAGGCCCTGGCCCGCGGCGAGAGTATGGAAGTGTCCGAGGAGCTTGCCGCTATGCTGCGCGATGCGCAGGCGATGGCGGCCACCGGCGACGAACTCTTCGACCCGGCGCTGGGCCGCCTGATCGCGCTGTGGGGCTTTCACAAGGACGAGTTCGCTCCGGTGGTGCCCGACCCTGCCGAGCTGCAGGCGGTAATCGACGCGGCGCCGCGCATGGCCGATCTGGTCATCGACGGGCGCACCGTGTCCTCGCGCAACCGTATGGTGCAGATCGATCTGGGCGGCTACGCCAAGGGCTATGCGCTCGACCGCGCCGCGGCCATCTTGCGCCAGATGGGCATTGCCAATGCGCTGGTCAATATCGGCGGCAACATCATCGCCCTGGGCAGCAAGGGCGAACAGCCCTGGCGCATCGGTATCCAGCACCCGCGCGAGCCGCGCCCGCTTGCCACCTTGCCGCTCTACGATGGCGAGGCGGTCGGCACTTCGGGCGATTACCAGCGTTACTTCGAGCTAGACGGCCGGCGTTACTGCCATCTGATCGATCCGCGCAGCGGATATCCGGCGCAGGGCACCCAGGCGCTCACCATCCTGGTGACTCCGCGCCCACACGCCGGCGTGCTCTCCGATGGTCCCAGCAAACCGGCTTTCATTGCCGGCGAGCGCTGGCGCGAATACACCCGCCGTTTTGGTATCGACCACGCCCTGCGGGTGGCCGCCGATGGCCGGGTGGAAGTCACCCGCGCCCTGCGTGCCCGCCTGCAATGGGTGCCGGGCAGCCAGGCCGACGCGGTGGTTGACTGACACGCGGCTGACCATGCCCCCAAAGAGCCAGCTCGACCGTACCGCTGTCGGCCTGATGGTGTTGTTTTGCACCATCTGGGGTGTGCAACAGGTGGCGATCAAATTCGGCAGCGCCGGCATTTCGCCGCTGTGGCAGGCCGCGCTGCGCTCGATCGGTGCCACCGTGCTGGTGTTCGCCTGGGCCCGCCTGCGCCGGGTGCGCCTGTTCGAGACCGATGGCACGCTGGGTGCGGGCCTGCTCGCCGGATTGTTGTTTGCCGGGGAGTTTGCGCTGATCTTTGTGGGCCTGGAATACACCACCGCCTCGCGCGGGGTGATTTTTCTCTATACCGCGCCCTTTTTCGTCGCCCTCGGCGCGGTCTGGCTGTTGCCGCACGAGCACATGCGGCCCGCCCAGTGGGCCGGCATGGCGCTGGCCTTTGCCGGGGTGCTGGTGCTGTTTGGGGAAAACCTCGTCGGCCTGGCGGGCGATGCGTGGATCGGCGATCTGCTGATCTTTCTGGCGGCAATGTTCTGGGCGGCGACCACGCTCACGGTCAAGGCCACGGTGTTGGCGCGCGCCAGCGCCGAGAAAATGCTGATCTACCAGTTGGCGGTGTCCGCGCTGGTGTTGCCGGCGTTGGCAGTGGCGCGCGGCGAGTCCGGCATCTTTGCACCCTCGGCCATGGTGTGGGCCAGCCTCGCCTTCCAGGTGCTCATCGTCGCCACTGCCAGCTATCTGGGCTGGTTCTGGCTGATCCGTCACTACCCGGCCACCCGGCTGAGCGCATTTTCCTTTCTTACCCCGGTGCTCGGCGTGCTGGCCGGCGGCCTCTTGCTGGCCGAGCCGCTGACTCCGGCGGTTTGGGCCGCGCTCGGGCTGGTCGGCCTAGGCATCTGGATAGCCAACCGGCCGGGCTCTGCCGGCCGCTGAAGGGCTGTGTTGCGGCGTGTCGGCGCGGTCGGACGCGCGGCTACCGGGCCGCGGCGCATTCCACTATCCATTGGGCGAAGCGTTCGACCTCCGGACGCATCGGCCGCGGCGCCGGTACCAGCCAAAAGCCGCGGCCGGGCACGGCCACTTGTCGCGCGCCGACCGGCATCAGCCGGCCGTCTTCGATCAGCGGCTGGACCAGCACCGCCCGGCCGATGGCCAGTCCATGCCCGGTCGCGGCCGCGTGGATCAGTTGGTCGTAATGCGAAAAACCAATGCGCGCACGCGGCCGCACGCCCTCCAGGCCGATGGCTGCCAGCCAATGCTCCCAACCTAGCCACGGGTATCCGGGCTCATCGTAGTCCAGCAGGGTGAGCTGCGGCAGGGTTTCGGCGGTCAGCGTCAGCCCGGCGGCAATGGAAGGGTGGCCCACCGGCAGCACCGTCTCGCCAAACAGCCTGATCGCCTGCGGCGGTGCGTCATGGTCGGCGCAGTAACGCAGCGCCAGGTCGATGTCCTCGCGGGCCAGATCCACGATGCGGTTGCCCGCGGCAATGCGCACTTCGGTGGCTGGATGACGTTGCTGGAATTCACGCAGGCGGGGCACCAGCCATAGCGCAGAGATGCCGATCGATGCGGTCACCGTGACCGGGCGCTCGCCGGGCTGGCGCAGCGCATGCGCCAAGCGTCCATACTCGGCCAGCCAGCCTTCGGCAGCGGCCGCCAGACGTGCGCCCGCGGCGGTCAGTTGCAGGCTGCGCACCCCACGCACGAACAGCGCCACGCCCAGCGCATTTTCCAGCGTCTGTATCTGGCGGCTGATGGCCGACTGGGTTAGACACAGCTCTGCGGCCGCGCGGGTGAAGGATAGATGGCGCGCGGCGGCGACGAAGCCGCGCAACGGATCGAGCGGGGGGAGCTGACGCAGCGTGCTATCCATGCATTAAACGCATCCATTGAATGAAAAAAGACCGTTTGTTGGCAGCGTAGTGGATGACGATACTGCATGCAAGGGCAATCGGTCCGGGCCGCTTTCCGGCCACGGCGGCGCCCCTGTTCGACAGAGGAGGTCTGACCATGGACACCCACGCTGAGATCACCACTTGGCAGATCGCGCCCCATGCACCGCGACTGATTAGCGATGCGGCTGGAACCGAAGTGATTTGTCTTCGTGGCTGCGTATGGATTACCCAGTACGGCGATGAGCGTGACATCGTACTCAAAGCCGGGCAGTCTTTCGTACTCGAGCTGCCTACCGCAGTCGTGATGGGGAGCCGCCATGGCGCGGTGTTGACCTTGCGCAGCGCGAGCCCGACGCCACGCCGCGGCCTGCTGACACGGTTGGCCGGCTGGCTGGACCCGCGCACCGGCAGCGCGGTCACGCGGGCGCTGGCCGGGCGCCTCGTCAGGCTGCCGTCGCCTGCTGCAATGTGCAATACCCGCCAACGCCCATACGGGGTTGGCAGCGCGGCGCGCGATTCCGGATAACGCCTGCCGGCGTGGGTGGTAGGCTCCGCCGTGGAGCAGCGCAACACCAGGAGAACGACCATGTCTGGACACACAACGCAGCGCAGCGGTGCGCGGCTGGAATTCTGGTACGAGTTTGCCAGCACCTATTCCTATCTTGCGGTCATGCGTATCGAAGCGGCTGCCGCGGCGGCCGGGGTGGAAGTGCGCTGGCGGCCCTTCCTGCTCGGGCCGGTGTTCATGGCCCTGGGCTGGAACGATTCGCCGTTCAACATTTATCCGCCCAAAGGGCGCTATATGTGGCGCGATCTGGCTCGGCTGGCGGATAAATACGGCTTGCCGTTCCGCTTGCCCAGCCAGTTTCCGCGCAACGGTCTGTTGGCCGCGCGGGTGGCGCTGGTGGGGGTGGATGGGGGCTGGGTGGCACCGTTTTCCCGTGCGGTAATGCAGGCCAACTTTGCCGAGGACCGCGACATCGGCGACCGTCGGGTGATCGCCGATCTGCTCGGCGCGCTCGGCTTGCCGGTCGATGACATTCTGGTGCAGGCTGAGACGCCACAAAACAAACAGGCGTTGCGGGTGCAAACCGAGCGCGCGGCGGAGATCGGCCTGTTTGGCGCGCCGAGTTTTCGGGTGGGTGAGGAATTGTTCTGGGGCAACGACCGGCTCGAAGATGCGCTGGCCTGGGCGCTTGCACATCCGCCGAGCGCAGACTCTGCCTGAGCGGCGCCGGTACCTGGCGGGCGCTCACTGCTTTGGGGCTTCGTGTCGGCGGATCTTTTCTTCGTACCGGGCGCGATCGCGGGCGGCCTTTTCAGCGCGTTTCGCTGCCGCGGCTTCGGCCTCGGCGCGTTGCGCAGCGCGCTCCGCATCCTTTTGCGCGCGTGCTGCGTCGGCCTCGGCTTGTCGCTGGGCGCCCTCGGCAGCGCGTTGTTGGCGCACGGTCTGAGCCGCCGGGTCAATCAGGGCTGGCTGCGGCGCGCTGGTGGGGGCGGCCGGCTCGATGGCCGCAGCGCCCGCTTGCGTACCCCGTTCGGCGACGCGCTGTTGGCGTTCGGCCAACTTCAGGCGGCGGGCTTCGGCTTGCAGCGCGCGGGCGCGGCGAACCGCCTCCAGGCGGGCCTCTTTGGCTTGGTCCAGGCAGCGATTGACCTGAAAGCGCTCGTAGCACTGCGCCTGATCGGCGGCAAAGCGGGCGTCCGCGGCCTGTAGGATCGCCTTGGCCTCGTCATTCAGGCGCTCGGCCGCGGACTCAGCCCGCGCGGGCGCGCCGGCGGCAAGCAGGCAAGTGAGGGCGAAGGCCGCTGAGAGCGGATAAGGGTTTTGCATCGGCTGGATGCGTTCCAAGCTTGCAGGGATGGATGCGTAGAATAACGCCTTTGCACATTGAAGCGCTGACGTGATCCAGTTTCGAAATTTGTCGCTCGCGCGTGGCGCGAAGCTTTTGGTGGAAAACGCCTCTTTGCAGATCCACCCCGGCTGGCGGGTCGGTTTGACCGGAGCCAATGGCAGCGGCAAGTCCAGCCTGTTTGCTTTGCTGCGCGGCCAATTGCACCCGGAGCGCGGCGAGCTGGAGATGCCGGCCGCCTGGGTGATCGCCCATGTAGCGCAGGAAACCCCCGCCCTGAGCCGCTCGGCACTGGACTATACGCTCGATGGCGACGCCGAGTTGCGTCGCATCGAGGACGAGCTCGCCCGCCTCGAGGCCCACCACGACTCCGCCAATGGCGCACGCATTGGCGAATTGCACGCCCGTCTGCAGGAAATCGGCGGCTACGCCGCGCGCGCCCGCGCGGCTGCCTTGCTCGATGGTCTGGGCTTTCTGCCCGCCGATCTGGCGCGCCCGGTGGCAGATTTTTCCGGCGGCTGGCGGATGCGGCTCAACCTCGCGCAGGCGCTGATGTGCCGCTCCGATTTGTTGCTGTTGGATGAACCCACCAACCACCTCGATCTCGACGCGGTGATCTGGCTGGAACAGTGGCTGCGCGATTACCGCGGCACCCTGCTGCTGATCTCCCACGACCGCGAGTTCCTCGACGCCTGTGTGAGCCACGTCGCCCATCTGGAACAGCGCCGCCTGACGCTGTATTCCGGTGCTTACTCGGATTTCGAGCGCCAGCGCGCCGAGCGCCTGGCCCAGCAGCAGCAGTTGTTTGCCAAGCAGCAGCGCGAGATTGCCCACATCGAGAACTACATCCGCCGCTTCCGCGCCAAAGCCACCAAGGCGCGCCAGGCGCAAAGCCGCATCAAGGCGCTGGAACGCATCGAGCGCGTCGCCGCGGCGCATGTCGATACCCCCTTCACCTTTCGTTTCCGTGACGCCCCGCCGGCGCCCGACCCATTGCTCGCCATCGAGGACGGCGCGGTGGGTTATGGCGACGAGCCTATTCTTTCCGGCCTCGGGCTCACCCTGCGCCCCGGCGAGCGTATCGGTCTGCTGGGGCGCAATGGCGCGGGCAAGTCCACACTGATCAAACTGCTTGCCGGCCAGCTCGCCCTGGCCGCCGGCCGGCGCTGCGAAGGCAAGGGACTGGCCATCGGCTACTTTGCCCAGCACCAGTTGGAAACCCTGCGCCCGGATGAATCGCCCCTGCAGCACATGATGCGCCTCGATCCGGCGGCGCGCGAACAGGACCTGCGCGACTACCTTGGTGGCTTCGATTTCCGCGGCGACGGTGTGGGCGGCACCGCCACCCCGGCCACCGCGCCCTGCGGCAGCTTTTCCGGCGGCGAGAAGTCGCGCCTGGCGCTGGCCCTGCTGATCTGGCGCCGGCCCAACCTGTTGCTGCTGGATGAACCGACCAACCACCTCGACCTGGAAATGCGCCATGCGCTGACGCTGGCGCTGCAGGACTACGAAGGCGGCATGGTGCTGGTCTCCCACGACCGCGCGCTGCTTTGCGCCACCTGCGACCGCTTCCTGCTGGTCGATGGCGGCCGGGTGCAGCCCTTCGATGGCGACCTGGACGATTATTGCGACTGGCTGGCGGAACGTCGCGCCCAGGCTGCGGCCGCAGCCCAATGCCCTGACCGCGCCGCCGACAAGGCCGCGCGGCGCGCCGAACGTGTCCAGGCCGCGGCCGACCGTCAGGCGCGGCTCGCTGCCCGCCGCCCGCTGGTCAAGGAAAGCGAACAACTCGAACGCAAGCTCGCCGCCTGGCAGGGCGAAAAACAACTGCTCGACGCCCGTCTGGCCGACCCGGCCTTCTACGCCAACCCGGACCCGGCCCAGTTGCAAACCCTGACTCGCCGACAAGCCGAGCTGGCCGCGCAGATCGAAGCGGCCGAACTGCGTTGGCTGGAACTGGCCGAGGCGCTGGACGCCTTGGCAGAGAGCGACGACTGAATCCGCATGGCCTACCGCGCCGGCCGGGGAGGAGCGCTGGCGTGGATGATAGAATGCGCGGCTGTTTCCGCCATTTCTGTTCGACAAAGGCCCTACTGTGCAGATCGTCTGTCTTGACCTCGAAGGCGTGCTCGTTCCTGAAATCTGGATCGAGTTTGCCGAGCGCACCGGCATTCCGGAACTGCGTCGCACCACCCGCGACGAACCCAACTACGATACGTTGATGAAATACCGCCTGGATCTGCTGGCGGCCAAGGGCCTGGGCCTGCCGGACATCCAAAAGGTGATTGCCGGCATGGGGCCGATGGCCGGCGCACGCGAGTTCTTGGACAGCCTGCGCGAGCGCTACCAGGTGGTGATCTTGTCAGACACTTTCTACGAGTTCGCCCACCCGCTGATGCGTCAGCTTGGCTGGCCAACGCTGTTTTGCCACAGCCTGGAAGCCAATGCCGAGGGCATTCTGGTGAATTACCGCTTGCGCATGCCCGATCAGAAGCGCGAAGCGGTACGCCGCTTCAAGGAGCTGAACTTCAAGGTGGTGGCTGCCGGCGACTCTTACAACGACACCGCGATGCTGGGCGAAGCGCATGGCGGCATCCTGTTCCGTCCGCCGGAAAATGTGGTGCGCGAGTTCCCGCAGTATCCGGTGGTGCGCGATTACGCCGTGCTGCGCGCCGCCATCGACCAAGCCTTTGCCCGCATCGGTTGAGCTGCGCCATGCATCGCACCCGCTACTACACCTTGTCGGCCTCCTGCCCGGACCGCGTCGGCATCGTCGCCCGGGTCTCGGGTTTCATTGCCGAGCACCAAGGCTGGATTCTGGAAACCGCGCTGCATGCCGAACCGCCGCGTGACGGCGAGGCGGTCGGGCGCTACTTCATGCGCATCGAAATCCGCGCCGATTCATTGCCTTTCCATCTGGCCGAATTCCGCGAGCGCTTCCGCCCGCTGGCCCAAGCGTTGCAGATGGACTGGAAGATCACCGACTCGGCGGTCAAAAAGCGCGTGGTCATCCTGGTCAGCCGCCAAGAGCATTGCCTGTATGACTTGCTTGCGCGCTGGCAATCCAAGGAGCTCGATGTCGAAATTCCCTGCGTGATTTCCAACCACGACGATTTCCGTGGGTTCGTCGAGTGGCACGGCATCGCCTTTCACCATGTACCGGTCACCGCCGACAACAAGGCCGCGGCCTACGCCGAAGTGCAGCGCATTTTCGAGGAAGTGCGCGGCGACACCATGGTGTTGGCGCGCTACATGCAGATTCTTTCGCCCGAACTGTGTGCGGCGTATCCGGGGCGCATCATCAACATCCATCACAGCTTTTTGCCCAGTTTCGTCGGCGCCAAGCCCTATCACCAGGCTTGGGCCAAGGGTGTGAAGCTGATCGGCGCAACTTGCCATTACGTGACCGCCGAACTCGACCAGGGGCCAATCATCGAGCAGGATGTCATCCGCATCGACCATTCCGATTCGGTCGAAGACATGGTGCGCTACGGCAAGGACATCGAAAAAACCGTGCTCGCCCGCGGCCTGCGTTACCACCTGGAAGACCGGGTGCTATTGCACGGCAACAAGACCATCGTGTTCCGCTAGTGCTTTGGCCTGCCTCGGCCGGATGCGCTGCCGCGCGACCGTCGGTCATGGCGCGTTATCTTGCCGGATGACCACAAAAAACGGGCGCCCCCGCGAAGGGGGCGCCCGTTCCACTTCAGGCGGGGAGGAGAGGCCCGCTCAGTGGTGGTAGGCGGTTTCGCCGTGGGCGGTAATGTCCAGACCCTCGCGTTCCTCTTCTTCCGGCACACGCAGGCCGATGAACAGATCCGCGATCTTGTAGCCGATGAAGGCCACCACGGCGGACCAGACGATGGTCACGATCACGCTCCAGGTCTGGATCCACACTTGGCTGGCGATGGAGAAATCCTCGCCGCCGGTGCCGCCGAACATCGGCGCGGTAAACACCCCGGTAAGGATGGCGCCGAGGATGCCGCCTACGCCATGCACGCCGAACACGTCCAGCGAGTCGTCCGCGCCCAGCATGCGCTTGAGGCCGTTGACCCCCCACAGGCAGATGAAGCCGGCGAGCAGGCCGAGGATCAGCGCGCCCATCGGGCCCACCGAGCCGCAGGCCGGGGTGATGGCCACCAGGCCGGCCACCGCGCCCGAGGCCGCACCCAGCATCGAAGGCTTGCCCTTGAACATCGCCTCGCCCAGCGACCAGCTCAGCACCGCGGCGGCAGTGGCCACCAGGGTGTTGATGAAGGCCAGCGCGGCGCCGGAGGTGGCTTCCAGGTTGGAGCCGGCGTTGAAGCCGAACCAACCCACCCACAGCATGGAAGCCCCCACCATGGTCAAGGTCAGCGAATGCGGCGCCATGGACTCACGCCCAAAGCCGATGCGCTTGCCTACCATGTAGGCGCCCACCAGGCCCGCCACGCCGGCGTTGATGTGCACCACGGTGCCGCCGGCAAAGTCCAGCGCGCCGTCTTCGAGCAGGTAGCCGCCCGGACCCCACACCATGTGCGCGATCGGCAGATAGCAGAAGGTGAACCAGATCGCCGAGAACAGCAGCACCGCGGAAAACTTCATGCGCTCGGCAAACGAGCCCACGATCAGCGCGCAGGTCAGGCCGGCGAAGGTGGCCTGGAAGGCGACGAAGACGAATTCCGGCAGCTTCACGTTGTCGGTGAAAGTGTCGGCCAGCGAATCGATGGTGACCCCGGACAGGAAGATCTTGTCCAGCGAACCGATGAACGGACTCGATTCGGTGAAGGCCAGGCTGTAGCCGTAGATCACCCACAGCACGGCGACCATCGAGAACACCACCATGACCTGCATCAGCACCGACAGCATGTTCTTGGCGCGCACCATGCCGCCATAGAACAGCGCCAGGCCGGGCAGGGCCATGAACAGCACCAGCAAGGTGGCGGTCATCAGCCAGGCCACGTCGCCTTTGTCGACCACCACCGGGGCCGCTTCGGCGGCGGCTGCGACCGCTTCGGCGACAACCGGGGCGTCCTGCGCGGCAGCGCCGCCCGCGAAACCGACGACCAGGGCCGTCAGCAGGCTTGCGAACAGTCTTTTCATGATTGTCTGCTCCCTGTAATGACTCACAGCGCGTCCGTGCCGGTTTCGCCGGTGCGGATGCGGATGGCTTGTTCCAGATCGAAAACGAAGATTTTTCCGTCGCCGATCTTTCCGGTAGAGGCCGCTTTTTCGATCGCTTCGATGGCCTGGTCGAGGATGTCGGCGCGGATGGCCGCTTCGATCTTGACCTTGGGCAGGAAGTCGACCACGTACTCGGCGCCGCGGTAGAGCTCGGTATGACCCTTTTGGCGGCCGAAGCCCTTGACCTCGGTGACGGTGATCCCTTGTACGCCGATGGCCGAGAGCGCCTCACGCACTTCGTCGAGCTTGAAAGGCTTGATGATCGCAGTAATGAATTTCATGGCTGTCTCCAGTCGCCCGGCCGGGGCGGCCGGCGCCCCGGGCGCGGGCAAAGGCGTTAGAGGCTTAGAACGCGCGGCTCACCGACAAAATGACGCGGCCGTCGGCCAGGTCGTCATCGACATCGGTATCGACATAATGCAAGCCAAAATCGAAGCCGCCGGCCGAATACGTGGCGCCGACTTTCCAGTCTTTGTAGTCGTCGTTGCCGCTGCCTTCGATACGCTGATAGCCATAGTGCGCCTCTAGCGTCAGGCCGTCGGTCACCTCATAGGCGGCGGAAAGATCGTAGTACTGGCTGTTCTTGGAGTCTTCAAAGCCGAACAGATCGGTAAAGGAATGCGAATACTTGAACGACAGAAACTCCCAGGACAGGCCCACATAGCCTTCCAGCGTGTCCGGGTCGTTGAAGCCCTTGGGATAGCTGCCCGGGTAGTAGTACTGCAACAGGCCGATATCCACGCCGATCGGGCCCAGTTCCATGGTGTAGCCCGCATAGATGTCCAGTTCCAGACTGTTGCTCACGTCCGGGTCGGCATCCGACAGCCAGGACACGTTCGAACCCCATACGCCGACGTAAAAGCCGCTGTCGTGGGCGAAGTCGAAACCGCCTTGCAGCGCCGGACGCTCATTGGTCTGGCTCCAGCCGCGATAGGCATAGTCGGAGACGATGCTCACGTTGGCCGAAAACGGGCTGTCTTCGGCAAAAGCGCTGCCGGCGCCGAGCAGGGCCGCAGTCAGGGCAGAAGCGATGATGCGATGGTGCATGGTTTTCTCCTTGGGAAGGCAGTTTTTCGCAATGCAGCATATGCACACGCCGTGCCAGTTTCCCGCCCCGGGCAGAAAACGCTGGATTAACAAATAGATGAGGACATATTGCGGATCCATACAGGCTTGTTGCAGGCAGTCGAGTCTGCCCGGTTTGGGCGCGATGCACCGTTTTGGTGCAATGCACCTAAAAGGGGGCACCAAAAGGGCGGTTCGTGTGTTCCGGCCCCGGCCGGGGCTGATGGGCGTCGGGTCGCTGCCGCGCTCGCGCGCGGTGCGCTGTATGGCGCGTGCTAAACTTCTTGCGGTTTCCCCTCTTTGCCAGCGAAAACGGCCATGAGCACTCCCCGTATCCTCGACGACATCGGCGCCAAGCTCGCCGAAATCGCCGCTGCAAGCCCTGCACGCGACATCGAAAAAAATGTGCGTGCTCTGCTTGGCAGCGCCTTTGCCAAGCTCGATCTGGTCACCCGCGAAGAGTTCGAGGTGCAGCGTGAAATCCTGGCCCAGGCCACACGCCGTCTGGCCGAACTCGAAGCGCGGGTTGCCGCGCTCGAAGCCCGTCTCGAAGGCCGTAACGACCAAGGCTGATCGGTTTTGGCCGCCAAGGTCATGCCTTAGTCATTTATCGATGACTTTGGGTTAGACTTGCCCTCTTCTGCAAGAGGGAGCCCCGTGCATGTCTCTGGCCCTGGTCCACACGCGCGCTCTGGACGGTATGAGCGCGCCCCAGGTCATCGTCGAAGCGCATCTGGCCAACGGCCTGCCGGGTTTTTCGCTGGTCGGATTGCCTGACGCCGAGGTGCGCGAAGCGCGCGAACGGGTGCGTGCGGCCATTGCCACCTCGCAGTTCGAATACCCGCAGCGGCGCATCACGGTCAATCTTGCGCCTGCCGATCTGCCCAAAGAAGGCGGCCGCTTCGACCTGCCGATCGCGCTCGGCATTCTTGCCGCCTCTCGGCAGGTCGACGGTGCGGCCCTGGCCCATCATGAATTCATCGGCGAGTTGTCGCTGACCGGTGAGCTGCGCCCGGTGCGCGGTGCGTTGGCCGCCGCCCTGCAGGCGGGCGAAGCCGGACGGGCGTTGGTGGTGCCAGCCGCCAATGCCGCCGAGGCCGCGCTCGCCCGTCATGCCAAAGTGCTGCCGGCGGTCAGTCTGCTGGAGGTTTGTGCCCATCTGAACGGCCATCAGGCGCTGACGCCACAGCGCGCGGAGCTGGCGGTGTCTGGGCACGCTAGCGGGCCGGATCTGGCCGATGTCAAAGGACAGCACGAGGCCCGCCGGGCCTTGGAAGTGGCCGCCGCCGGACAGCATTCGTTGCTGATGTACGGCCCGCCTGGCACCGGCAAATCCATGCTGGCGCGCCGCCTGCCCGGACTGTTGCCGCTGCTCGACGAGCGCCAGGCGTTGGAATGCGCGGCGCTGCAGTCGCTCGACGGAGGCTTCGATCCGGCCTCGTGGCGGCAACGACCGATACGCTGTCCGCATCATTCGGCCTCGGTAGCCGCGCTGGTCGGCGGTGGCAGTCATCCACGCCCAGGCGAAATCTCATTGGCGCACAACGGCGTGCTGTTTCTGGATGAGCTGCCGGAATTCGACCGCCGTGCATTGGAGGCGCTACGCGAACCGCTGGAGACCGGTATCGTCACCATCTCACGCGCCCGCCGGCGGGTGGTGTTCCCGGCGCACTTCCAATTGGTGGCAGCCCTGAATCCATGCCCTTGCGGCTACGCCGGACACCCGGTGCGCCGCTGTACGTGCACCCCGGATCAGGTGGCACGCTACCGGGCGCGCTTGTCCGGCCCCTTGCTCGACCGCATCGACCTGCGGGTGGAGGTGCCGGTCATCGATGAGGAGGTGCTGATGGCGCGCCCGGCTGGCGAAGCCAGCGCCGTGGTGCGCGAGCGCGTCGCCCGTGCCCTGGCGCTGCAGCAAGCGCGTCAGGGCGTGCCCAACAGCCTACTCGACGAAGCCCAGATCGAGACCTATTGCCAGCCCGATGAGGCTGCTGCAGCGCTGCTGCGACAGGCGATTGTGCGACTGCGGCTGTCGGCCCGGGCGTATCACCGCATCCTGCGGGTGGCCCGCACCGTAGCCGATCTGGCCGGCGCCAGCCGCATTGCGGCCGCCCACGTGGCCGAGGCGATTCAGTACCGCCGAGGCTTTGAAAGCGCTTAAAACCCGCTGGCAGTCATGGCTGTGCCCGCGTGGAACCTGGTCTGAGCGCGTATCATTGTTATCTTTTGCCGCCCTTGCCGCGCGGGCTGGGTGCCGGCCGCAGTCCAGGTTTTCCTTCATGCCCACCGCTTCTCCTTGGCTGGCCGCGTTGCTCGCGGCGCTAGCCGCCATCGGTCCGTTTTCGATCGACACCTACTTGCCGGCCTTTCCGGCCATTGGCGCGGCCTTGGACGCCAGCGCGCTGCAAGTGCAGCAAACCCTGACTGCCTACATGGCGACCTTCGCGTTCATGTCGTTGTGGCACGGGGCGCTGTCCGACTGCTACGGGCGGCGCGCTGTGATCATCGTGTCGATGAGCTTGTTTGCCGCGGCTTCGCTGGTGTGTGCGCTGGCACAGTCCATCGAATGGCTGTGGATCGGCCGTGCCCTGCAAGGCATGAGCGCCGGGGCGGGCATGGTGGTCGGGCGCGCGGTGATCCGCGACGTCTACGACGGCGCGCAGGCGCAGCGCTCGATGTCGCGGGTGATGCTCATTTTCGGCGTTGCCCCGGCCGTGGCACCGCTGGTCGGCGGTGCGCTGCTGGCGCTGGCCGGGTGGCGGTCGGTGTTTGTCTTTTTGACACTGTTTGGCCTGTCGTTGGCCTGGATGACCTGGCGTTTCCTGCCCGAAACGCTGCCCCGGCATGCCCGCCAACCGCTTTCGCCCTTACGGCTGGCGCGCGCTTATTGGGCGGTGTTTTCCAGCCTGGCTTTCATCCTGCTGGCGTTGGCCGTGGCGCTCAATTTCAATGGATTTTTCGTCTACGTGTTGTCGGCGCCGGTGTTCATCGTGCAGCACCTTGGTCTTGGGCCACTGGATTTTGGTTGGTTGTTCGTGCCCGCGGTGGTGGGCATGATGGGCGGCTCCTGGGCTTCCGGCCGGCTGGCCGGTCGCTGGTCGGCGCCGCGCACCATCGCGGCCGGTTTTGCGGTGATGCTGGCGGCGGGGCTGGGTAATGTGGTGCATGCCGCATGGCTGCCGCCTGCGTTGCCGGCCTCGGTGCTGCCGGTGATGATCTATAACTTCGGCATGTCGCTGGCCATGCCCAGCCTGACTTTGTTGGCGTTGGACCTCTTCCCGCAGCGTCGCGGCATGGCGGCAAGTTGCCAGAGCTTCGTGCAAGTGGGCGTCAATGCGCTCAGTGCAGGCTTGGTGGTGCCGCTGTTGTGGGCGAGCCCGCTCACCCTTGCGCTGGGGATGAGTGTCTATGTCGCGCTCGGCTTGTTGGCTTTTGTGCTGTGGAGCCGGCGCGCTGCGCGCTTGGCCGGCGTGGGCGTCGACGCTGCGGGCAGGGGCAGGCCGTCGTGACTCCAACCGCGCAGGCGTCTTACGGTTCGCCCAAATAGGCGCGACGCACCGCGGGGTCGTCGCGCAACGCCGCGGCCGTGCCAGAGCGGGCGATCAGTCCGTTGGCCATCAGGTAGGTGCGCTGTGAGAGCTCCAGTGCCAGGCCGGCGTTTTGTTCCACCAGCAAGATGCTGACGCCGCTACGCGCGATCGTTTCGATCAGCTCGAACAAGGCGTCGACCAAGCGCGGCGCCAGCCCCATCGAGGGTTCGTCGAGCAGCAGCACACGGGGGCGGGCGAGCAGGGCGCGGCCGATGGCCAGCATCTGTTGCTCGCCACCCGACAAGGTGCCGGCGGGCTGGCGCAAGCGCTCGCGGATGCGTGGCAACCAGTCCAGCACGCGTTCCAGGTCTGCGGCCACGGCCTGGGCATCGTTGCGGGTGTAGGCGCCCAATCGCAGGTTTTCGGCCACCGTCAGGCGGGCGAACAAGCCGCGACCTTCGGGCACCAATACCAGCCCGTGGCGCACACGTCGGTGGGCGGGCCAGTGTTGGATGGCTTGACCGGCGTAGCGGATTTCGCCGCCGGCCACCGGCAGCACGCCAGCAATTGCAGCCAGCGTGGTGCTTTTGCCGGCGCCGTTGGCGCCAATCAGGCTGACCACCTCGCCCTCGTTGAGCGCCAGATCGATGCCATGCACCGCGCGCTGGCGGCCGTGGTCGATGTGCACCCCGGACAGGGTGAGCAAAAACAATGGCTGTTCAGCGTGCATGGCGAGCGCGCCCCAGGTAGGCTTCGATCACCGCAGGGTCGTTTTGCACGGCCGCGGGGGGACCGTCGGCGATCTTGCGCCCGGCCTCCAGCACCGCCACGCGGTCGCAAAGCGTCATCACCAGCGTCAGGTCGTGCTCGATCAGCAGCACCGTGATGCCGCGGTCGCGGATGCGCGCGATCAGTGCGGCCAAGGCCGCGGTCTCGCGCGCGTTCATACCCGCAGCCGGCTCGTCCAAGGCGAGCAGCAGCGGTTCGGCCGCCAGCGCGCGGGCAATCTCCAGGCGCCGCCGGTCACCATAACTCAGGGCGTCGGCGCGGGTGTCGGCCTGTGCGCCCAGGCCGACCTCATCGAGCAGTGCGCGCGCGCGCGCGGCGGCGGCAGCCTCTTCCTGCCGGGTTCGTCGGCTGCGCAGCAAGGCGTCCCAGATACCGGCGCGCAGCCGGTGGTGCGCGCCGACCAGCACGTTGTCCAGCGCGCTGAGCTCGTCGAACAGGCGGATGTTTTGGAAACTGCGCGCAATGCCGCGCGCACAGGTCAAATGCGGTTGGCCGTGCGGCAACACTCGTCGGTCGAAAACCATGCCGCCGGCGTCAGGCATGCAAAAGCCGGTAAGAATGTCGAAAAAGGTGGTTTTACCCGCGCCGTTCGGACCGATCAGCGCAAAAATCTCGCCGCGGTGGATATCCAGCGACACATCGTCCAAGGCGCAAATGCCACCGTAGCGCCGGCTCACCCCGCGCGCCTGCAGCAGCGGCACCGGCGGCGCCGGGTGTGGCAGGGGGGCGGTCGGCTTGGGCGGGGCGGCTGAATCGTTCAAGACCGGCGTTCTCCCGGGCGGACGGTTGCAAATGCATACCGGCGGGGTCTTGCAGTGCGCCGGGCTGGGTGCGATTCTAACAGTGGCCCCGGCGCGTCGATTCACTGGCCAAGCGTCGCACGGTCAGCGTGCGTCGCGGGCCGCGCCAGCGGGGCAAACCGCCGGCCGCCTGCGCAGATGCCATACGGGTGCAGATGGCCCACAGTCGAGGTTCCGAGCCGATGAACACCCCAACTTCGCTTCATGCGCGACATTTACTTTGCATGCTGACGATGCTGCTCAGTCTGACGCTGGGTGGATGCGCAGTCTTTACGCCGCCGCGCGCCTATACATCGGAAGCCGAGGTGCTGGCCGAGCGCGGTCAGCCCAGCGCGCGTTGGCCCAACCCGGACGGCAGCACGGTGCTGGAGTTTTCCACCCAGCCCTATGGCACCACTTGCCTGATGGTGGAGGTCGACGCCTCCGGCGCGGTGCGGCGGCAATGGAATGCGCTGGCCGAAGATAACCTTGCCCGGGTCAAACCGGGTATGACCCAGGACGAAGTTCGCCGCTTGCTTGGCCAATACCGCTCGGTACAGCGCTTTGCGCTCTCTGGCGAGGAGGTGTGGGACTGGAACATCCCCAAAGAGTCCATCGATTTGATCGCCACCAACTTCAATGTGCATTTTGTCGACGGCAAAGTGGTGCGTACCAGTCGCACCCATGAATATCCACGCGATGGCTGGGTGATGAGGCTGAGCCGCGGTGGCGGGTATTGGGTGGGCCCGTGGGGCCCGTATTGGCATCCGCGCTGGGGCTATCTCTATCCTCATCCGTTCTGGGGTTGGGGCTGGTAAGGCGCCCCGGGGCCGGTTGGTAGCAAGCGCGCCACGTGAAGCCCGGTTGCCTCGACACCCGGTGTTTTCCTCCGTAGAATCGCGGCCTTGCCGAGGAGCGCTGCGACCCGACCGACGGGCCAGGCTCGGCAACCGAACAACGGCGCTCGCAAACCAACCACGGGTTTGCTGCGCCGTTTGCTTTTGCGGCGCCGCGCCGGGGAATAGACCCGAATCGATGAGGCCCCACGATGCAAGCCGACCGCAGCTTTGAACTTTGCCAGCAACTGGCCCGCCGCATCCTGATTCTGGATGGCGGCATGGGCACCATGATCCAGCAATACAAACTGGGCGAAGGCGATTACCGCGGCACGCGCTTTCTGGATCACCCCAAGGACCTCAAGGGTAACAACGATCTGTTGGTGCTCACCCGTCCGGATGTCATTGGCGCGATTCACCGCGCCTACCTTGAAGCCGGCGCGGACATCATCGAAACCTGCTCGTTCAACGCTACCCGGGTGTCGCAGGCCGAGTACGGTATGGCCGATCTCGCATACGAGCTCAATGTGGCCGCTGCCCGTCTGGTGCGCGAGCTATGCGACGAATTCACCGCCAAGAACCCGGCCAAGCCGCGCTATTGCGCCGGCGTGCTGGGGCCGACATCGCGCACACTGTCGATCAGCCCGGATGTCAACGACCCCGGCTACCGTAACATCGAATTCGACACGCTGGCTGACGATTACTACCATGCCGCGCGCGGACTGATCGAAGGCGGCGCGGATCTGCTGTTGATCGAAACCGTTTTCGACACCCTCAACGCCAAAGCGGCGGTGTTTGCCATCGAAAAACTGTTCGACGATCTGGGCTGCCGCCTGCCGGTGATGATTTCCGGCACCATCACCGACGCCTCCGGGCGCACGCTCTCCGGGCAGACCGCCGAAGCCTTCTGGAATGCGCTGGCGCACGCGCGCCCGCTTTCCTTTGGCTTGAACTGCGCGCTCGGTGCCAAGGAGCTGCGCCCCTATGTGGAAGAGCTCTCCACGGTGTGCGACACCTTTGTCTCCGCCCACCCCAACGCGGGACTGCCCAATCCGCTGGCGCCCACCGGCTACGACGAGACCCCGGAGCAGTTGGCCGCCGCGGTGGCCGAATGGGCGCGCGCCGGGTTGGTCAACATCCTCGGTGGCTGCTGCGGCACCACCCCGGCCCATATTGCCGCCATTGTCCGCGCAGTCGAAGGCATTGCCCCGCGCACGCTGCCGGTGATCGAAAAAAAGCTGCGCTTGTCCGGCCTGGAGCCTTTCAACGTTGGCAAAGATGCCTTGTTCGTCAACGTTGGCGAGCGCACCAATGTCACCGGCTCGCGCGCTTTTGCGCGCATGATTCTGGAAGGTCGTTTCGATGACGCGCTGGCCGTGGCCCGTCAGCAGGTGGATAACGGCGCCCAGATCATCGATATCAACATGGACGAGGCCATGCTGGACTCCAAGGCCGCCATGGAGCGCTTTCTCAAGCTCATCGCCGCCGAGCCGGACATTGCGCGTGTGCCGATCATGCTGGATTCGTCCAAGTGGGAGGTCATCGAAGCCGGCCTCAAATGCATCCAGGGCAAGGGCGTGGTGAATTCCATCTCGTTGAAGGAGGGCGAGCGCGAGTTTTTGCGTCAGGCGCGTTTGTGCCGGCGCTATGGCGCGGCGGTGATCGTCATGGCCTTCGACGAAAAAGGTCAGGCGGATACCTTCGCGCGCAAAATCGAAATCTGCCGGCGCGCCTATGACCTTTTACTTGGCATCGGTTTTCCGGCCGAAGACATCATCTTCGACCCCAATATTTTTGCCATTGCCACCGGCATCGAAGCGCACGACAACTACGCGGTCGATTTCATCGAAGCGGTGCGCTGGATTCATGCCAACCTGCCGCATGCCAAAACCTCCGGCGGGGTATCCAACGTATCGTTCAGCTTCCGCGGCAACGACACGGTGCGCGAAGCCATCCACACCGTGTTTTTGTATCACGCCATCCGCGCCGGCTTGAGCATGGGCATCGTCAATGCCGGCATGTTGGGGGTGTATGACGAACTCGACCCCACGCTACGCGCCAAGGTCGAGGACGTGGTGCTCAACCGCCACCCCGGCGCCGGTGAAGCGCTGGTGGAATTCGCCCAAAGCGTAAAAGAGGGCAAGACCCGAGACAGCGGCCCGGATCTCGCCTGGCGCGCGCTGCCGGTGGAAGAGCGCCTCAAGCACGCGCTGGTCAAAGGCATTACCGACTTCGTGGTGGAGGACACCGAGGAAGTACGGGCCAAGTTCGAAGCTGCTGGCAAGCCGCCGCTGTGCGTGATCGAAGGTCCGCTGATGGCGGGCATGAACGTGGTCGGCGATCTCTTTGGCGCCGGCAAGATGTTTCTGCCCCAGGTGGTGAAGTCCGCCCGCGTCATGAAGCAAGCCGTCGCCCACCTGATCCCTTTCATCGAAGCGGAAAAACTGCGCACCGGCTCCACCACCAAGGGCCGCATCGTCATCGCCACCGTGAAGGGCGACGTGCACGACATTGGCAAAAACATCGTCGGTGTGGTGCTGGGCTGCAACGGCTATGAGGTAATCGACCTGGGCGTGATGGTGCCGGCCGAAAAAATCCTTCATGCCGCGCGCGAACATGGCGCACAAGCCATCGGCCTGTCCGGCCTGATTACCCCCTCACTGGAGGAAATGAGCCATGTGGCGGCCGAAATGCAGCGCCAGGGCTTCGATGTCCCCCTGCTGATCGGTGGGGCCACCACCAGCCGGGCACATACCGCGATCAAAATCGCCCCGCATTACCAGCAGCCGGTGGTCTATGTGCCGGACGCTTCGCGCGCGGTGGGCGTGGTCACAGCTCTGCTGTCCGAGACCGGTGCAGCCGAGTTCAAGGCGCAGCTTGCTGCCGACTACGACAGAATCCGCGCCCAGCACGCCAACAAGAAGGGCGTGGCGCTGGTGAGCCTGGAAGCGGCGCGCGCCAACGCGTTCGATGCGCTCTCGCTGGAAGGCTATCTGCCGCCCGAGCCCAACACCACCGGCGTGATCGCGCTGGATGTGGCGCTCGATACGCTGCGCGACTACATCGACTGGGGGCCGTTTTTCCAAACCTGGGACCTGGCGGGCAGCTTTCCGGCAATTCTCGACGACCCGGTGGTCGGTGAGACCGCGCGCAACGTGTTCCGTGACGCCCAGGCCATGCTGGAGGCGCTGATCGCCGGCCAATGGGTGCAGGCCAAGGCGGTGTTCGGCCTGTTTGCCGCCAACAGTGTCGGCGACGACATCGAGCTCTACGGCGATGAGTCGCGCAGCCATCCAATCATGACTTGGTATGGCCTACGCCAGCAGCACCAACGCCCGCCGGGCAAACCCCACTGGTGCCTGGCCGATTTCATCGCCAGCAAGCAATCCGGCGTGCGTGATTGGATCGGCGCTTTTGCAGTGACTGCCGGACTGGGCATCGAGCACAAACTAGCCGAATTCGAGGCCGCCCACGACGACTACCACGCCATCATGCTCAAAAGCCTGGCCGACCGCTTGGCCGAAGCCTGCGCCGAGTGGCTGCACGAGCGTGTGCGCAAGGAATACTGGGGGTATGCTGCCGACGAGCAGCTCGACAATGCCGCGCTGATCAAAGAGCAATACCGCGGCATTCGCCCTGCCCCCGGCTACCCCGCCTGCCCGGACCACACGGTCAAAGCCGCGCTCTTTCAGTTGCTCGACGCCCCGACCCACGCCGGCATGGGGCTCACCGAAGCCATGGCCATGACCCCCGCGGCAAGTGTTGCCGGCTTTTACTTTGCCCATCCGCAAAGCCATTACTTTGCCATCGGCAAAATCGGCGAAGACCAATTGCAGGACTGGGCCAAGCGCACCGGCCTGAGCTTGGAGGCTGCGCGCAAATGGTTGGCGCCGTTGCTATGAGTCCAACATCCAGGTCGGTGCAATCGGCCCCTTGGCGCACATCGCCGCCGCGGCATTGAGCGTCACCAAACCTGCGCCGCCAGTATGGCGGTTCATCCCCACGGGCGTGGGGAACACGGCCGTGCCCGCATTGCGTGCGACGGCGCATGACGGTTCATCCCCACGGGCGTGGGGAACACCTGCCGGAGGTGATGACGCACCTACTCGATGCCGGTTCATCCCCACGGGCGTGGGGAACACATCACGCGTGGAGGGAGATTTTGCCGCAGCCTCGGTTCATCCCCACGGGCGTGGGGAACACTCCCGAATATCCACCACGGTGGAGGCCGAGCGCGGTTCATCCCCACGGGCGTGGGGAACACGGTAGATGATGCGCGTGCGCCAGGCGCGGCCCGCGGTTCATCCCCACGGGCGTGGGGAACACTTGGGGCTAGAGCGCCCGGCGCGTCCGATCGACGGTTCATCCCCACGGGCGTGGGGAACACGAGCTGCTGCTCTTGAGGGTCTTTGCTGAAGGCGGTTCATCCCCACGGGCGTGGGGAACACGCCCGCCGGAAGTTGTCGAACTGCGCCCACGCCGGTTCATCCCCACGGGCGTGGGGAACACGAGCTGATTGGTCTGAAACTCGGTCCAGAAGTCGGTTCATCCCCACGGGCGTGGGGAACACGCCAGTCATAGGTGACGGCAACGCGCGCGCGGCCGGTTCATCCCCACGGGCGTGGGGAACACGGCATCCGCTACCGCTGCAATGCGGGCCTGGGCGGTTCATCCCCATGGGCGTGGGGAACACGCTCGCGTTGGCCCCGGTCACAAGCCAATCCGCCGGTTCATCCCCACGGGCGTGGGGAACACGCGTGCCCACAGCCGGGTCGCGCAAGGCGGGGTCGGTTCATCCCCACGGGCGTGGGGAACACTCCTTGCGGATGGTCGGGATCAGCACGTCCCAGCGGTTCATCCCCACGGGCGTGGGGAACACCTCATCGCCTTAACAGGCCGTTGAAAAACTCCCGTGCATGTGCGGCTACCATATGAGCTGCGAGGACGACCCAAGGCGAGACAGCGACGATGAGAGGCAAGCCGAACTTTCAAGGGGCGATGTTCAGCTACATCAGTCTTGAAGAGCGTGTGCCGGCCAGGCACCCACTGCGCAAGCTGCGCGCCGTGGTCGATGCGCTGCTGGCGACGATGCACCAAGAGTTCGAGGCGGTATACGCCCGCACGGGTCGCCCGTCGGTGCCGCCGGAGATGCTCCAGGCCTTGCTGCTGCAAATTCTCTTTTCCATCCGCAGCGAGCGGCTGCTTGTTGAGGCCATCGACTACAACCTGCTGTACCGCTGGTTCGTGGGGCTGAACATCGACGACAAGGTCTGGGATCACTCTACCTTCAGCGCCAACCGTGAGCGTCTCTTCAACGAAGGCTTGGCACGCGCCTTCTTCGATCGTGTCAGACACATGGCTGAGTGGGCCAGGCTCATCAGCGACGAACACTTCAGTGTGGACGGCACACTCATTGATGCGTGGGCCTCGCACAAGAGTTTCAAGCGCCGGGACGATGACAGCAGCACGCCGCCCGGGCGCAATCCGACGGTGGACTTCACAGGCCAGTCGCGCAGCAACGCCACGCACACGAGCACCACGGATGCCGATGCGCGTCTGTTCAAGAAAGCTGAGGGTGACAAGTCCCGCCTGTGCCATATGGCGCACATCCTCATGGACAACCGCCACGGACTCGTGGTGGACGTCGAAATCACCCACGCCAGTGGCACGGCTGAGCGCGAAGCGGCGCTCAAGATGCTGCAGCGCCAGGCACACACGCGCCGCCGACGAACCGTGGGCGCCGACAAGGGCTACGACTGCCATGCCTTTGTGCAGGGCTGCCGCAAGCTTGGCATCACCCCGCACGTGGCCGCCCGCAGCAAGTACTCGGCCATCGATGCGCGCACCACACGACACGCGGGGTACCACAAGAGCCTGCGTGTGCGCAAACGCATCGAAGAGGCCTTTGGCTGGATCAAGACCGTGGGGGGACTGGCCAAGACCAAACTGATCGGGCACGCCAAGTTGGCGGGGCAGGCGCTGCTGTGCTTTGCCGCCTACAACCTGATACGCATGGGCTGCATCGGTGGCTGGTGGGATGCGCATCATGCGTGAAACACGGGCTCAGTGCGCCCGAAGTGGGCCAAAGGGCCTGCAGCAGGCCCCAACAGGGGCTGTCGCAGGCCGAAAAACCGCCCCTGCTCGGTCGAAATCGACTCTTGGCAGAGGGTACGAGGCTTTTGTGACCACTTTTTCAACGGCCTGTTAATCAGCGGATCAAAATGAGACGGTTCATCCCCACGGGCGTGGGGAACACTGTCAGATCGTCGGGGATGGCTACCTTGGCCGCGGTTCATCCCCACGGGCGTGGGGAACACAGCTTGTCAGCGACCTCGGCGTCGGCTGCCGCCGGTTCATCCCCACGGGCGTGGGGAACACCGCCAGATCATTCCGAAGATGCGACGAGCCTACGGTTCATCCCCACGGGCGTGGGGAACACACCCAGGCTCGGCGCCCCCAGGGCAAGAGTCAAGGTTCATCCCCACGGGCGTGGGGAACACAGCGCCCCTATCAGCGTCGGGAAGGCAACAAGCGGTTCATCCCCACGGGCGTGGGGAACACTCTCGGCGGCCATTACCCTGGAGCCAGGCGTCCCGGTTCATCCCCACGGGCGTGGGGAACACGCCGTCGCCTACGACCAGCTCGCCAACGCCGCCGGTTCATCCCCACGGGCGTGGGGAACACTCGCCCGTGCGCGGATACCGGCTGCACGCACGCGGTTCATCCCCACGGGCGTGGGGAACACAGACATGGCAAGACGGCGCGTGGCGCACCGGGCGGTTCATCCCCACGGGCGTGGGGAACACGTCGCGGGCATCGACATCGAGGACGAGTTCGACGGTTCATCCCCACGGGCGTGGGGAACACGTCACAGGCGCTTTGCAGCCGTTCCACAAACCGCGGTTCATCCCCACGGGCGTGGGGAACACATGACCCCTGCCTCGATCAGCGCTGGCGCGTGCGGTTCATCCCCACGGGCGTGGGGAACACCCACGCGGTGGCCACCACGTCAATCACCGTATCCGGTTCATCCCCACGGGCGTGGGGAACACATGACCCCTGCCTCGATCAGCGCTGGCGCGTGCGGTTCATCCCCACGGGCGTGGGGAACACGGTCGGCTGCCGCCCGCCTCATGGCGCGTTATCGGTTCATCCCCACGGGCGTGGGGAACACGCACGAGGTCACGCCGCCGCATCGCGTTCTGCCGGTTCATCCCCACGGGCGTGGGGAACACGGTCTGCCAGACCTCCGGCATTCCTGCCTCGACGGTTCATCCCCACGGGCGTGGGGAACACTGGATCGGCCCATATAGCAACGAACAGTAACGACGGTTCATCCCCACGGGCGTGGGGAACACAGATTCTACGAATGATTTAAGCAAGTTTTGTTCGGTTCATCCCCACGGGCGTGGGGAACACCCGATGATGCCGGCGATTGTCTCAGTCGTGGCCGGTTCATCCCCACGGGCGTGGGGAACACTCTGCCCAATTCAGAGCATTGCACAGATAAACCGGTTCATCCCCACGGGCGTGGGGAACACTTATCTTTGTATCCGTGACTGTAATGGAATGCCGGTTCATCCCCACGGGCGTGGGGAACACTATCATTCGATACCGTTCTCCCTGCGGATTTCCGGTTCATCCCCACGGGCGTGGGGAACACCAAATTTTTTTGGCACATGCGCCGAATCGATACGGTTCATCCCCACGGGCGTGGGGAACACGACGCCGGCCCGGAGCCGCAAGCTCTGACGAGCGGTTCATCCCCACGGGCGTGGGGAACACCTTCGTCGCAGTTGTCGCACTTAACGTGTCGCACGGTTCATCCCCACGGGCGTGGGGAACACACTTTTCTTATCCAATTGAATTTCAATTGATATTTTCTAGGCAGAATTTTAACCGACTCATTGTCATGCCATAAACATATTATCAAGATTAAACATCGCTCTCGTCGGCGTTCGGGTGGAAACTGACGAGACGTACGCCGTCCCAATCTGCGGGCAGGCGGCGGTTGGGGCCGAGGGTCTGGAACTCGAAGCCGGCTTCGTTGTTCGCGTACCACATCATTACCGCGTTGCCATTCTCGATACCCGCCTCCACCTGGTTCCAGATGTGTTCGCGCACCCGCCGCGAGTAGGTGCCCACATACACCCCGGCGCGTACTTCCAGCAGCCACACCGCCAGCCGGCCACGCAGCCGGGGTGGGGCGTTCTCAAGCACGATGACCAGCATCGCCCAAGTTCTCCGGGTTGGGGATAGCGGGGCCGACCGACTCTTGCGGTGCCTCGGGGCGGGGGATCTCGCCCGCGGCGAGGATTTCCTCGATGTCCGGGATGATGCGTTCCAGCAGTCTGGTTTTGCGGAAGATGTCCCGGCAAGCCAGGCGCACTGCCCGTTCCGGGTTGGATGGGTTGCTGGCGGCCACCTGGAAAGCGGCCGGCACCACGGTGTCGAATTTGTAGATGTCGGCCACATCGTACACGAAGGACAGCGCTTTACCGGTGTGGATGAAACCCACCGCCGGGGCGTAACCCGCGGCCAGTACCGCAGCTTCGGTGACGCCGTAGAGCGCAGCGGTGGCGGACGACAGACAGCGGTTGGGCAGGTCGGAGACGTCCCAGTCCTCCGGGTTGTAGGCGCGACCGGACCACTTCACGCCGAACTTCTGCGCCAGCAACTGGTAAGTCCGCCTGACCCGCGCGCCCTCGATGCCGCGCAACTGCTCTACACTGCGCCGGGCAGGGGGATCTTCGCCGAAGCGCAGCGCGTACATCTTGCGTACTACTTTCAGTCTGAGCGATTCATCCAGCGCCAGCCGTGCCTGATACAGCAAACGGTCGGCGCGCGCGCCACCGGGCTGGCCGGAGGAATACAGGCGCACGCCGGCTTCCCCTACCCACACCAGCAGCGTGCCCACCCGTGCCGCCAGTGCCACCGCCCTGTGCGATACCCGTGTGCCCGGCTCCAGCATGATGCAGGCGACCCCGCCGACCGGGATATGGGTGAGCACCGGCCGCACCCGGAAGCCTTGGCTGTCGACCACCACGAAGGCGCCATCCACCACGTCGATCTCGCCCTTCTCGACGAAGACGATGGACAAGCGTTCCTTGATTGGAATGGGTTTGAGCGGTGGCAGCATGATTAGCTTTGGCCCAGATCCGCCGGGGGGCGCTCGATCAGCATCGGCAACGGAAAGTACCCGAGGTCCTGCAGGGTATCGACTAGGGGACGCAAGGCCGGGAACACGCCCCCTTCGCGTGCCCGGATCAGCAGCCCCAGGGTTCCGACCACCAGCAATCCCTGCTGTGCGGCAACCCGGCGTCCCGCGGGTTCATCCAGCAGCACGGCGGCATCCGTTGCCCGACCGAGCGCCTGCACATGCCGCTTGCCGGTATCCAGACCAGCGCCGATGGGCACGGTCATGAAGACGGGCTTGCCATGGTCCGTTACCAGGGCGGGTTCTCCCCGGTGGGCATCGGCCAGCAGGCTGTTCGGCTGGCGGTTCAGTTCATCGGTGGTGAGCAGGTGCATGGCGGACTCCTGGGAAGGTTGCGACGGGATTATCGTCGGGTCAGCCGTGTGCCGGCGCAAGCGACAGCATCCCCAGACCCAGCGCCTTGCCGTGGCCGATGCCATTGACCAGCGCCAGGCCCAGCCGCTCCAGATCTTCCACCCGCAGCAGGCCGTCGAACTGCACCACCTGCAGCGTGATGCGCTGGCCGCCGCGCCCCTGCCGATGGCTGACACGTTCGCTGCGGCAGACACGAACATTGAGCGGCGAGAATCCGTGCTGACGGCCTTGCCGGGCCAGCCAGGCAAGTTGCTCTTCTTCACGCAGCAGACCGTAACGTTTGCCGTCGCGTGTGACGGTGGGATTGCAGCAGAGGCGGAACGCGTGACTTCGGCTGGCCTGCAGCAGTTGCTCCACGTGCACCACCTTGTCGGGATTGAGGGCGCGGGCGTAGCCGGGCAGCGCTTGCAGGCATTGCCAGCGACCAGGCGTGGCCGATTGCAGCAGTACGGTCGCGCCCTCCTGCGGCAGACGGGCGCCATGGTGTTCCAGCCGCCACAGGAAGCGTGCCGGCGGGCTGTCCGGGTTTTGGGCATAGACCCGGCTTAAGGTGCGATGCATTTCGTAGGCATTGGCCAGGTCACGTCGCGCCTGCGGATGGGCGGGATCAAGCACCAGTTTGGACAGGAACATCCAGTACCTCCGAAACGACGAAACGGGGACCGAAGCGGCGCTCGGCAAAGGACGACAGGGGCTGGTCCATCTTCATCAGGCCGGAGCGGTCGGCGGATTCCAGGGACAGCATCCATGGGGCGCGTGGCGCGCCCGGCCGGGGAGCGGCGATGGCAGGCCACCGGACGAGCGCCTCGCGCAATCCGGCATCCACCACCGCATCGGGCATCCAGACGGGCTCCGACGGCACGTAGGATTTGCGTCCCAGGGCGAGCGGCCACACCGGATCGGCAAGGGCGGCATGGATGCGTTCGAGCAAGGCCCGGTCCTCGCCGCACAAGCCGACCAGGAAGGCGGCGTCGGCAAGGTAGTGACGAGTGGTGACGGCGGTGTCATGAATCTTCGATCCGTCGGCCGAGATCACCCGCTGTGCGGTCTGGTAATCACGCCTCGGCACACCCGGTCGGTCATGGCGCACACCCATGCGCAGTTGGCACAGAGGCTCCAGGTCGTGCCAGTTTTCCCGGTCGATGCCAAGGGCGGCCGCCACCAGCCCGAGCACGCCGGACTTGCTGGGCTCCTTGCCGGTGTCGCGCTCATCGAAGCGGCTGGTGGTGCCCCAGGACTGCATCGGCCCCACCAGGCGCAGCAGTAAGGTGGCCATGCTTCAGCCCCGCCGCACTTCGGCCATCACCGCGTCAAGCAGTGCGGAAAGGGAAGCCACCGGCTGCGCCACATCGCCGACTTCCGCACCCGTCAGGTCCAGCACGAAGGCCGCCGTTTCACCGCCATAGGCAGCCTGCAATGCCCTGGCCTTGTCCAGCAGGGCATTGGCGGAATTGCGCGTCAGGTTGTCGCGGGCGCGGATGGCGGTCTCGAAGGCATTGGCCAGATTGCGCGGCGCGGTATTGCGGCGCACCGTGATCATTACGAACTCCGGCGGGTTGTGGGCGGCAAAGGTGTTCTGCTTGCCGGTGGGCTCGGCCACCACGAAGCCTTCGAGGAAGGCGCGCAGACCTCTGGCCGCCAGTTCGGTGTCGTCCTGCAGGTTCTGGCCGAGCTTTTCCCAATCCACCACGGCGTAGCGGTAGAAGCAGGCGGAATTGAATTCGACGGTTCCCATCATGTCCGCCCCGGCGGTGTCCTCGGGCTTGAGATCATCCACGGCGGTGTAAAAGTCGAACTCCCGCTCCACCGCGTGGGTGGACAGGGCATGGGCAACCTGGCAGGCGGCGTTCTGGTTCTTTTCGGGCATGTCGGCCAGCATGCGGCCGAACAGCGCCACATCCAGCGCCTTGCCGCCGTTGAACACCTTGTCGAGTGCCTTGCGAATTTCCGGGTCGATGCCCTGGGCGGCCTGCTTCTTGGCCTTGCCGGCTTTCTTGCCCTCGGCGGCCGGGGCTTCCGAAGCCACCAGTGCGTCCCACTTTTCATGCACCACGTCGGCGATGCCGGCGATTTCCCGCTGGCCGAGGAACAGCAGGTATTCGGTCTTGCCTTCGTCCTTGACCGCCAGTTCCATGGCGCCCAGCGCCAGGGTGGCTTTCTGATTTGCAGCCTCGGCATCACGGCCTTTTCCGACCAGAATGTCGGTCAGCGCTTCCAGCACGCGCTTGCTGCGCCGGGCCAGATCCTCGGCACTCAACAGCCCCTGCGCCACCTGCTCGCCGAAAAACTGCCGCACCGCCCGCTTGGCACACTGGCTGGAGATGCGCGCCCGGCGTGTGCCACCAAACAGGGCATCCTTGGGGGCGCCGGTGTCGTCGCGGTTCAGGTTGGACGGGGCAAAGTTCTGCAGCACATGGATTTCGACGATGGTTTTCATGCGGACTCCTCTTCGGTTTCGGGCTCTGCGGGCAGATCGGTGTCTTTGTGCAGCGCGCGATAGAACTGGCGCGCCCATAGGTGTTGGATGCGCTTGTCGGGAGCGTGCCAGCGCAGCAGGTCGGCGAGCAGCGCATCGAAATCGATGGCCTGATCCTTGAGCAAGGCGACCATCTGGCGCAGCCGGTAGGGCAGCTCGTCGGCGTCGGCATCGAGCAGGGCGATGAAGCGCCGTTCGGTGCTGAATGCGCCTTTCCTGAGCTGTTCTGGCGAGTGATGGCGCATCGCGTAGCGGGCAACCGCCTCGCCAATCGGTTGGGCAGGATCGGTACGCCCCACCTTCCAGTGTGCCGCCCACAAGGCGGCCACCAGGTAATGCACCTGCCGGCGCCAGTGGCTGTCCTGATCCTTGAGGAAGGGCTCGACATAGGGATAGGCCGCCGGAAACGCACCGGGGTCGAAGGCCAGGCTGCGGCGCAGCACGGCCCGTACCCGCGCATCACGCTCGTTCAATTCTTCCAGCCAGTCCAGATAGGCACTCATGCGGGCTCCTTGGTGGGTTCGAGCTTGGAAATTTCGTCAGTGAGTTTGTCGATGTGGCGCAGTACCGCGACTTCCGCCTTGACCAGTGCGCGAATCGCCCAGGCATCGCCGGCCGCCGCGCGCGTGGCATGGGCGCGCCAGGCGCCATGCATGGCGGCGCGCACATGCCGCAGCCACGACAGGCGGATGTCTTCGGGGTCGCGCTCCCCGGTGTATTCGGCCAGGATCTGGTGAAAACGGGGCTCCAGGCTGGACCAGTAGCTGTCGGTGACGGCCATCTGGCCCAGGAAGCTGCTGACGTCCTTGCCCGCCGGTTCCCGCTCGCCCCGACCGAGCAGATGGCGGGCAAAGGACTTGCAGGCGGCCAACAGGGCGTTTTGCGCCTGTTCAGCTTCGGCGAGCAATGCACGAATCTCCGCCCGTACCATGCGGTCACCGGCCAGCGCGGGCGGCAGGCTGAAGCGCTCCATGCGCCAGTATTCGATCTTGGCCTTGTCGTTGGACTGACCCGCCACCATCACCGAGGACGGAAAGCGTTGCGGCACCGCGCGGCCCAGGTCGATGGCATGCTCGATGACCTGGGGGGCGCAACCGCTGGCATCGGGCAGCAGGGAATCGAAATCGCGCCAGAACCCGCGCGCGCGAAAGACCACCGGCAATCGGCCTTTCTTGTCGTCGATCTGGTAGCCCAGCATCGGATCGCTCTGCTGCCCGGCCTGCGGCCCCACGCCGGATGCAAACGCCAGCCGGGAAATCATGCCATCCGCGTCGGCCTGCAGGCGGATGGCACGAATCCGCCAGGTGTAGCGGTCGGCAAAGCCACTGACCGCACGCTCGCAACCACTTTTCAGCGCCTCCAGCGTCTCGGGTTCCCGCTCCCATAGCGGGAGGTCGCCGGCCTGCACCAGCCGGTTCTGCGGCACCAGCGCATAGGACAAGGTATCGAAGAGATTGCGCCCCAGCGGCAAGGCCATCACCGCGGTGGCCGAGGGTGCGGTGCCGGTATGGGCCAGCTCGCTCTTGCCGCAGCTGACCGAGAAGGTCTGGGTCGCCAGCAGCCAGCGGATGGCCTGGGCCGGGCTGATGGCACCGGCCTGGTTGACGTCGACATGGTCGAACAGCACCTTGGCGTTATCGGCATTGTGTTCGGCGGCCAGCACGGTCCACGCCCGCCAGATGCGCGGCACGAAGCCCGGAATCTGCCCGAAGGGATAATGCTGATCGAACAGCCAGAAACGATCTCGCCACTTTTCCAGATACGCCTCGATCTTTCCTTCCGGCCAGCCCTGCTTGAACCACAGCCTGGCCTGCTGCACATCGGTCGGCCCCTCCAGCGCCCGGTACAGCACGGCGAGCAAAAAGCGGTGCAGCGCCGCGACCACTAGCGGCGAGGCATCCTGGATCTCGGCGATATGCTCCGCCTGCAGCAGGGTGTCGCGGATACCGAGTTGGTCGTGGCGGCCGTCCAGCCAGCGCACCGGTATCCAAGGCTCATCGATCAGGTTGAAACGCGGCATCACCGCCTGCGCGGCGTGAGCGATGCTGTCGGCCATTGCGCCTCCGGTTTCAGGTTTGGTTGCCATAGATCAACCCCAGTGCGGGATCGAGCCGAACGGACTCGTCGGCCAGCCAACGGCCTTCTTCGTCCAGGCACAGGGGAAAGTGGTTGCGCAGCAGCGGGGACTGCTGCCAGGAATCGGGAATGCCCAGCGCCTTGAGCCGCTTCACCACACCCTTGCGCCCGACCGGCAGGGCGCGCAGCGACCACGCCCTGGCCTGCTCGAAGCTGGGGGTGCTCCCTGCTTCGAAGCCGTCGGCCGGCCCGAGGGGAATCACGGTCAGGGACTCGTCGCCCAGACGGGTCTGGGCGGCCAGGGTGCGATGTACATAGGGATCGTCTTCGTCATGCAGGACGAAGCGTGCCGGATCGTCCCACGAGGCATCGTCGGGCAGGCCGATGATGGCGCCGTGGGCCTGCTGGGTCTTGGCGATGCCCTCACCGTCGGATTCGATCAGCGCCTTGTCGAGCCGCGCCTGCAATTCGGCCGGGATGGGGACATTTTCCTCGTAGACCGCCTGCACCAGAGTGTCGATGTCGTCGGGCAGGGTGAGCTGCCGATGCTCCGGCTGGCGCAGCAGGCACCAAGTGCGCAGCAGGATGGATTCCGCATAGACCGCGCTCCACCACAGGGGCCGGCCGAAGTCATCCGGCGCGTCGCCAGCGAGCCCGGCGACCAGCAGCAACGGTGCCGCGACCGGGCGGCGCGGCCGGGGATGGCGCCACAGCCGCCCCGCCCGCTGCAGCAGCAGGTCGATGGGCGCCAGATCGGTGGCAATCAGATCGAAATCCAGATCGAGGCTCTGTTCGGCCACCTGGGTGGCGATCAGGAGCTTGCGTCCGCTGCGCAGTTCACCGTCTTGGCCGCCCGTCTTGCCGAAGATGTCGAGCACCCGCTGTTCGCGCAGCTGCCGCTGGTTGGCCGGAAAACGGGCGTGGAACAGATAGATTTCGGTGCCATCGTCCAGCTGCTTGCCGACCTGCTCGCCCTCCCACAGCAGCGGGCGGCCTTCGGCAAACAGGCCGTAGAGTGCCTGTGCCCGCTCTACCGTGTTGACCAGCGCCAGGCCCATGCCGCCACCGGCGAGCTGCCGTAGCAGTGCCATCCGCATGTCCTCCAGCGCCGAGCCGATGGGCTGGATGTCGATGGTCACGCGCCGCGCGGGATCAGCCTCGAAATGGGTTTGCCGGACGCAGCCGGTGGAGAACACACTGAGCCGAGGATAAGCGGCTGGGGTGGCGGGCAACTCGCCCCCGACCACCCGGGCCAGTTCGCGCCGGATGGCTGGCGGCAAGGTCGCCGACAGCAGCAGCACCGACGAACCCAGCGCATGCAGCCAACGCACCAGATGAATCAGCAAGGTGCCGGTATAGGCGTCGTAGGCGTGGATTTCGTCGAACACCACCACCCGGTTGGCGAGCCCCCACAGGCGCACGAAGTGATGACGCACCGGCAGCACCGGTAGCAGCGCCTGATCCACCGTACCCACGCCGTATTCGGACAGCAGCGCCCGCTTCTTGTGGGTGAACCACTCGGCCGCCCTGACCTGGCCGGTAGCGGAGTGGTCATCGTCATGCACGGAGGCCAGCCGCAGTTGCTGGAACGCCTCGTTGTGCAGCGTGCCGCCATGCAACAGCTGTAGATCCAGCTGGCGGCCGGCATCCCGCGCGCGCAGGAAAGCCAGGGTGCGGGCAAACATGGCATTGCCGGTCGCCTGGGTGGGCAAGGCGATGTACAGACCCCGGTGCTGGAAACGCCGCTGCAGTTCCAGATGGGCGAACCAGGCGGCTTCGGTCTTGCCTTCGCCCATGGGCGCTTCGATCAGCAGGATGGCCGGCGCGTCGAGGCCCGCCAGCATGGCGGCGACGGCTTCTTGCAGCGGACGCGGCGGGAAACCGAACACCTCCTGAAAACTGCACGGACTGGTCAATAGCGGCGTGCGGGACCGCCAGCCGAGCGCGTCCAGTGCCTGTTGCGCGCAGGCCCGGCGTGCGGCGAACCACGCGGCGGGATCTTCGGCCTCGGTACCGAACGTAAACCACTCGGTATTCGAGCCGATCCAGTCGGCGAAGCTGGTCAGGCCGGCCAGCAGCATGAACGCCGGGCCGTCAAGCGCCGCCTTCTCGGGCGTTGCGGTGGGCTGGAAGACATCGAACAGGATATCGAGCAAAGCATGGCGGGCTGCTGCCCATTCGTCCCGACCGAGGGCACTGCGATCCCACTCGAGTGCTTCAAGCGCCGTTGGCGCGGCTCGACTGCCGTGGTGACAGCCCACCGCATCGGCGGCCAGTCGGGCAAGCTCGTCGGGCCAGCCACGCTCAACGAGCCATGCCGACAGCGCGATCTGGCTGACGTAAGCATGATTGACACGGACATTTGGGTTGCGGCCCGGATTCAGCCCTGAGAGGTTTTGCCATTTGCACTGGAACCCCGGGCAGGCTTTGCCGAGATCGTGGGCTGCAATCAGCAATAACAGCCAAGGCAGTGCCTGCTCCCATGGCAGGCCGAGTATCTCAGCGAGCCGATGGCGGGTGGTGGCTGGTTCGCGTTCTACGATGACCGATGCGGTAGCGGCGACATCGAGCATATGCAGCAGAAGCGGGTGCCAAAGACCATCAGAATCCGTCTTGGCCCATAAGCGGCGTAGGCTTATCGATGCCACCTGAGCGCGCCTGTTTCCGGTCGTCAAGTTCATGGACGGGGCGTGTGCCTCAGCCTTCGGAATGATTCGGAAAGCATACTCGAGGTTTTATGCGTTTGGCAGTCCAGAGCGGCTCCCTTCGCCGGGTACCGAATACCAGGCATGTACCCGTTGCTGACTGCCGCCGGCGCCCACCCTAACCCCTAGCAGAGCCCAGGCGACGCAGGTAGAGCGCTACCGCCAAGGCCGCCGTGGTGCAGGCGAGCAGCATGGCCACCATGCCGGGCCAGCGTCCGGCGCTCCAGGCCAAACCGCCCAAGGTGCCGAGTACGCTGCTACCAAAGTAATAGCTGCACAGGTAGAGCGCGGCCGCCAGGGCGCGCCGGTCGCCGGCACGCTTGCCGACCCAGCTGCTGGCGGCGGTGTGGGTGGCGAAATAGCCGAAGGTGAAGATGCCCACGCCGGTGATCAGCACCGGCAGATGGTCGCTGACCGTCAGTGCCAGTCCGGCGGCCATCACCAGGGTCATGATCCACAGCACGTTGTGCCGGCCGATGCGGTCGGCAAGCCGTCCGGCCCAGGCGGAGGCGAAGGTACCCACCAGGTAGAGCAGGAAGACGGCGCCGATTGCGCTCTGCCCCAGCCCGAAGGGCGGCTCGTGCAGCCGGAAGCCCAGGTAGTTATAGAGCCCGACGAAAGCACCCATGATCACGAAGGCGGTCAGGAACAACCATGGCAGGCCGGCGTCGCGGTAAATCGCCACCACGTCGCCCAGGATGCGCCGCGGCGTGGCCGGACGCGGCTGGAAGTGGCGGGAAGCCGGCAGCCAGCGCCAGAAAGCCAGCGCTGCCGCGATCCCGAGCACACCCAGCACCCCGAGCGCGATCCGCCAGTGGGTGAAGTCGGTCAGCAATGCGGCCAGAAAGCGCCCGCTCATGCCGCCGAGCGCGTTGCCGGCAATGTAAAGCCCCATGGCACGGCCTTGCGCGCCGGCTTCGATTTCTTCGCCCAGCCAGGCCATGGCTGCAGCCGGCAGGCCGGCCAGGGCCAGGCCGAGCAGGGCGCGCAGCACCAGCAACTGGTCGAAGTTGCCGACAAAGGCTGCGGCCAGCGCAAGCACGGCCGCTACGGTCAGCGCCACGTTCATCACCCGGCTGCGCCCGTAACGGTCGGACAGCACGCTGGCGGGGATCAGCGCCAGCGCCAAGGCGCCGGTGCCGGCCGATACCGACAGGCTGGCGTGCGCCGGACTGACCGCGAATTCGCTGGACAACAGGGGCAGAATCGGCTGGGTGCCGTACAGCATGGCAAACGTGGCAAAGCCGCCGACGAACAGCGCCAGATTGGCACGCCGGTAAGCGGCGCTGCCCGCTTGCAGGCGGGCGGCTGGCGCATCGAGGGGGGCTTGTTGCGACGCAGGGGGTAGATCGACTGGAGCGGTGCGGGACATGGCGCTGATCCTATGTTGTGGCTCAGCATCCAGTCCAATATATTCGACGATCTGTATTGATACGTTTGGTAGATCAATGGAGCTGCGTCACCTGCGTTACTTCGTTGCCGTGGCGGAAACCTTGAGCTTTACCCGCGCGGCGCAGCGTTTGCATATCGGTCAGCCGCCTTTGTCGATGCAAATCCGCGACTTGGAAGCGGAGCTGGGGGCGCGGCTGTTCGAGCGCTCGCGGCGCAAGGTGGCGCTCACCGAGGCCGGGCGGCGTTTCCTGGAGCACGCCCGGGCCATCCTGGCGCGTGCCGCCCACGCGGCCGAAGATGCGCGCCGTGCCGCGGCCGGTGAGCTGGGCGAGCTGCGGGTGGGTTTTACCTCGTCGCTGCCTTACACCGAGATCATGCCCGACGTGCTTTCGGCTTTTCGGCGCCGTTATCCCGAAGTCCGCCTGCAACTGCGCGAACTATTCACTACCGCGCAATTTGCCGCGCTGGCCGAAGGCGAGCTGGATGTGGGCCTGGTGCGGGTGGGCGCGGATGCACCGCCTTCTGGCATAGCGCTGCGCGAGCTGGCGCGCGAGCCGTTGCTTCTGGTCATGCCCGCCGCGCACCGGCTGGCGCAGCGCGCAGCCTTGAGTTTTGCCGAATTGGCGGGGGAGGAATTCATCACCTTTCCGCCGGGTACCGGCACTGGACTGCCGGATAAATTGGAGCAACTGGCGCGTGCGGCCGGCTTTGCCCCCCGGATTGTGCAGACCGCCCGCGAAGCCACCACCCAGATCGGCCTGGTGGCCGCCGGCCTGGGCTTGGCGCTGCTGCCTGCGCCGCTGGCCTGTGTGCGCATTCCGCGGGTGCGCTATCTGCGTCTGACCGATGCCGGCGCCGACTTTCCGTTGTCGGTGGCTTGGCCGGACGGTGAGCCGCCAGCGGTCACCGTGCGTTTTCTGGCGGTGTTGGACGAGGTGTTGCAAAGCCGCGCGCCGTATCCAGAACTGGGGTAGGATGGGCGCTCGATTACCGTAAGGAGCGGCACCGCGATGGCCTGCATTGAAGTGACCAGCGAGAATTTTGAGCAAATCATCAACGACAACCCGATCGTGTTCCTGGATTTCTGGGCCACTTGGTGCGGGCCGTGCAAGAGCTTCGGCCCGGTTTTCGAGGCTGCCGCCGAGGCTAACCCGGACATCGTTTTCGGCAAGATCGACACCGACGCGCAGCAGGAGCTGGCTTCGGTGTTCGGCATCCGCTCGGTGCCCACGCTGGCGGTGATCCGCGAGCGCATCATGGTGTTCCGCGAATCCGGCGCGATTCCCGCCAACGCTCTGCAGCACATCGTAGACGGCGCGCGCCAGCTCGACATGGACGAGGTGCGCGCCGAGATCGCCGCACAACAGGCCGGGCAGCAGCAGGACTGAGCACTACGCTGCGGCGCAGCTTGCAGGCGCTGCGGTTTTGCCGCATCGTTCCGTCTAGCAGGATAACGACAAAAACCATGACGGGAGGAGACAGCGTCCCTCGGGTGCGCAGGCGCGCGCCCTGAATCGGCCACGACCCGTCCGGGGCCGGTTTGCTGGCAGGGAGGCTAAATGGCGTTCTCTTTTGGCAAGGCCGGATTGCGCGGCGACTTGTTCGGCGGACTCACCGCCGGGGTGGTGGCGCTGCCGCTGGCGCTGGCCTTTGGCGTCGCCTCCGGCGCGGGCGCGGCCGCCGGGCTGTATGGCGCGATTGCGCTCGGTCTGGTGGCTGCGCTGTGTGGCGGCACACGGATGCAGATTTCCGGTCCCACCGGGCCAATGACCGTGGTGTTCGCCTCCACGCTGGTGGCGGTCGGCGGCGATTTGGCGTTAGCCATGGCGGCGGTGCTGATCGGCGGCTTGGGGCAGGTCCTGCTCGGCGCGGTCAAGGCCGGCGCCTTGGTGCGCTTTATTCCCTATCCGGTGGTGTCCGGCTTCATGAGCGGCATCGGGGTGATCATCATTTTGCTGCAGATCGCGCCGTTGGTGGGCGCGCAGCCCCAGTCCGCGCCGCTCAAGGCGGCGCTGGCGTTGCCGGCCACGCTGGCGGCGGTCAACGGCCAGGCGCTACTGCTGGGCATCCTTACCCTGATCGTCGTTTTTGGCATGCCGATGCGGATCAGCCGTATCGTGCCGGCGCCGCTGGTGGCGCTGATCGCGATGACTCTGTTGTCGGTAGGCGCGGGTTTCCAGGTGCCGGTGATCGGCGAAATTCCGCTGGGCCTGCCGGAGCTGGTAGTGCCGCAATTTTCCATGGATAGCTGGACGACCGTGTTGGTGCTGGGCGCGACCTTGGCGGTGCTGGGCAGCATCGACAGCCTGCTGACTTCGCTGGTGGCCGACTCGATCACCCGCACCCGCCACGACCCCAACCGCGAACTGCTCGGCCAGGGCTTGGGCAACATGCTGTGCGCGTTCGTCGGTGGCTTGCCGGGGGCGGGGGCGACCATGCGTACCGTGGTCAATATCAAGGCCGGCGGCAGCGGACGGCTGTCGGGCGTGGTGCATGCACTGTTTTTGCTCGCCATGCTGTTGGGTGCGGCGCCCTTGGCCGAACAGATCCCGTTGGCCGTGCTGGCTGGCATTCTCATCAAGGTGGGTGCGGATATCCTCGACTATCGCCTGCTCAGGCTGGTGCGTACCGCGCCGCGCAGCGATCTTTCGGTCATGACCGTGGTATTCGTGCTGACGGTGTTCGTGGACCTGATCGTCGCGGTCGGCGCCGGGGTGGTGTTGTCGATGGGTTTGATCATCCACCAGCTGATCGGTCAGGCGAGCTTCAAGGTATGGCCCGAGGACGAAGCGGCCGTGCCCACGGCCGGCCCCGGTAGCACGATGCGCGATCGCGTGCGGGTGTTGGAGGTGGCGGGACCGTTTTTCTTCGGCTCCACCAGCCGCTTGCTGGATCGGGTCGATCAGGTGCTGGGCACCCGAGCGGTGGTTTTCGATTGCAGCCGGGTGCCGTTCATGGATTTGTCCGCGGTATTTGCCTTGGAGGAAATGATCGAGGGTTTGCAGGCGCAAGGCATTGCGGCTTTCGTTGTGGTGCCGCCGGCCATCCGCGCGCAGTTGGCGGCGCTGCGGGCACCGAATCTGCCGGCGGACATTCTTTTCGACGACTATGCGCAAGCCAAGGCTGCTGCGCGTGCAGTGGCCGATGGCGCGCCAGGGCGCTCGCAAACCTAGTCGGGATAGCGCCGGATTGGGGCGCTGGCTTCGCGCCAGGCGGTCTCGTCGTCGTGGGCCAGCGCTTCCAGATCGCCCGGTTCGGCGGCCGCATCGTCCACCCATTCGCGCAGTAGCGGGCTGCCGTTGATCAAGTCGATCGCCAGGCGATCATGTTCGTACTCGTAGGGAAAGTCGCGCCACAGCGGGTAGTCCGGCGCCAGCCGGCGCAGCGCCTTGAAGGCCAAGGCCATCAGCCGCCAGGGGCGGAAGGCGGCGTGGTCATAGGCGCCGTCCTCCACATGGATGTGCACGCCGTTGCACAGTTTGCCGGCGTGCTTGTGGAAGGTGGGCTCGAACCAGCATTCGCGCAGCCGGCAGCCGGCCAACCACTGCGGGGCCAGGGCGTGCATCTCGGCCATCAGCGCGCGGGCGTCGAGGTCCGGCGCGCCGAATAGCTCCAGCGGGCGGGTGGTGCCGCGCCCTTCCGACAGCGTGGTGCCTTCCAGCATCACGGTGCCGGCGTAGCAGCGTGCCATCCACAGGTTGGGCGCGTTCGGGCTGGGGTTCACCCAGGTCCGCTCGCCCAGCGGCCAGCCGTGGCCGGGGGCGGCGTCCGGCTGCCAGCCGGCCATGGCAATCACCTGCAGGTCCACGTCCAGTTTGAGTTCGGCAACGAACCAGTGGGCGAGTTCGCCCATGGTGAGGCCGTGGCGCATCGGCAAGGGGCCGGCGCCCACGAAGCTCTCCCAGCCCGGGCGCAAGAGCGTGCCTTCCACCGGCCGACCGGCCGGGTTGGGGCGGTCGAGCACCCACACCGACTTGCCGTGGCGGGCGGCAGCCTCCAGCACGTAGCGCAGCGTGGTGATGAAGGTGTAGATGCGGCAGCCCAGGTCCTGCAGGTCGACCAGCAGCACATCGAAGCTGGACATCATTGCGTCGGTGGGGCGGCGCACTTCGCCGTAGAGGCTGAACACCGGGATGCCATGCCGTGGATCGACGAAATCCGGCGATTCGATCATGTTGTCCTGCTTGTCGCCGCGCAGGCCGTGCTGGGGGCCGAAGGCGGCGGTGAGGTGCAGGTCGGGCAGGGCGGCGAGGGCGTCGAGCGCATGGGTCAGGTCCGCGGTGACCGAGGCCGGATGGGCGAGCAGGGCAACACGGCGGCCGGCTAGCGGGCGGCGCAAGGCGGAGTCGGCGATCAAACGATCCAGGCCAAAAAGGGTGCGAGTCATGGTCGAGCGCTTCCGGAAAGCGGTGCAAGGGCCAGCGCGAAGCTACGCCGGTGGTGGAAATCGGGGCGTTCAGCGGGGTGGCACAGCGCCCAGTACTGCAACGTGCCGTCGCGCGCTTCGCAGACCGCGCTGAGACCGAGCATGAGCAGGCGGCCGGGCGGGGCCGCCGGCAACAGCCGCGCCGGCAGGGTGGCGTGCAGACTCAGCAGGCCGGGGGTGGCGACGGTGTCGATGACGGGCGCGGGCAGGGCGTCGGGCAGGGCGGCGCGCTGGCGGTAGGCGCTGAACGCGTAGCTGGCCCACTGGCCCGATGGCGAGAAGTTGTATTCCCGGTAGCCCGCTTCGCCCGCCACCGTGACGAAAGCCTCACAGCAGGTGTGTGCCCACAGACCGTCGGCCGGCTCAGGGGGCTGCGGCGCCGGGATCAGCAAGTTGCCGTCGTGTGCCAGCGCAAAAGACAAACGCAGGCCGCCTTCGGCGTGGTGGTCGAGGTCGACGGTGAGCGCCTGCACCGGCCCCGCCGGGCTGGTGGGATGCGGGCGTAGGGTGAGGCGCGCGGGCAGGCGGACCGGCATGGAGCATGAACTGGCGGAAAAGGCGCCAATGTTAGCGCCCCGCAGGGGGCGCAGGCGACAGTCCGGTGCGCGGCTTTCAGGCAAGGCGGCGCCCGCGATGCCCGAAACACCGCGGCGCTAACGCTCAGTGGTTGAGAATCTGCCCCAGGAAGGTTTTGGTGCGCTCGTTTTGCGGATTGGCGAAGAACGTCTCCGGCGGGGCCTGTTCGATGATCTCGCCACGGTCCATGAAGATCACCCGGTCGGCCACGGTCCGGGCAAAGCCCATCTCGTGGGTGACGCACAGCATGGTCATGCCGCTGTCGGCAAGCTGGATCATGGTATCGAGCACCTCCTTGACCATCTCGGGGTCGAGCGCCGAAGTCGGCTCGTCGAACAGCATGATTTTTGGCTTCATGCACAGCGCGCGGGCAATGGCCACGCGCTGCTGCTGGCCGCCGGACAACTGACCGGGGTACTTGTGGGCCTGCTCTGGAATGCGCACCCGGGCAAGGTATTCCATGGCGATTTCTTCGGCTTCACGTTTGGGCATGTTGCGTACCCACATCGGCGCCAATGTGCAGTTTTGCAGCACGGTCAGATGAGGAAAGAGATTGAAGTGCTGGAACACCATGCCGACTTCGCGGCGGATGGCCTCGATGTGCTTGAGGTCGGAGGTCAGCTCCACCCCATCGACCACGATTCTGCCTGTCTGGTGTTCTTCCAGCCGGTTGATGCAGCGGATGGTGGTGGACTTACCCGAACCCGACGGCCCGCACAGTACGATGCGCTCGCCTTGGCGTACCGAGAGGTTGATGTCCTTCAGGACATGGAACTCCCCATACCATTTATTGACCCCCTGAAGCTCGATCATGATTTTTTCGCCCAGGGTGTGCTTGTGTGTATTGTCAGTCATCTGCGGCCTGTTCCTATCGTTTGTGCCCGGTAGCGAGGCGGCGCTCCAGCCGCATCGAGTAGCGCGACATACCGAAGCAGAAGATCCAATACACCACCGCGGCAAAGACATAGCCTTCGGTGGCAAAGCCCAGCCAGGCCGGGTCTACGGTGGCCTGATGGATGCTGTTGAAAAGATCGAACAGCCCGATGATGATCACCAGGCTGGTGTCTTTGAACAGCGCAATAAAGGTGTTGACGATGCCGGGAATCACCAGCTTGAGCGCCTGCGGCAGAATCACCAGGCCCATCATGCGCCAGTAGCCCAGGCCGAGCGCGCCGGCCGCTTCGTACTGCCCTTTGGGGATGGCTTGCAGGCCGCCGCGCACCACTTCGGCAATGTAAGCGGCTTCGAACAGGGTGACTGCGATCAGCGCGCGCAGCAGCTTGTCGATGCTGATCTGTTCGGGCAGGAACAACGGCAGCATCACCGAGGACATGAACAGCACGGTAATCAGCGGCACGCCGCGCCAAAATTCGATGAAGGTCACGCAGATCACCCGAATCGCCGGCATGTGCGAGCGCCGCCCCAGCGCCAGCAGAATGCCCAGCGGCATCGCGCCGGCAATGCCGACCACGGCGATCACCAGGGTCAGCATCAAACCGCCCCACTGGCTGGTTTCGACGATTTGCAGGCCGAAGCCGCCATAGAGCAACCAAAACGCCAGCCAGGGGTAGACCAATAGATAAGCGATGGCATAGAGCCAACGCTTGGGCATGGCGCGCAAAAAGATCGGCACTGCGCCCAAGACCCCGCTCAGCACGGTGAGATCCACCCGCCAGCGCAGTTCGCTTGGATAAAAGCCATACATGAACTGCGCAAAGCGGTTCTGGATGAACACCCAGCAGGCCCCGCCCGCGCTGCAGTCTTCGCGGGTACTGCCGCGCCAGGTGGCGTCCAAGAAAGCCCATTCGATTATCGGCGGTACGGTGAGCCAGATCAGGTAGAGGGCGAGGAAGGTCAGCGCGGTGTTGAACCAGTTGGAAAACAGGTGTTCGCGCAACCAACCCAGCACACCGATCGACATGCTCGGCGGCGGCAGATCGGGTTTGAAGCGATGTGTGGTCGTGCTCATCGGTTCAGCGCTCCACCAGCGCGATGCGCTTGTTGTACCAGTTCATCAGTAGCGAAATGCTCAGACTGATGGCCAGATAGACCGACATGGTGATGGCGATGGTCTCGATGGCCTGGCCGGTTTGGTTGAGTACCGTGCCGGCGAACACCGATACCAAGTCCGGGTAGCCGATGGCAGCGGCCAGCGAGGAGTTCTTGACCAGGTTGAGGTACTGGCTGGTCAGTGGCGGAACGATCACCCGCATGGCCTGCGGAATGATCACCAGGCGCAGGATCAGCCCCGGACGCAGGCCGAGCGAACGCGCCGCCTCGGTCTGCCCGTGGCTTACCGCCTGGATGCCGGCGCGCACGATTTCGGCAATGAAGGCCGCGGTATAAATCGACAGCGCCAGCGTGATGGCCACCAACTCGGGAATCACCACCCAGCCGCCGCGAAAATTGAAGCCGGCCAGTTGCGGCACTTCCCAGGTAAACGGCGCACCGCCGATCAAGCTCGCCAGCACGGGCAGCACGATGACCAGCGCCAGACAGGCAAAAAACACCGGAAAGCGCTGGCCGGTGGCTTCCCGGCGCGCACGCGCCCAGCGCGCCAGCGCTACCGCGCCTGCCACGGCCAGTGCCAGCGCAGCGATGAAGAACCAGAAGCCTTCGGCGATGGTGGGCGCGGGCAGGTAGAGGCCGCGGATGTTGAGAAAAATGGCCTCACCCAGCGCATGGCTGTTGCGCGGTGGTGGCATGGCGCGCAGTACTGCGAAATACCAGAAAAAAATCTGCAGCAGCGGCGGGATGTTACGGAAAATCTCGATATACACCGCAGCCAGCCGGCTGATCAGCCAGTTGGGCGACAGGCGCGCCACACCGATGACAAAACCGATCAGCGTGGCGATGACGATGCCCAGCGCCGACACCAGCAGCGTGTTCAGCAAACCGACCAGGAAGACACGGCCATAGGTGTCGCCCTCCGAGTAGTCGATCAGCGATTGCAGGATGCCAAAGCCGGCGGGGTTGTCGAGAAAGGCGAAACCCGAAGTAATGCCGCGTTGGGCCAGATTGCTCTGGGTGTTGTGAAACAAATACCAGCCCACGGCCACCACCGTGATGACCGCAAGAACCTGGAAGGTCCAGGCGCGCACCTTCGGGTCGGTCACCAAGGAGCCGCGCACCGACGGCCCGGTTACCGGATTGTGCATGGACAGACTCTGTGGAAGTTTTTTGAGGGGCAATGAAGGCCACCGCCCGCGGGCGGTGGCCTGACCGGGTGCTTAGCGGACCGGCGGCGAATACTGCAGGCCGCCCTTGTTCCACAGGGCGTTCAGGCCGCGGGCGATTTTCAGCTCGCTGCCCATGTCGACGTTACGTTCGAACATTTCGCCGTAATTGCCCACCTGCTTGATGATCTTGACCGCCCAGTCCTTGGGCAAGCCCAGATCTTTGCCGTACTCGCCTTCGGCGCCGAGCAGGCGGCGCACATCCGGATTTTGGGAGGTCTTGGCCAGATCTTCGACGTTGGCCGAGGTGACCCCCAGTTCTTCGGCGTGAATCTGGGCGAACAGCGCCCAGCGCACGATCTTGAACCACTCGTCGTCACCTTGGCGCACCGACGGCCCCAGCGGCTCCTTGGAGATCACTTCCGGCAGCACCACGTAGCTTTCCGGGTCGGCCAGTTTGATGCGCTGCGCGTAGAGCTGCGACTGGTCAGAGGTCAGCACATCGCAACGGCCGGCTTCCAGCGCCTTCACGGTCTCGTCGGACTTGTCATAGGTGATCGGGGTGTACTTCATGCCGTTGGCGCGAAAATAATCGGACAGGTTCAGTTCGGTGGTGGTGCCGGCCTGAATGCACACCGCAGCGCCGTCGAGCTCTTTGGCGCTTTTGACGCCCAGCTTTTTGTTCACCAAAAAGCCCTGGCCATCGTAGTAAGTCACACCGGTAAAGCTGATGCCCATGCCGCCGTCGCGCGAACTGGTCCAGGTGGTGTTGCGCGACAGCATGTCGACTTCGCCGGATTGCAGCGCAGTGAAGCGCTCCTTGGCGGTCAGCGGGGTATAGCGGACCTTGTTGGCGTCACCGAACACCGCGGCCGCGACCGCACGGCAGACATCGACGTCGATGCCGCGGTAGGCGCCCTTGGAATCGGTGTAAGAAAAGCCGGGCAGACCGTCACTGACCCCGCACTGCACGAAGCCTTTTTTCTTTACCGCGTCCAAGGTGGTGCCGGCATGCGCCTGGGCAGTCAGGCCGACTGCGGCGATGGCCACCGCAGTGGCCAGGGTGGTGCGAAAAATTTTCATCGGACCTCTCCAAGTGTGATCGACAGCAATGGAAGAACGCACCGCGAATGACGGACGGGTTGTCCTCCACGGCCGGAAAACCAGCGATCATGTTCGACCGCCAAGCCTGCGGGAACCCAGTATTTCCCCGAAAACCAGCGTGTGCAATGGCTTTAGGGAAATCCCTGATCGTTCCTGCGTGCTGCCCGGGGTCAGCCAGGCGGCGTGGTTAAAGCAGATTGCATGCCATGCTTTTGCGGTGCGGGAAAAGCCCGCGCATCCCAGGTATTCAAGCGCGTCGCACCGTATCGGCACCCCCAGATGCACCGTGCAGGTGCCCGATGTTGCAATTGCGCACGGATTTGTGACGCTTCCGGCCCGCTTTGCGCGACTGTCTCAAAAATGCAAAAGGCCGTGCGGGTTGCCCCGCACGGCCCTTGCTGCGCGCCTTGTTGCAGGCGACACGATAAGGCGTTACTTCATGTCGGCGATTGCTTCAAAGGTGCTGCCGCTCACTTTGAACAACGCATAGGCGCCCGGCACGTCGCCGGCCTTGTCGAACTCATGATCGCCGGCGGCCCCTTTGTAATCGATGTCCTTGCCTTCACCGATCAGCTTCTTCGCCTTGGCCCACTCGCCCGGCAGAATCGGCTCGCCCGGCGCGGCGGCCACGGCGCGCAGCGATTCGCTGAGCTTGGCCTTGTCGCCGCCGGCCTTTTCGATTGCCAGCGCCATCAGGAAGGCTGCGTCATAGGAGGTGGCCGCAAAGGTGGCGTTGGGGTCGCCACCGGCAGCGCGGAAAGCCGTCGCGAAGGCGTCGAAGGCCGCACCGGCTTCGCCGCGCGGGGCCGACACATGGAAGGTTTTGAGATTGTCCGCGCCCAGGGTTTTGACCATGGCCTCGTCGCGCATGCCGTCGGCCCCCACATAGTTCTTGAAGAAGCCGTTTTCGATCGCTTGGCGCAGCAGCGTCAGGCCGGCGCTGTTGCCGTAGTGAAAGAGCACCAGGGTATCGGCCCCACCCTTGGCCAGTTCGGCCAGGTCGGAGCGGTAGGACGCCTTGCTGTCCTCCTGTCCGGCATAACCGGCGACTTTGCCGCCGGCTTTCTCGAACTCGTCTTTGAAGGCTTCGGCCAGGCCCTTGCCATAGTCGTTGTTCACATAGGCCACGGCCACCTTGGTCACGCCGCGCGCCTTGAGCGTGCGGGCCAGGGCCCGACCCTGAAAGTCGTCAGACGGCACGGTGCGGAACACTAGGTCTTTGTCGGCCAATTCGGTGATTTTGGGCGAGGTGCCCGAGGAGGTGATGGTCAGCACGCCGGCCGGCACGGTCACCGAGCCCGCGGCGGCCAGCACGGCGCCGGAGCAGGCCGGGCCGACGATACCGATGGCACGCGAGACGTTGACCGCTTTGGTGGCGGCGTCGGTGGCGTTTTGCGGGTTGCAGGCCGAATCGCCGACGATTGCATTGATCTTGCCGCCGGCCACGCCGCCATGCTCATTGACTTGATTGACCGCGAGTTTCATCGCGTCGATCATGGCCGGGGCCATGCCGGCGATCGGGCCGGTGAGCCCGCCGAGCAAGCCCACGGTGACATCGGCCATGGCCGGTGCGGTGAAAGTGGTGCCGACCAGTGCAACTGCGGCGGCAAGACGCTTTGCGTTTTTCATATCGTGTGTCTCCTAGGTGCTTTAACAGGCCGTTGAAAAACTACTGCGGTGGGCCATCTGCGGCGTTGCGCGGTGCTCGCTTCCTCGCCTATCTATTTGATATGTCTCGGTCGCTGCGCTCCGTGCGCCTTGCATCTGGCCCACCGCAGTAGTTTTTCAACGGCCTGTTAACTGCAGTTGAAAGCGGTGAAGCGAACAGCTCCTGCGCAGGCGCTGCAGGCGCCTATCCTACCTTGAATGCATGAGCCGGTGGCGTTGAGCGTCGCTCAGCCTTGCCCAGCCGGCCGGTTGCCGCGTGAGGCCGGCTCCTCGGGCAGGAGACCTTCCGGGCGGAAGCGCAGCACCAGTTGCAGCATCAGACCGACCACGAACACCCGCACATACTTGGCCTGGGTGGCCATTTCGGCCGGCAGGCGATCGGTGAGCAGTTCGGAAGCCGACCAGATGATCCAGATCAGCGCCGCGCCCAGGATGGCGCCGCGGTTGTTGCCCGAGCCGCCCAGGATCAACATGATCCAGATCAGGAAGGTGGCGATCATCGGATCGATGGCCTCGGGGGTGATGCTGCGGTTGAAATGCACGAACAGCGCGCCGGCCAGGCCCATGATCGCCGAACCGAAGACGAAGGCTTCCAGGCGGCGCGCTGCCACATCCTTGCCCATGGCCGCGGCGGCAAACTCATTGTCGCGGATGGCTTTCATCATCCGCCCCCAGGGGGCACGCAGCTGGCGCTCCACCGCCCAATAGATTGCCGCTAACACCAGCGCCACCAGTACCAGGTAGGCGGCCTGCGAAGCCACATAGTCGAGCTCGCCAAACGGGCGGGGAACGCCGGTGATGCCACGTGGGCCGCCGGTCAGCCAGTCCTCGCTCTTGATCACCAGGCGGATGATTTCGGCCACGCCGATGGTGGCAATTGCCAGGTAGTCCGAGCGCAGGCGCAGGCAGATGCGGCCGATCGGCCAGGCAATCGCGCCGGCGGCTACCATGGCCCCGACCCAACCGAGCAGCACGGGCAGCTCGAAACCGCCCAGACGGTCGCCCGCTGGGGCACCGGTAAGAATGGCGGACACATACGCGCCGACGGCGAAGAACCCTGCCACCCCGGCGTTGAACAGACCGGTGAAACCCCAATGGATGTTGAGCGCCAGCGCCAGCAGGGCGTAGATGCCGATGAGCACGCCCATGAACAGGGCGTAGTTGAGCAGGCCGGAAAATTCCATGGTCAGAGCACCTTACCTTTGAACAGGCCGCTGGGCCGCAGCAGCAGAATGGCCAGAAGGATGGCAAAGGCGGTGGCCGACTTGTACTGGCTGGGCACCACCAGCACTGACAGCTCCTCGGCCAGGCCAACGATCAAGCCGCCGACCACCGCGCCTTCGATGCGGCCCACACCGCCGAGGATGGCCGCGGCGAACATCGGCAGCAGCATGTTCCAGCCCATCATCGAATTGAGTTCGGTGTTGATCCCGAGCATGAAGCCGGAGGCCGCGGTCAGTGCGCCGACGATGGCCCAGGTGAGCATGGTGACCTTGCGGTTGTCCACGCCGGACAGGCGGGCCAAGTCGGGGTTGTCGGACATCGCCCGCATCGCCTTGCCCCAGCGCGTGTAGTGCAAGAAGGCCATCAGGCCGGTGACCGTGATCACCACGGTGACCAGGGTGTAAATCTCACGCGGGCGCAGCAGCACGCCGGCAAAGGATTCCGGGCGCACGATGCCGCGGCTGTAGGTTTGCGGATCGACGCCCCAGACTACCTGCACCACCGAGCGGATCATCAGCGCAATGCCCAGCGAAGCCATCACAGTCAGAATCTTCGGGCGCTTGACCAGGTAGTCGTAGAAGGTGCGATCGATGGCGATCGCCACCGCGGCGGTGACCGCCATCACCAGCGGCAGCGCGGTCCACGGGTCCATGCCGGTGCCGACGAAGGCGAGCGCGACGAAGGCGCCAAACGTGGCCATGTCGCCATGGGCGAAGTGGGCAAAGCGCAGAATGCTGAACACCAGCGTGATGCCGATGGCGCCGACCGCATAGATGGCGCCGAGCACGATGCCCGGCACCAAATAGAAATTGATGAAATCCAGAAAGTCCATGTAAAGGGTCCTGTCAGCCGCCGAGGAACATCTCGGCCACTTCCCGGTCGGCGAGCAGCGCCTTGCCGGTGCCTTCGTGGCGGTTGGCGCCGGTGGCCAGCACATAGCCACGGTCGCAGAAGGCCAGCGCCTGCTTGGCGTGCTGTTCCACCAGCAGAATGGAGACACCGGCGTCGCGCACGTCGCGGGTGATTTGGAAGATCTGTTCCATGTATTTGGGCGACAGGCCCGCGGTGGGCTCATCGAGCAGCAGTAGCTTGGGCTCGAGCATCAACGCGCGGCCCATGGCCACCATTTGGCGCTGACCGCCGGACAGGTTGCCGGCCAGATCCTTGCGCTTGGCCTTCAGATCGGGGAACAGCGTGTAGATGCGGTCATAGGCGGCCGACAGATCGCCGCGGCGCAGAAAAGCGCCCATCTCCAGGTTTTCCTGCACCGTCATCTCGCGGAACACGTTGTCGACCTGCGGCACATAGCAGATGCCGCGTTGCACGATGCGGTTGGGCGCCCAACCGGTGATGTCGTCACCGTCGAAGACGATACGGCCGCCGCGCACGTTGACCAGGCCGAACACCGCTTTCATTGCGGTGGATTTACCGGCGCCGTTGGGGCCGACGATGACCACGATTTCTTTTTCCGCCACGGTGATCGACACCCCCTGCAGGATGTCGGCGTCGCCGTAGCCGCCGCGCACATCGCGCATGTCGAGCAGGGCCATTACAAATCCTCCTTGTGCAGCTCCTGCTCGCGCAGCGCTTCGACTTTCGGGTCGTGTTCGAATTCGTTGCGCACGATGGCCGTCGGGCTTTCGCCCAAGTATGCCTCGAGCACCCGTGGATCGCTGCGCACGGTGTGAAAGTCGCCTTGAATCAGCACCTTGCCTTCGGCCATACAGACCACCGGCGAGCACAGCTTTTCGATCATCTCCATGTCGTGCTCGATGAGGATGAAGGTGTAGCCGCGCTCGCGGTTGAGGATGAGGATTTTTTCTTCCAGCTTGCGTAGCAAGGTGCGATTGACCCCGGCGGCCGGTTCGTCGAGCAGCACCAGCTTGGCGTCGGTCATCATGGTGCGGCCTAGTTCCAGCAATTTTTTCTGCCCGCCCGACAGGTTGCCGGCGCGCTCATGGGCCACATGGCTCAGTTCCAGAAAAGCCAGCGTTTCTTCGGCTTTACGGCGGGTTTCTTCTTCGGCGCGACAGACCTTGCCCCAGGCCAGCCAGTTGGCGAAAAGACGCTCGCCCGGCTGCCGCGGCGGCACCATCATCAGGTTTTCCAGCGCGCTGAGCCGGTGGAACTCATGCGGGATCTGGAAGGTGCGCACCAGACCTTTGTGGAACAGGGCGTCGGTCGACAGTGGGGTGACGTCTTCGCCGAGAAAGCGGATGGTGCCCGCAGTCGGTTGCAGCGCGCCGGCGATGAGGTTGAATAGCGTGGTTTTGCCGGCGCCATTGGGGCCGATCAGGCCGAGGATTTCGCCTTTGTTGACCCGCAGCGAACAGCCATCGACTGCGCGAAAGCCGCCAAAGGCCTTGACTAGGCCGTCCAGTTCTAACATGTCTTTCCCTAAAGGTTGCGTGCAGCGCTGGCGCACGCATCGCGTACTGTCCGCGGGTTCGCGAGCGACCGCGGGGGCTGGTTAGATGTTGTTACACCTTTGGGACGCGGAGATTACCGTAACGCCGGGGTGCGGGAAAGTCGGGGTGAACCGCAAGGGCGGCGCCGGCGGCGTTCAGGCACCTTCGACCAAGGCGGCTGCCGCCTGTGGCGAAGCAGCCGCCGTGGCAATGCTTTCCGTGACCGCGGCCAGAAAGTCCCGCCCCCAGCGATCGATGTCGTTGTGTTCGATGACGTCGAACAGCCCGCGCAAACGCGCTTGGGCTTCGGCGCGGTTCATGGCGATGCCCAGATAAAGTTTGTCGCGTAGATCGCTCGGGTCATGCGGGTTGGTCAGCACCGCGCCGTGCAGCTCGGCTGCCGCACCGGCGAACTCGGACAGCACCAACACCCCGTGCCCTTGGGTGAGTCCCTGCACGGCCACATATTCTTTGGCCACCAGATTGAGGCCGTCGCGCAGCGGGGTGATCCACATCACATCGGCCATGGCGTACCAGGCCACCAGCGTTTCAAAGGGCAGGGCGCGGAAGAAAAATTGCACCGGCGTCCAGCCCACCCGCGAAAAGCGCCCGTTGATGCGCCCAACGGCCTGCTCGATCTGGGTCTGCAGCTCGTCGTAGACGGTCATTTCGCGGGCCGCGGGCACGCACACGGTCAGTAGCGACACTTTGCCCTGCAGCTCGGGATGGGCGTCCAGCAAGGCTTCGAAGGCGAGCAGCTTTTCCAGCGTGCCCTTGGTGTAATCGAGTCGTTCGACCGACAGCACCACGCGCTGGCCGGCCAGCTCATGGCGCAGCGCGGACATGCGCGCAGCGGTCTGGGGGTCGGCGAGCGCCCGCCTGACCCGTTCCAGGTCCAGTCCGACCGGATGGGCGCCCAAACCGATGCGCCGGCCATGGACCTCGATCGCAGCGGTCACCTCCTCCAGGCCCACGGCGCAACCGTAGGTGAGAAAACGCGGCGCGCAGCTTCGGGTTTCGAGCACCTTGAGCGGCGCCACGCCGCGCACCACATCGACGAAGTTTTCCGCCTGGCGGGGAATGTGAAAACCCACATAGTCGCACTGCAACAGGCTGCCGATGATCTCGCGCCGCCAGGGCAGTACGTTGAACACATCGGCCGAGGGGAAATAGGTGTGGTGGAAGAAAGCGATCTTCAGATCCGGGCGCAGCTCGCGCAAAAAGGCCGGCACCATCCACAGGTTGTAGTCATGCACCCAAACCACCGCACCGTCGGCGGCTTCGGCCGCGGTACGCTCGGCAAACAGGCGGTTGACCTTGAGGAACACCGTCCAGTCCTCGTCGCGGAACACCGCGCGTTCCCAAAAAGTGTGCAGCGTGGGCCAGAAGGCTTCCTTGGAAAAGCGTTTGTAGAACACATCCACGTCGTGCTTGGTGAGCGCCACACGGGCGGCTACGAGATTGGGGAAGCGCGTGCGGTCGACATCGGTGTGGGTCTCGAAGGCAATGGCCTTCTTGGGGTCGTGGATGGACCACGCTACCCAGGCGCCGCGCCGGCCGCCGGCAAAAAAGCCCAGCAGCGTGGGGATGATGCCATTGGGCGAAGCGGGCGGGCGGCGCACCAGGCGACCGTCTTCGAACGCTTCCTCATAAGGCAGGCGGTGATAGACCATGACCAGTTCAGAGCGTCCCTTGGCGTCGATCTCGCGCAATTCGGCATCGACCCCGTGCGGGCCGAGAAAACCGAAGTGGCCGATGGCCTCCAGGATGCCGCCGCAGCCCGTGTGGCGCGAATGCAGCACGCGGGCGCGGTCGCGGGTGGCCTCCAGCAGCGCCGGTTCGGATTCGCCCACGCACACGCCCTTGAAGCCGGCCTCGTACATGGAGAGGTCGTTGAGCGTGTCGCCGGCCACCAGTACTTCGTCCGGATGCACGCCCAGGTGGGCGACCAGCCCGTGCAGGGTGCTGCCCTTGTTGACCCCGCGCGGCAGGATGTCGAGGTACATGTCGGCCGAGTACAGCACGTCGCAGCCGAGCTCGTCGGCAATGCGGCGAATCTCGTCGCTCACCGCATCGGCGCTGCAGAAATAAGAGCAGCGCCGTTGTTGCGGCACCTCCTGACGCTCCAGCGCGTCAAAGCGCGCCATGGCGTCGGCTACCGCGCGCTCGCCCGGCCAGCGCGCTTCGATTTCGGTTTGCAAGGGCTGCACCGGTTGCAGGCTGCGGCCGTCGACCACGGTGGCGCCGACGTCGCAAATGAGATAGTCCGGTTTCGGGATGGTGGGATCGGCAAGAACCGGCAGCACCGACTCCAGGCCGCGTCCGGTGACGAATACCAGCTTGATCTGTGGATGTGCGCTAATCAATGCGTACAGGCGTTGGCGATTGTCCGGATCGCCGGCCAGGAAAGTTCCGTCCAGATCGGTGGCAAGCAACATGTGCGTTTCTCCTTGAAGCATGAACGCCGACACGAGTGCCGACAACGATGGGATTGCACTCAGGGTGCATGGCTGGGGGGCGGCTGCGGCGTTTGAGCCGGTGCGCCGTGGGCCCCGTCTTCGCCCGGGTTCATCATCTCCAGCACGGTGGGCGAGGTGCGCAGCATGGGCATGAAATGTGCGGCCTCTTCGACGATCTCGTCGGCGGCGCGGCGCGACTGCAGCCAGGCAAAGGCGGCCGCGGGGGCGAACATCAAGGCAAAAAACACCGGTAGCGCAGCCGCGCCGCTGATACCCATCAGCGCCCCGGCCAGTGCCGGACCGATGGCCGCGCCCACACCGTGCAACAGCAGCAGGGCGGCATTGCCCGGCAGAATGTCCTGCTGCTGGAGATGGTCGATCAGGTGGGCGACCACCACCGGGTACACCGCGAAGGCGGCAGCGCCGAATACCACGCAACCGACCAGCACCCACTTGTCGAAGTTGCCCAGCAGCGCGATCAGCACACCGCTTGCGGCCGCCAGACCGGCGATCAGCGCCAGCGCGCGGCGTCGGTCCAGGGTGTCGGACAGGCGGCCCATCGGCCACTGTCCCAGGGCGCCAGCGACGATGGTGAGGCTGATGAACAGAGCAATGTCGCGCTCGGCCAGGCCGATGCGTCCGGCGTAGACCGCCCCCAACGCCCAGAAGGCGCCCATTGCCAAGCCCGAAGCCAACGCGCCGACCACCGCCGCCGGTGCGGCGGCCCACAGGCGCGACAGCGGCATCCGCGGCGCATCGGTGACCGCTGGCGGCGGCAGGCGGGTGGCGACTACCGGCATCAACGCGAGCATGACCAAGATCGCCGCCACGGCGAACAGCGTGAAGCTCACCGGCGAGCCCAGGTTGAGAAACTGCTGCGCGCCGGCCAGCGCAAACAGGTTGACCGCCATGTAGACCGAGAAGATCTGTCCGCGATGCGCAGCCGGAGCCTGACTGTTGAGCCAGCTCTCGATCACCGTGTAAAAGCCCACCAGCGCAATGCCGGTGACCATGCGCAACAGCATCCAGAACAGATCATGGGTGTAGAGCGCATGCAGCAGTACGCAGACCGCGGTGGCGGCAGCGAAGAAGGCGAAGGCACGAATGTGGCCCATGCGGCGGATCAACCCGGGCGCCACCAGCGTGCCGGCGAAGAAGCCGACGAAGTAGGCGGAGCCGATCAGCCCCAGGGTTTGGTCGCTCATGCCGCCCAGGCTGCCGCGTAGCGCAAGCAGCGTGTTCAGTAGTCCAGTGCCCAGCAGCATCAGGGCGATACCGGTCAGCAGGGCGCCGATCGGCAGCAACAAGGCGAGCATGGATGGACGGACTCCTTTGGCGGTCGTGCGGGCACGGGCAGCGCTTGGCCGGTACGGGCGTATGTTGCTTTGCGGCAGCGTAATTTGCCCATGTGCCGATATATTTGGACCAATATTCTAGCGCGTTCTCTGCCTCGTAGCGAATCGGCGCAGCCCTTGAAGCCGCTCGAGCAGGCCAAAAGAGGTGAGCAGCCGCGGCGGGGTCGGTGTGGTTGCGGTTTGACTTGTTGCGTTGCACAACTTGCTTTTGGTGTGCTGCGGACCTATCTTGTTGGGCTACTAAAACGCCTTAACCAACCTGTGTCCGCTGCCAACCCCAAACTGCGTTCCCTTCCCGATCGCCTGCGCCAGATCGCTTTGTTCGAGCTCGGCGGCCTGCTGCTGATCACCCCGCCCTTTGCCTGGGCCAGTGGGGTTTCGTTGGCCGACTCGGCCGGGTTGTTGGCGGTCATTGCATTGATTGCCGCGTTGTGGAACGCCAGCTACAACACCGCTTTCGATTGGATCGAGGGCCGGCTCACCGGTCGCAGCGCAGATCGCCGCCCGTTGCGCCTGCGCGTGCTGCATGCCTTTGGCTTCGAGGGCGGCCTTTTGCTGATGAGCCTGCCGGTCATCATGGCCTGGACCGGTATGGGCTGGCTCGAGGCCCTGTTCGCCGACATCGGCCTGGCGGCCGCTTATGTCGCCTATGCCTTCGTCTTCAACCTGACTTACGACCGGATTTTTCCGATTGCTGCGGAACTGTGCGATGCCGCCCAGCGGGCCGACTGACCCGGCGTCTGCGATGCCGGTGGTGCGTCGCGATGTGGCGCTGGATGCGCTCAACACCTTTCGCCTGCCGGCCCGGGCGGCGCAGCTCGTAGTCATCGACACGCTTTCCGGCCTGCAGGCCCTGCTGCAAAACGAGTGCTGGCAAGCGGCACCGCGTCGTCTGGTGCTGGGCGGCGGCAGCAATCTGGTCTTTACCGGGGATTTTTCCGGCTTGGTGGTCAAGGTCGGGCTGCGCGGCCGCCAACTGGTGGGCGAGGATGAGCAATGCTGGCGGGTGGCGGCCGCGGCCGGGGAGAATTGGCACGACTTTGTGCGCTGGACGCTTGCCCAGGGTTGGCCGGGGCTGGAAAACCTGTCGCTGATTCCGGGCACCGTGGGTGCGGCGCCGGTACAGAACATCGGCGCCTATGGGTTGGAGGTGGCCGAGCGCATCGACTCGCTCACCGTGGTCGATTTGCAAGACGGCAGGTTGCATCGCCTGTTGCCGGCCGATTGTGCCTTTGGCTACCGCGATAGCCTGTTCAAACGCCAACCGGGCCGTTGGCTGATCGCCTCGGTGTGTTTCCGGCTACCCCGGTCCTGGCAGCCGCGCCTGGATTACGCGGAACTGGCGCGCGAGGTGCAGGCCGTGGCGGGCATGGCGCCGACGGCGCTGCAGGTGTCGGAGGCGGTCATCCGTATCCGTCGCCGCAAGCTGCCAGACCCGGCCGAAATCGGTAACGCCGGCAGTTTTTTCAAAAACCCGGTGGTCGATGCGGCGGCCTTCGCCCGCTTGGCAGCGCGCTGGCCCGGCTTGCCGCATTATCCCCAGCCGGACGGCAGGGTTAAGCTCGCCGCTGGCTGGCTGATCGAACAGTGCGGCTGGAAAGGGCGTAACCTGGGCCCGGTTGGTTGCTTCGAGCGTCAGGCGCTGGTGCTGGTCAATCGCGGCGGTGCCACCGGTCAAGACGTGGTGCGCGCGGCCAACCTCATCCGCGCCGAGGTGCGGGCGCGCTTTGGCATTGAGCTCGAAGCGGAAGCGGTTTTCGTCTGAGTGCCGCGCCGGCAGATGGCATTTTCATGACGTATGCGGTGGTTGGCGCGTAAGCCGCCCACTGCGCGTTCATGATGTTAAGATTTGCTCCCTGTGTCAGGAGCCGCCAATCTGGCGGTTTTGCCGGACGAATTTTTGCGGGAGCATTCGATGCGCATCAGCCAGTCGCGGATAGGGTCTTTCGTGGTGCGGTTTTTGACCGGGTGTAGCTTGATCTGTGCCGCCGCGTCGGCCGCAGCCGAAAACGCCGCGGAACTGCTGGCGCGAGCCGCCCAGGACACCGCCTTGCACCAGACATTGGTTGCCGAAGGGCGCAAGGCCGCCTTTTTTTGTGCCAACTGTCATGGGGAAGCGGGCATCAGTAAATTCTCCAATGTGCCCAACCTGGCCGGTCAGCATCCGGCCTACCTGCTGCGTCAGATCGAGGCATTTTTGTCGGGGGCGCGCAAAGACGAGTTCATGCAGGGCTTGATGAAGGTGCTCAATGAGCGCGAGAAAGCCTCGATCGTGCTGATGTATGCCTCCCGGCCGGTGCCGCCGCTGCACCCGCCCGGGCCGCTCGCAGCCGACGGCGCCCGCCTGTACCAGCAGCATTGCGCGCGCTGCCATCTGGTCGATGCGCACGGATCGAAGGATTTTCCGCGCCTGGCCGGGCAACAAACCGACTACCTGAAGATCAGTTTGCGGCGCTATCTCACCCAATCCGGCGAGCGTTTCTATGCGCCGATGACCGCGGCGGTCACGCAACTGGGCGAGCGCAATATCGACGCGGTGGTGGATTACCTCAGCAGCCGTCCCTGAGCGCAGACAGGGCGGTTGCGGTAGACTCACGGGTCCGCCGTGTCTTTGTTCTGCGTTCATGACCGATATCGTTCGCCGCGGCATCACCGCCCGCTACGCCGATTCCGTGACCCATGCCGGGGTGGTTTACTTGGTCGAAGTGCCTGCCAGCGAGGGCACTGACATCCGCACCCAGACGCGGGAAACGCTGGCCAGCATCGAACGCCAGTTGTTGGCTGCCGGCAGTGACACCACGCGCATTCTGATGGCCACCATCTACCTGGCGGACATGGCCGACTACGACGGCATGAACGAAGTCTGGGACGCCTGGCTGCCCGCTGGCAGCGCACCTGCGCGCGCCTGTGTGCGGGTGGCCGGCTTGGCGCGTCCGGGTTGGCGGGTCGAAATTGCGCTGACCGCAGCGCTTTCGAACGTACGCTGAGCGAACGCCGGGGAGGGGTGGCGGTCTATCCGACCGAAGGCATCCAGGATGCCCATGAAGTTCATAAGGTCTTGATTTTTTGATGCATGTTGCGCTGCGGTCCGCTAGAATCGAGCGCTTTGCTGCAGCAGCTTGCCCGGTGCGCCCATGACCCAACGCCTGCGAGAGATTCCCTACAACTACACCTCGTTCTCCGATCGTGAGATCGTCATTCGTCTGCTTGGCGCCGAGGCCTGGCAAGTGTTGGACGCGCTGCGTGCCGAACGGGTCACCGGCCGTTCCGCGCGCATGCTCTACGAGGTGCTGGGCGACATCTGGGTGGTGCGCCGCAACCCCTATCTGGAAGACGACCTGCTCGCCAACCGCGAGCGCCGCGAAGCTCTGATCGGCGCGCTCGGCCATCGGCTCAACGAGGTGGACAAGCGCCGCCAGGGCAATGAGCGGGTCACCTTTCTTTTGGCGCGCGCACGCGCCGCGGTAGCCGACTTCGAACGTTGGTTTGCCGATACCGCACGCCGTCGCAAGGCGGTGCATAAGGCGCTCGCCCGCCATACCCGGCGCGACAACATTTGTTTTGACGGCCATGCGCGGGTCAGCCATGTCACCGACGCCACCGACTGGCGGGTGGAATACCCGTTCGTGGTGCTGTATCCGGACACCGAAGAAGAGGTGGCGCCCTTGGTGCGCGCCTGTATCGAACTGGGGCTCACCATCATTCCGCGCGGCGGCGGCACCGGCTACACCGGCGGTGCGGTACCCTTGGATGCCAACTCGGCGGTGATCAACACCGAAAAGCTGATCGCGATCGGGCCGGTAGAGGAAATCGTGTTGCCCGGTCTGAACGGGCCGATGGACAAACCCTATGCCACCATCCGCACCGGCGCCGGCGTGGTGACCGAGCGTGTGGCCGAAGCGGCCGCAGCCGCCGGCCGGGTGTTTGCGGTCGATCCCACCTCGGCCTCGGCCTCGTGCATCGGCGGCAACATCGCCATGAACGCGGGTGGCAAAAAAGCGGTGTTGTGGGGGACTGCGCTGGACAATTTGGCGTGGTGGAAAATGGTCACGCCCGACGGCAACTGGCTGGAAGTCGAGCGCCTGGACCACAATTTCGGCAAGATTCACGAGCAGGAAACGGTACGTTTCCGCTTGCGTCGCTTTGACGGGCTGACTTATGCGCCCTTGGGCGAGGAGATTCTCGCCATGCCGGGCGCGGCCTGTCGCAAAGTCGGGCTGGGCAAGGATGTGACCGACAAGTTCTTGGGCGGTGTGCCCGGCGTGCAGAAAGAGGGCACCGACGGATTGATCGTCGCCGCGCGTTGGGTGTTGCACAAGATGCCGCCGGTTACCCGCACGGTGTGCCTGGAATTTTTCGGCCAGGTGCGTGAGGCGGTGCCGGCCATCGTGGAGATCACCGATTACTTCAAGCCCGGCGGCGCCGGCCATGCAGCCGGCGTGCAACTGGCCGGGCTGGAGCATCTGGACGAACGTTATGTCAAGGCGGTCGGCTACACCACCAAGGCCAAGCGGCATGGCCGCCCCAAGATGGTGCTGATCGGCGACATCGTTGGTTTCGATGAAGGCGCGGTGATGCGGGCGGCCTCCGAGGTGGTGCGCATGACCAATGTGCGCGGCGCAGAAGGCTTCATCGCGGTCACGCCGGAGCAAAGAAAGCGTTTCTGGCTGGAGCGTTCGCGCACCGCGGCAATCTCCCGTCACACCAACGCCTTCAAGATCAACGAGGACGTGGTCATTCCGTTGCCGCGCATGGGCGAATACTGCGACGGCATCGAACGCATCAACATCGAACTGTCGATTCAGAACAAGCTGGACTTGTGCGATGCCCTGACCGCTTATCTGCAGGGCGAACTGCGGCTGGATGCGGGCGATGCCGAAATCGACGCCGAGGCGTTGATCGACGACCGCCGCCAGGCCGCGCTCGACGACATTGCCGCGGTGCGTCGGCGTTGGCAGTGGCTACTGGACAACCTGGACTTGCCGCTGGCCGAGGCCGAGGCGCAGTTTGCCAAGTTCGGTGTCGAAGCCGGCACGCTCACCAACCGTGCGGCCGCGCCGCGGCTCTTTCACCGTCTGCAGGACTACTCCATCCGGGTGTCGTGGAAGGCCGAGCTGAAAGCCCGTTTGGACAAGATTTTCGACGGTGCGGTGTTTGCCCCGGTGCGCGAGCGCATCGGCGCCATCCACAAGGAGATCCTGCGCGGCCGGGTGTTCGTCGCCCTGCACATGCACGCCGGCGACGGTAATGTGCACACCAACATTCCGGTCAATTCCGATCATTACGAAATGCTCGCCACCGCCAACCGTGCTGTCGACCGCATCATGGCGCTGGCGCGTTCGCTCGACGGGGTGATTTCCGGCGAGCACGGCATCGGCATCACCAAGCTGGACTACTTGACCGACGAGGAGATGGCCAGTTTTTGGGCCTACAAGCAAAAGGTCGATCCCGAGGGGCGTTTCAACCGCGGCAAGCTGATGAAAGGCGGCAACCTCGACAACGCCTATACCCCCAGCTTCAACCTGATGGGGCACGAATCGCTGATCATGGAGCAGACCGATGTCGGCGAGATCGCCCACGACATCAAGGACTGCCTGCGTTGCGGCAAGTGCAAGCCGGTGTGTTCCACCCATGTGCCGCGCGCCAATCTCCTCTACAGCCCAAGAAACAAAATTCTCAGCACCTCGCTGCTGATCGAAGCCTTTTTGTACGAGGAGCAGACCCGCCGTGGCGTGTCGCTGGCGCATTGGGCCGAATTCGAGGACGTGGCCGACCACTGCACGGTGTGCCACAAATGCGAGAAGCCCTGTCCGGTGGACATCGACTTTGGCGATGTGTCGATCAAGATGCGCAACCTGCTGCGCAAACAAGGCAAGCGCTCGTTCAACCCCGGCAAAGCCGCGGCGATGGCCTTCCTTACCGTCAAGGATCCGGCCACCATCAAACTGATCCGCACCGGCATGATCGAGTGGGGCTACAAGGCGCAGCGCTTTGCTCATGAGCTGGGCAAAAAGCTCGGTCTGGTGCAGGCACAGGTCAAATCGCCGCCGGCCACGCTGGGCAAAGCGCCGGTCAAAGCGCAAGTGATCCATTTCATCAACAAGCCGATGCCGGGCAATTTGCCCAAAAAGACCAGCCGTGCGTTGCTCGACATCGAAGACGACAAGATCATCCCGGTGATCCGCGATCCGCAGAAAGTCAACGGCGACTCGGAAGCGGTGTTCTACTTCCCCGGCTGCGGCTCGGAGCGCCTGTTCAGCCAGGTCGGACTGGCTACCCAGGCCATGCTCTACCATGTCGGCGCGCAGACCGTGCTGCCGCCGGGCTATCTGTGCTGCGGTTATCCGCAGACCGCCGCGGGTGAGGAGGACAAAGGCCAGAAGATCACCACCGATAACCGGGTGCTGTTCCACCGCGTGGCCAACACGCTGAACTACCTGGACATCAAGACGGTGATCGTGTCCTGCGGCACCTGCATGGATCAGTTGCAAAAGTATGAATTCGACAAAATCTTCCCCGGCTGCCGGTTGCTCGACATCCACGAGTACCTGCTGGAGAAGGGCGTGAAGCTCGATGGCGTGCAAGGTGTGAAGTACATGTATCACGAACCCTGCCACACGCCGATGAAGCAGTACCAGGGTATCAAGGTGGCCAACGAGCTGATGGGCACGCCAGTCGACCTGTCCGATCGCTGCTGCGGCGAATCCGGCACGCTGGCGGTGGCCCGCCCGGACATTTCCACCCAAGTGCGTTTCCGCAAGCAGGAAGAGATCGAAAAGGGCGCGGCCAAACTGCGTGGCCAGGATCCGGGCGCAAAGGTGAAAATTCTCACCTCCTGCCCGTCCTGCCTGCAGGGCATGCACCGCTATGCCAATGACGCTGGCGGCGTGGAGCCGGATTACATCGTGGTCGAGATGGCCCGCCATCTGCTTGGCGAGAACTGGCTGCCTGACTATGTGGCGCGCGCCAACAACGGCGGTATCGAACGGGTGCTGCTGTAGTGGCGGCAAAACCGGCCTGTCGGCCCGGCAAGACCGCCGGGGGACTCAGTCCTCGGCGGGGTCGGGCGGATGCAGGCGCCGCCAGATGGCGGTCAGCGCATCGGCCGCGCCCATCTGCAGCCGGTGAGTCACCACAGCGCTGATTTCGCTGTCGCCGGGGTTGATTTCGACGCTCGGAATGCCTTGCTGCTGTGCCCACCTTACCGGGCCGGCAATGTAGGGAAACACGCTGGTGGTGCCGATCGACACCACCAAATCCAGTCCGGCGCGCAGGACCGCGGCCAGCCGGTCAAGCTGCTGCGGCGGTAGCAGCTCGCCAAACAGCACCACGTCCGGGCGCAGCAGACCGCCGCATGCCGGACAGGCCGGTGGCAGCGAAAGGCCGGAAAAATCCGGCACATCGCGCTCGTGCGGACATTCGGTACAGCGCAAATGATGCACGGTGCCGTGAATTTCGATCAGCTTCCGGGAGCCGGCGGCCCGATGCAGGCCGTCGACGTTCTGGGTCAGTACCCAAACAGACGGCTTTTCCTGTTCCAGCGCGGCAATCAAGCGGTGCGCAGCATTGGGTTGAGCGCCGCGGCAGTTGGCCTCGATTTCGGCAATGTAACGCCAGCAAATGTCCGGCCGGCGGCGCATCATGTCGCCGGATAGCGCCTGTTCGATGCTGAGCCCTTCGGCGGTCAGCCGTTCGTGATACAACCCGCCGATGCCGCGATAAGTCGGCAGACCGGAGTCGGCCGAGATGCCGGCGCCGGTGATGAACAGGATGCGCTGTGCCGCAGCGACCAGGGCCGCGACCGCATCCAGGGTACGCGGGTCGTTCATGCGCGGGCGACCTGCACCAGGCAGTCGTAAAAGCAGGCGCCGCCGCCAAAGTCGGCCACGGCGTCGCTGGTTACCGCATTGACGTTGCAGCCGTCGGGGCTGAGCTTGCGCCACCAGATCGAGGGGCTGACCACCACGCCGGTGCGCGCCCGGTCGGTGACCGTGAGTCGGGCGCGGAACTCGCCACGGTCATTGTAGATGCGCACCGTGCCGCCCTCGCACAAAGCGCGCGCAGCCGCATCGTGCGGATGCATCAGCAGCCGCGGCGCACCTTCTTCGGCCACAAAGCGCGGCAGGTTGGCAAAGCTGCTGTTGAGGAAGTTGCGTGCCGGTGGACTGATCAGCGCCAATGGGTAGTGCGCAGCCCGCGCCGGGTCGACCGGTGCCGATTCGCGCGGCGGGTGCCAGGTCGGCAGCGGGTCCAGCCCGGCGGCGGCCAGCGTCTGTGAGAAGAATTCGCACTTGCCGGACGGTGTTGGAAATTGGCCGGCGGCAAACGGCGCAAAGGGCCGCGGCAGGTTCAGGCGTGCCCAGCCGTGTGCCTCCAGCGCGTCGGACAGACCCAAGGCGCGCGGGTCGCGTGGGCCGAAGGCGGCCGCAGCCACCGCCTGGTCGCTGTCGCGCAGCGCCGGATCGTCAAAACCCAGCCGTTGGGCAAGCAGGCGGAACACCTCGCTGTTGGGTTTGGCTTCGCCCAGCGGGGCGATGGCCGGTGTGTTGCGCAAGGCGTAGAGGTGGCCGTATGCGGTATGCAGGTCGAAGTGTTCCAGTTGAGTGGTGGCCGGCAGCAGGATGTCGGCATAGTCGGCGGTGTCGGTCTGGAACAGCTCATGCACTACGCAGAACAAATCTTCGCGCGCAAAGCCTTGACGAACCCTGTTACCGTCGGGCGCCACCGCGAGCGGGTTGGCGTTATAGACGTAAATGGCGCGGATTGGCGGATCGGATGCTTCCAGCAGATCGCGGCCGATTGTGCTCATGTTGATGGTACGGGGTGGAAAACGCACCGGATCGGGATACAGATCGGGGCGTTCCAGCGCATGCTGGTCGACCGGAAAATTGCCCGAAGTCGACAGCAGCGCACCGCAACCGGGTTGGCGCCAGGCGCCGGTGAGCGCCGGCAGACAGGCGATGTTGCGCACCGCCATGCCCCCGCCGGCGTGGCGGTTGAGGCCGTAATTGAGACGAATCAGGCTGTGGTGCCCGGCCGCCGCGTAGTCGCGGGCGAGCTGGCGGATGGCTTGCGCCGGCAGCCCGGTGAGCGTTGCGGCCCACTCCGGGGTGTACTCGCGCACGCGTTCACGCAGCTCGGCGAAGCCGGTGGTGTGGCGGGCGACGTAGTCGTGGTCGAGGCGGTCTTCGGCGATCAGCACCTGCATCATCGCCAGCGCCAAGGCGCCATCGCTGCCAGGCAGCGGGGCCAGATGCAGATCGCACTTGTCGGCGGTTTGGCTGCGCCAGGGGTCGATGCACACCAGGCGGGCGCCGCGCCGTTTCGCCTCCTGTAAGTGGTGCCAGCCGTGCACATTGGACACCACCGGGTTGGCGCCCCAGATCAGGATCAGCCGGGCGCAGGCCACCGCCTCCGGATCGGCGCCGATCGACGCGCCTATGGTCGCCTTCCAACCGTAGGCGCCGGCCGAGGCGCAGATCGTGCGATCGAGCCGTGAAGCCCCGAGGCGGTGGAAAAAACGCCGATCCATGCTCGCGCTGTGCACCAGCCCCATGGTCCCGGCGTAGGAATAGGGCAGGATGGCGCGCGGGTCTTCGGCGGCGATGGCGCTAAAGCGCTGCGCGATGGTGTCGAGCGCCTCGTCCCAGGAAATGCGGGTAAAACGCCCTTCGCCCTTGGCGCCGATGCGCTTCATCGGATGCAGCAGGCGCTGTTCGGAATACACCCGCTCAAGATAATGCGCGACCTTGGTGCACAGGGCACCGTGGGTAAAAGGCATATCGGCCGCCCCACGCAGCTTGACCGCGCGCCCGTCAGCCACGGTGACTTCCATGGCGCAGGTGTCCGGACAGTCATGCGGACAGGCGGCACGGACGGTGGTGGAGGTGGCTGCGCACATCAGTTTTGCGCCGGTGCGCTGCGGGTGAGTTCCAGATAACGCCGGCGGTCTTCGTCGAAGCGATTGCGCAGGGTTTCGAGTTCGCGCATTTTGGCTTGGAGCACCACCTGCTGCGCGGCGATTTCCGCTTCGATGGTGCGCAGATCGCCGACCAGTTCCGGCGGCGGTTCGCGGTCGCGGTAGAACGCCCGCTCTTCGGTGAGCTTTTGCCGGCGCGCTTCGAGTTCGCTGAGCCGACGGCGCTGCTCCTGCACGTTCTTGTCGGCCGCGGCCAGATTGCGGTCGCGCTGTGCGTCCAGATCGTTCAGGCTGGCGTAGGTTTCGAGCAAGGCTTCGTCGAGCCGGCGCTGCTGCAAGGCGCGGGCTTCTTCCGCCTTACGCTGTCGCTCGGCCGCTTCCCGGCGGGCAATTTCTTCTGGCGTCAGCGGCGCGGCCACATGTCGGCGCACAGTGCCCTGCGGGCTGAGTTCGCGATACGCCTTGCCAAAGCATGCGCTGGGTAGCGTATCGCCACATACCGGTCGGCCGCTGGCGTCTTCGCAGCAGAAAATGCTGCGTCCGCCTTGCGCCGCCACGGTGAGCGGCCAGGCCAGTAAGACAATGAGGAACAGTTCAGCGCGATGCAGCCGTGCCATAGCGTTCACGATAGGCCATCACCGCCTCCAGGTTGGCGGCCAGTTGCGGACTGTCGGCAAGGTAAGCGATCAGGTCCTCCAAGGTGGCGACCGCGATGACCGGAATGCCGTATTGTTGGCGCACCTCTTGCACCGCCGATAGCGACCCGCTGCCCCGTTCCATGCGATCGAGCGCAATGACTACGCCGGCCGGTTCGGCACCGGCGGCGTGGATGATGTTTACCGATTCGCGTACCGAGGTGCCCGCGGAGATGACGTCATCCAGAATCAGCACCCGGCCGGCGAGCGGGGCGCCAATCAGCGTGCCGCCTTCGCCATGGTCTTTGGCTTCCTTGCGGTTGAAGGCAAAGGGCAGGCTGCGGCCGCGCTCGGCCAGGCGGATGGCGGTGCCGGCAACCAGTGGAATGCCCTTGTAAGCCGGCCCGAACAGCATATCGCAGGCCAAGCCGGATGCTTCGATGGCGTGCGCATAAAAACCGCACAGTTCGCGGAAGGATGCGCCGTCATCGAACAGTCCGGCGTTGAAAAAATACGGCGACTGGCGCCCGGCCTTGGTGATGAAGCTGCCAAAACGCAGTACGCCCTTGCGGCAGGCGAGCGCGATGAAATCACGGCTAAAATCCACGAGCTTTTTCCAATGCTGAACACGTCCCGGAACTGCCCCCCATGTTACGCATCATCTCCGCCAACCTCAACGGCATCCGCTCGGCCGGCAACAAGGGTTTTTTCGATTGGCTGGTCCGCCAGAATGCCGATTTCGTTTGTGTGCAGGAATTGAAAGCGCATGCGGCGGATCTGAGTGAGGTGATGCGCAATCCGGGGGATCTGGTCGGCTATTTTCACTTTGCCGAAAAGAAAGGCTACAGCGGGGTGGGCCTCTACAGCCGCCATGCACCGGTGCGCGTGGTCGAGGGTTTGGGCCATGCCGACATCGATGCCGAAGGGCGTTATCTTCAGCTTGATTTTCCGGGGTTATCGGTGATTTCCCTCTATCTGCCCTCCGGCTCCAGCTCGGCGGAACGTCAGCAGGCCAAGTTCAGCTTCATGGAGCGCTTCTTCCCGCATCTGGCGGACCTGCGCGCTGCCGGACGCGAGGTGGTGATCTGCGGCGACTGGAACATCGCCCACCAGGAGATCGACCTGAAAAACTGGAAGAGCAATCAGAAAAATTCCGGCTTTCTGCCCGAAGAGCGTGCCTGGCTGGGGCGTGTGCTGAACGACCAGGGCTGGGTGGATGTGTACCGTCGTTTGCACCCGCAGGCCACCGGTGAGAGCTACACCTGGTGGTCCAACCGCGGCCAAGCGTGGGCGAAGAACGTGGGCTGGCGGATCGACTACCAGATTGCCACCCCGGTGCTGGCCGACTGTGCGCGGGCCGCGGCGGTATACAAAGACGCGCGCTTTAGCGATCACGCGCCGCTGACCGTGGACTACGCCTTTACGCTGTAGCAGGCCGGCAGCCAGCGGCCGGCGGGGTCGCCTCAGGGGCGCGGCAGCGCTTCGAGTGCAGGGCGGGCGAACAGATAACCTTGTTGTAAGCGGATCCCAAAACCGAGCAGTATGTCGCGCTCGGCGGCACGTTCGACGCCTTCACCGATCAGCGAAATGCCCAGCCGCTCGGCGGCCAGCGCAATGCCGGCAACGATGGCCTGCTTGGCCGGTGAGCGGTCGATGTCGCGGATCAGCGCCATATCGAGCTTGAGCACATGCGGCTGAAAGGTGGCCAGCAGATTGAGGCCGGCGTAGCCCGCGCCGAAGTCGTCGATCGCGGTGATGAAACCGCGCTTGCGGTAATCGCTGAAAATGCGGATCAGGTGCTGGGTGTCGCTGACTTGCTCGCCTTCGGTGACCTCGAACATCAACCGACTGGAGGGAAAGCCAAAGCGCGAGCAGGCTTCCAGTGTGGCGCGGATGCAGGTTTCGGGGCGGTAGATGGCGTTGGGCAGAAAATTGATGCTCAGCCGGCAGCCGTTGATGCGATCGAGGCCGAGCGCGGCAGCCAGTTCGATGGCCTTGACCCGGCACGCCTGGTCGAAGCGGTAGCGGTTGCCATCATCGACCTGAGCCAGCACGCTGCCGGCGCCCGCGCCATCGACTCCGCGCACCAGCGCTTCATAGGCGAATAGCCGATCGCTTTCCAAATCGACAATCGGCTGGAAGGCCATGGTGAATTCGAAGCCGAGGGCTGCGGGATTGCGGCAGGCGTCGCACCCGACGGCTTCAAAGGGCTGTGGAAACCGTGTATTCATCGCACCTCCGGTGCAGCGCGCATCGTCAATATGTCCGCGCCCCGGCAATTCCCATCGCCGGGCCGCTTCCGGCAGCGCCGGTTTTATAGCACGGGCGGCGGAAAGCCTGCCATCATCAGCATCTCCCGCTGCGTTGTGCCGGCAGCAGGAGGTTGAGCAGCACCGCAACGATGCCGCACAGACTCACGCCCTGCAGCGTGAGACCGTCGAAGTTGAGCGCCAGGCCACCGATGCCGATGACCAGCACCGTAGAGACGATGACCAGATTGCGCGGCTCGTCCAGGTCGGTGCGCGCGCCGATCAGCGTCTTCAGCCCCACGCTGGCCACCGAGCCGAACAGTAGCATCATGATGCCACCCATCACCGGCACCGGAATGGACTGCAAAAAGGCGTTGAATTTGCCGACGAAGGCCAGGGCGATGGCAAAAATCGCCGCCCAAGTCATGATCGCCGGGTTGTAGTTTTTGGTCAGCGTGACCGCGCCGGTGACTTCCGAATACGTGGTGATCGGTGGCCCGCCGATCAGGCCGGCGAACAGCACGCCCAGGCCGTCGCCGGCCAAGGTGCGATGCAGGCCGGGCTGATCGGTATAGTCTTTGCCGGTCACTCCGCCAATGGCCACCACATCGCCAACATGCTCGATGGCAGGCGCCAGCGCCACCGGCAGCATGAACAGAATGGCCGCCCATTCAAAGCTCGGCGCCACAAAGTCGGGCACGGCAAACCAGGGTGCTGCATGGACTTTGGAAAAATCCACCAGACCGAAGGCGGCTGCTGCCACGTAGCCGGCCGCCACGCCTGCCAAAATCGGTACCAGCCGCAGAAAGCCGCGCGCGAACACCGCCACCGCCACCGTGGTGCCAAAGGCGACTGTGGCCACCGCCAGCGCGCTGGGGTACGGCACCAGTTCCGCCGCGCCGTCGCCGGTGCGCCCCATCGCCATGTTCACCGCTACCGCGGCCAGCGACAGGCCGATGATCATGATGATAGGGCCGATCACCACCGGCGGCATGAAACGGTGCACGATCTGTGCACCGTGCTTCCACACCAGGCCGGAGAACACGAAATACACCAGGCTCACGCAGGCCAGCGCGCCCATCGTGGCCGACAGCCCCCAGGTCTGCATGCTGTACACGATGGGGGCGATGAAAGCGAAGCTGGAACCCAGAAAGATCGGGACCTGGCGGCCGGTTGCCAGTTGGAACAACAAAGTGCCGACACCGGCGCCCAGCAGGGCCATGCTGGGATTCAGACCGGTCAGTAGCGGTACCAGTACCAGCGCGCCGAAGGCCACGAAAAGGATCTGGCCGCCGGCGACCGCCTGCCGCCAGAGCGGCTCGGCGGCCTGGATCGGAATTTCTCGCATGCGTGTTCTCCGTTCGCCCGCGCGGGCGATCATCTGTTTTTGTAGGCAGCGTGTGCTGCAGGCGGGATGCGGGTGTTGCGGTCGGTCAGTTGTGCTTGGTGCCGAAGATTTTGTCGCCGGCATCGCCCAGGCCGGGGATGATGTAGCCCTGTTCATTCAGGTGGCTGTCTATGCTGGCGGTGTAGATGTCGACGTCCGGATGGCGCTCGGCCATCAGCGCGATGCCCTCGGGGGCCGCCACCAGCACCAGGGCGCGGATTTGTGTGCAGCCTTTGCGCTTGAGCATGTCGCAGGTGGCCGCCAGCGACCCCCCGGTGGCCAGCATGGGGTCGATGATCAGCGCCATGCGCTCGCCCAGGTGGCCGACGAACTTCTCGAAGTAAGGCGCCGGCTGCAAGGTTTCCTCGTCGCGCGAAATCCCCACCACGCTCACCTTGGCGCTCGGGATCATGTCCAGCACGCCATCGAGCATGCCCAGGCCGGCGCGCAGGATGGGCACCACGGTGACCTTCTTGCCCTTGATCTGCTCCACCTCCACCGGCCCTGCCCACCCGGTGAGGGTGACCTTCTCCAGCGGAAAATCCTTGCACGCCTCGTAGGCCAGCAGGCGGGCCAGTTCGGCGGTGAGTTCGCGAAACTTCTTGGTGCTGATGTCCGCTTCACGCATCAGGCCGATTTTGTGACGGACAAGGGGGTGGGAGATTTGCAGAATGGGCATGGAAGCGGATCGTGCGGGTTGATGAACGGGCGACAGTGTACTACTGCAGCATGGTGCGCGGCCCGCTCCAGAGGCGGGCTAGAATTCCGCGCTCTCGATAACCACGGTGGAAAAAGGGGAGGCCATGGCCGTTGATCTGAATGAAATCATCCGTGCCCGCGACGAGGCCGATTGCCTGGCCGATGCGGCGGCGGTGGAGGTGGCGCTGGACCGCATGGCGGGGGAGATCAGCGCGCGGCTGGCGCGCAGCAATCCGCTGATCTACACGGTCATGAACGGCGGGCTGATTTTCGCCGGCCGTCTGTTGCCGCGCCTGCCTTTTGCGCTGGAAACCGCCTACCTGCATGCCACCCGTTACGGCTTGGCCACTCAGGGCACGCTACTGGACTGGCGGGTGCGGCCCACCCAGGATTTGCGCAACCGCAGTGTGCTGGTGCTGGACGATATCCTGGACGAAGGTCACACCCTGGCGGCGATCATCGAGCACCTGCGTGCAGAAGGCGCGCGCGAGGTGCTGTCTGCGGTGCTGGTGCACAAGCTGCACGATCGCAAAGCCTATCCGGGCATGCGGGCGGATTTCACCGGGTTGGAGATGCCCGACCGCTTCCTGTTCGGCTGTGGCATGGATTACCAGGGGTACTGGCGCAACGCACCGGGTATTTACGCGGTCAAAGGGCTGTGAATACGCCTGGAGTGTGACATGCTGATCGTATTCAAATCCGATGCTGCGGCCGATGTGATCATGTTCGGCGACGTGGCCAAAAAGCTGATTGCCGCCATCGGCAAGGACCCGGAAGCGCCCAAGGGAATCATTACCGTGGCGCAGTTGCCGGAAGCGGCCGCCCGCTTGCGGGTATTGATCGAAGAAGAGAAAGCGCGTGCCGCAGCCCAGCCCGAAGAAGATGAGGCGCAGGCGCGTGCGGACGGCCGCACCGGCATCGGCGCGCCGGTGAATTTTGCGCAGCGCGCCTGGCCGTTGCTGGAAATGCTGGAGTATTCGATCAAGGAGGCGGTGCCGGTGGTCTGGGGGGTGTGAGGGCCTTGCGGCGGGTCGACAGGGGTCATTCGGCATCCGGCTGGTTGGCCGGCGCCGCCCGCCGGAAGGCTTCCAGCGCCTCGCAGGCGTCGACGATGCGCATCACCGTGGGGATGTGGGCGGTGTTGCAGTTGAAGCGGCGCGCATTGAACACCTGTGGCACCAGGCAGACGTCGGCCAGCGTCGGTGTGTCGCCCACGCAAAAGCGCCCGCTGCGCGGCGGCTGCTGCAACATCGCTTCCACCGCGGCAAGCCCGCTCTCCACCCAGTGGCGGTACCAGGTGTTTTTCTGTTCGTCCGTCACGCCCAGCTCACGGCTCAGGTATTGCAGCACGCGCAGGTTGTTGATCGGATGGATGTCGCAGGCGATGGCCTGGGCCAGCGCGCGGATGCGCGCCCGGTTCAAAGCGTCGCCGGGCAAAAGCGCAGGCGCAGGATAGGTCTCGTCCAGGTATTCGATGATCGCCAGCGACTGGGTGAGCACCTGGCCGCGGTCTTCCAGCGCGGGCACCAGTCCGGCCGGGTTCAAGGCCAAGTAGTCCGGCTGCCGGTGCTCGCCGCCGTTGCGCACCAAGTGCACCGGCACCGCCTCATAGGGCAGGCCCTTGAGGTGGAGCGCAATGCGCACCCGGTAGGCGGCCGAAGAGCGGAAGTAGGTATAGAGCTTCATGGCATCGGTTCAGCGCGCCAGCGGCGCCACCTTTTGTTCGATGGCGCCGAAGATGCTTTGCCCACGCTCGTCGTGCATCTCGATCTTGACCCGGTCGCCAAAGCGCATGAAAGGGGTGAGCGGCTTGCCGCCTTCGATGGTCTCGTACATGCGTAGCTCGGCCAGGCAGCAATAGCCCACCCCGCCGTTGGCAATGCTGGAGCCGTGCAGCCCACCCTGTTTGTTGGACACCGTGCCCGAGCCGATGATGGAGCCGGCTTCCAGCTCACGGGTTTTGGCGGCATGGGCGATCAGTTGCGGGAAGGAAAACGTCATATCCACCCCGGCGTTCGGTTTGCCGAAAGGTTGCCCGTTGAGTTCGACCTCCAGCGGACGGTGCACTTTGCCGTCGCGCCAGGCTACACCCAGTTCGTCCGGGGTGACCGCCACCGGGCTGAAGGCCGAGGCCGGCTTGGACTGGAAAAAGCCGAAGCCCTTGGCCAATTCGGCCGGGATCAGGTTGCGCAAAGAGACGTCATTGACCAGCATCAGCAGGCGGATGGCGCCGGCGCATTGCTCCGGGCTGGCGCCCATGGGCACATCGCCGGTGATGACCGCGACTTCGGCCTCGAAGTCGATGCCCCAGTCCTCGCTGGCGACAAGGATGTCGTCGCGCGGGCCGACGAAGCTGTCCGAGCCGCCCTGGTACATCAGCGGGTCGGTGTGAAACTCCGGCGGCAGCTCGGCGCCGCGCGCGCGGCGCACCAGCTCCACATGGTTGATGTAAGCCGATCCGTCCGCCCACTGGTAGGCCCGCGGCAGCGGCGAATGGCACATTGCCGCCTCGAAGGGCATGGCGTGGCGGGCGTGGCCGCCGTTGAGCATGTCGTAGACCAGCTCCAGCTGCGGGGCGATCTCGTCCCAGTCATCCAGCGCGGCCTGCAGCGTGCGCGCAATGCCGCCCACGGTCTGGCAGCGGGTCAGGTCGCGGTTGACCACGACCAGCGTGCCGTCGCGTCCGCCGTGCTTGAGGGTGGCAAGTTTCAATTGAACATCTCCTTGTAGCGGCCGTCATGCATCCAGGCGGCGTGCCGGGGGGCTTTCTTGGTCCGGGACCATTCGTCCAGCATCTCCCACTTGACCTTGTCGAGCGCTTCCAGCATGCCCGGGCGCAAGGTGTTGGCGGCCAGTTCCAGACGATGACCGTTGGGATCATAAAAGTAAATGGACTGGAACAGCGCGTGATCGGTGGGTCCGACCACCTCGATACCGGCGGCTTCCAGACGGGCTTTGGTGGCTAGCAGCACCTCGACCGATTCGACTTCCAGCGCCAGGTGCTGGGTCCAGGCCGGGGTGTTGGGGTCGCGGCCCATCGGCGCACGGGTGGGGAGTTCAAAAAAAGCCAGGATGTTGCCGCCGCCGGCATCGAGAAAGATGTGCATGTAGGGGTCCGGCTCGCCGGTCGACGGCACCGCGTCTTCGGCGATGGACAGCACCAGCTTCATGTCCAGATGCTTTTCGTACCAGCGCGCGGTCTCCAGCGCGTCTTTGCAGCGGTAGGCAACATGGTGAATCTTTTTGATCAGCATGGGGAAACCTCCAGTCAGGCGGAGTGCGCCCGCAGCAAGGGGCGGGCGCGGTCGATCAGACGCCCTCGCGGGCGATCTGCATGGCTTCGCGTAGCACCGCGATGTCGCCGATGTGGTTGGCCAGCAGCAGAATCAGGCGGGCGTTGACCTGCGCGCTTTGGGCGTCGGTGAGATCGCGGTGGGTGTCGATCAAAAGTTCGTAGAAGTCGTCGCCGGGGCTGAAGCTGCGGAAGTATTGGCGGCCTGGCTCGAAGAAGTTGGGTTGGGTGTTCAGTGCCATGGTGACAGGCTCCTTTACGCGTTGCAGGTGGCACGGGCGAGCGCTGCGCGCACTGCGGCAGCATCCAGCCTGCGCCAGCGCGCGACGACATGCTGATCGGGGCGGACCAGATAGACCGTGCCCGGCTGCAGATCGTAACGTTCGCGGATGCGGCCTTTGGTGTCGATGACCGTGGCAAGTCCCATCGGCGCACGTCCGCGCTCGGCCACCACCAGGGGTTGGATCGGAATCGGTCCGTCGGCCAGACCGGAAAGCGTGCCGGCGGTGGCGGCCTCCAGCGCGCTGGCGTCATCCAGGTAGTACAGTAGCTGGAAACGGTTGCCGAGCAGCTCAAGCAGCCATTGCTGGCCGTCGGCGGTGCTCACCGGGGCGTCGTCCATCGGTGCGCCGGGCACCATGTGGCCGGCAAAGGTGTCGGTATCCGGGGTGTTGAGCGCCGATGCGGTCAAAAAGCTGGGCACCGACAGCCGTCCGGAATTGACCAGCGCGCGGGCAAACGGATAGCGCTCGGCCAGGCTCAGCACCGCGTTACGGAAGGTCTTGCTGACCGCGCTCTTGGGGGTGATGAAATCGGTCGAGCGGGTCGAGTTCATGATGTTTTCGTCGGCCGCAAAAGTGCGTTCGGCCGAATAGGTGTCGAGCAGCGCGGGCGGCGCCTTGCCCTCCATGACCAGTTTGAGCTTCCACACCAGATTGTCGGTGTCTTGAATACCGGAGTTGGCCCCGCGAGCGCCGAAGGGTGAGACCTGGTGCGCTGCATCGCCGACGAACAGCACCCGGCCGTGGCGAAAATCGTTCATGCGGCGACATTGAAAGGTATAGACGCTGACCCATTCGAGCTCGAATTCGCGCTCATCGCCGAGCATCGCTTGGATGCGCGGGATGACCTTTTCCGGCTTCTTTTCTTCTTCCGGGTCCACATCCCAGCCGAGCTGAAAGTCGATACGCCAAACATTGTCGGCCTGTTTGTGCAGCAATACCGACTGGCCGGGGTGAAAGGGCGGATCGAACCAGAACCAGCGCTCGGCCGGGTAGTCGGCCTTCATCACCACATCGGCAATCAGGAAGCGGTCCATGAAAATCTTGCCTTCCACTTCCAGTCCCAGCATGTGGCGGATGGGTGAGCGCGCACCGTCGGCGACGATCAGCCAGTCGCAGCCGAGCGTGTAGGCGCCGTCAGGGGTCTCGACCCGTAGTGTGACTTTGTCATCGCCGGGGGTGACCGCAATCACCTTGTTTTTCCAGCGCAGGTCGATGTTGCCCAGCGCCTGGGCGCGGCGCACCATGTACTCTTCCAAATAGTACTGCTGCAAGTTGATCATGCCCGGGCGGTGGTGGTCCGGTTCCGGGCAGAGGTTGAAGTTGAAGACCTCTTGCTCGCGGAAGAAGGTGCGGCCCACATTCCAGGACACGCCTTTTTCCACCATCTCCTCGCCGCAGCCCAAACGGTCCAGCACCTCCAGCGCACGCTTGGCGTAACACACGCCGCGCGAACCGATGGAGACGGTGTCGTCGTCGTCGAGCAGCAGCACCGGGGTGCCCTGCATGCCTAAATCGATGGCGGCAGCCAGCCCCACCGGGCCGGCGCCCACCACCACCACCGGATAATGCCCCGCACGGGCTTCAGCCACCTCCGGCGGGCGCCGGTAGGCGTACTTGGGATATCGATACGTGCTCAGCACGGTGTCTCCTCCTTGTCGTGTCAGCCCCGGTCGCCTTCTGGCGGGCGTGTGTGCCGGGATGCGTCAATCAACCCTGTTGGGCGGATTCGCGTGGCGCGGGCGCTCACTCCTGCAGCGCATGCCACATTTGCTGGTCGCGCTCCGCTGTCCAGATGCGCGGATCGCGGATGCCGCTGGCTTCATCGAAGGCGCGGGTGACGTCAAAGGGCAGGCAATGCTCGTAGATGAAGACGTGGCCGAACTTCGGGTCCATGTTCTTGCGGGTGTGCGTCATGGCCGCTTTCAGGTCATAGCCCTGGGCCACCGCTTCCTGGGCGCTCTGATACAGCGTGGTCACGAAGTCGCGGGTGTAGGCCAGACCGGCGGCAACCCGCTCGGGAGTCATCAGCGCCGGACCGCGCCCCGGAACCAGCTTCTGGAAGTTCATGGCGGCCAATTTGTCCAGCGTCTGCGGCCAGTCGGCCAAATACGCATCGCCGGTGTAGCAGGCGGCCTCGGCTTCCACCAGGTCGCCGGAAAAACAGATCGATTGCGACGGCAGATAAACGATGGTGTCGCCCTTGGTATGGCCACGACCGAGCTGGGCGATTTTGACTTCGAGCTTGCCCAGCCAGAGGGTCATTTCGCCCTTGAAAGTGAGCGTGGGCCAGGTCAGCCCCGGCACGCTTTCCACGGCGCGAAACAAGCGCGGAAAACGGCCGATCTCGGACGCCATATCCTGCTGGCCGCGCTCGACGATCAGCTCATAGGTGTCCTGACTGGCGATGATCTGTTGCAGCCCCTCGTCTTTGTAGCCCGAGGCGCCCAGCACACGCACCGCATGGTAGTGGGTGAGCACCACGTACTTGATCGGCAGGTCGGTGACTTCGCGCACTTTGGCGATCACGCCTTGGGCCATCACCGGGGTGGCGGTGGCGTCGACGATCATCACCGCATCGTCGCCGATGATCACCCCGGTGTTCGGGTCGCCCTCGGCGGTGTAGGCATAGGCGTTGTCAGACAGTTTTTCCCAACTGATGCGCTTTTCTTCCAGGTCTGCCTGGGAGGCGAAAGCCTTGGCTTGCATTCGATGACTCCTCGTAAGCTCAGCGATGGAGGCATCCTAGTTGATGATTTGGCAATGGTCAATAAATTCGCTATTGTCAAATCAATGCGTCGGCAAAACGATGCGCGGCAGCTGTTATGATGCCCGCCGCCCAACCACCCACCCAGTGCAAGAGGCTGATTTGGAAGACGAACGTAATGGCAATCGCGGCGCGGAGCGCCGCGGCATCCAGTCCATCGAAGTAGGCGGTGCACTGCTGCAGGCGCTGGTGCGCCACGGCGCGCCGATGATGCTCAAAGATCTGGCGCGCGCAGCCGGCATGCCGCCGGCCAAAGCGCATCCCTATCTGGTCAGCTTTGGCAAACTTGGCCTGATCGAGCAGGACCCGCTCACCGGGCGTTACGGCCTGGGACCGTTTTCACTGCAAATGGGGCTGACCGCCCTGCATGGGCTGGACCCGCTGCGCGCGGCCACCATCGAGGCGGCGCGGCTGGCCGACGAAATCGAACTCAACGTGGCCATTGCGGTGTGGGGCAATCACGGTCCCACCATTGTGCGCATCGAGGAAAGCAGTAAGCAGATTCATGTGAATATGCGTCCCGGCACGGTCATGACCCCACTGCTGTTGTCGGCCACCGGCCGGGTGTTTGCCACCTTCCTGCCGGCGCGCATCACCCAGCCCATCCTGGAAAAGGAACTGGTCCAGTTTGCCGCCACTCCGCAGGCGGCGTTGCGCCTGTCGCGCCGCCACGTGGACGAGATCGTCGCCGAAGTCCGCCAGCATGGCATGGCACGCGCGGTGGGCCACCCGATTCCCGGCATCAACGCGTTTTCCGCGCCGGTGTTCGACAGCAGCGGCAATCTGGCGCTGGCGATCACCGCCATGGGGCCGGCCGACACCTTCGACCCCGACTGGCAAGGCGAGACTGCGCGCAAGGTCCGCGCCTGCGCCGCGGCCATCTGCCAGCGCCTGGGGCATACCGCGGGGTAGTTTGCCAGCGGCCGGGCGGCTCTGCCCTGCGCTATGTGCGCATGCGCCGCAGCAAATAGATATCCATAATCCAGCCGTGCTGCTGGCGCAATTGCGCGCGCCGGCGCACGATGTCGCCGGCCACGGCCGCCAGCGGCCCGCAGGCGAGCGCCTGCTGCGGCAGACCCAGATAGGCCCCCCACCAGATGTAAAGCGCCTGCGGGTCGAGCGTTTGGAACGCGCAGGCTGCATCGAGCATCACCACCACGGTGTCCGCCTCGCGCGGCCAACCGCGCTCGCGCAGCCGGCGGCCGGTGGTCAAGAGGACCGGTTCGGCCAGTTCGTTGAGTGCAATGCGGTGCGCGGCAGTCAGCGCCTGCACGCTGGTGATGCCCGGCACCACGCGCACTGCCAACGCGCCGCGGCGGGCCTTGACCCGTGCGGCGATTCTCAGGCTGCTGTCATAGAGCGACGGATCGCCCCAGACCAACAGTGCCACCCGGCCACCGGCCGGCAGATGGGTGGCGATTTGATGCAGCCATGCGTCGGCAATGGCGTCATGCCATTGGTTGACCGCCGCCAGGTAATCGCCGTCGGCCGCGCGCACCGGCAAGTCGAATTCAACGATGCGCACCGGGCGGTGCAGCACCCGATCGCAGATCGCGCGGCGTAGGTCGATCAGGTCCGTTTTGTCCTCGCCCTTGCGCGGCAGCAGAATCAGGTCTGCCTCGTTGAGCGCTGCGATGGCAGCCAGGGTCAGATGGTCGGGGTTGCCGGTGCCAATGCCGACCAGGTGAAGCTCCAGCGCTTTGGCCATATCGGCTCAGTCCTCGGGCTGGCCGGCATGGTCCGCCGCGGTGGCCGAGCGCGGACGGAACCGGCGCACATAGTCGGGTGCGTACAGCCGGCTGTCATCGAAACCCTCGGCCGCCAGCGCCCGCCCTACCAGGATCAGCGCCGTACGCTCGATACGGGTATCGACCGCGGCGGCGATGGTGGCCAGCGTGGCGCGTACGATGCGTTGATCCGGCCAGCTTGCCCGCCAGACCACAGCCACCGGGCAGGTGTGGCCATAAATCGGTGCGAGTTCGGCGGCGATCTCGGCTAATTTGTGAATCGACAAATGGATGGCCAGCGTGGCGCCGGTTTGCGCAAACTGCGTCAGGCGCTCGCCCTCGGGCATGGCGCTGGCGCGCCCCGGGGTGCGGGTCAGCACCACCGATTGGGCGATGCCCGGTAAGGTGAGTTCCGCACCCAGACTGGCCGCGGCTGCGGCAAAAGCCGGCACGCCGGGGGTGACCGTGTATGGGATGTCCAGCGCACGCAAACGGCGCAACTGCTCTCCCATGGCCGACCACACCGACAAATCGCCCGAATGCAGGCGGGCCACGTCCAGCCCCTGGGCGTGGGCCTGGGCGCACTCGGCAATGATGTCGTCCAGCGATAACGCTGCGGTATTGACCAGGCGCGCGCCCGGCGGGCAATGGGCCAGCACCGCCTCGGGTATCAGCGAACCGGCATACAGACAGACCGGGCTGGCGGCAATCAGGTCGCGGCCGCGCAAAGTTAGTAGGTCGGGTGCGCCGGGGCCGGCGCCGATGAAATGAACGGTCATGCACACTCTCCGATGGCCATCGCACAGGTGGCTGTGCGGTCAGGGGAAAACTGCCGGAGCACCAAAAGGCGTGCGCCCTTGCCGGCGGCATACAGCGCGGCCGCCTCGGCTACGCTGCCGCAGCCGCGCGCGGCCAGGCAGCGCGGGGAGCGGGTGGGCGTCTGTTGTCGGCGCAATGCGTCCCGATCGACCGCGACGAGCGGTATCTGCAACGCAGCCGCCAGCGGGGCGAGCTGGGCGAGACGGTCGGTCGGCGCGGCCAGGGCGGCCAGTCGGGCGCCGCCGGGCAGCCGCGCACACGCAGCTTGTAAGGCGCCCTGTAAGGCCGCGGGGGTGGCCGCGGCGCGGCAACCAAAGCCCGCCACGATCATCGGCACACGCTCCATTGCACCAGCGGATAGGCCGCCTTCCAGCCGCGTCGGCTGCCCAGCGGGGCCGCTTCGGCGATTTCCACCCGCAATAGTTGACCGCCGTGTGCCGCGTGCCAGCGCGCCAGCACAGACTCCGATTCGAGCGTCACCGCATTGGCCACCAGGCGCGCACCGGGCGACAGTCGTTGCCATACGCACTCCAGCAGCGCCTCCGACAGCCCGCCGCCAATGAACACTGCATCCGGCGCCGGCTGCCCATCCAAGGCAGCGGGCGCGTGCCCGATGACCATCTGCAGGCGGTCGGCGCCCAGCGCCTGCGCATTGCGGCGCGCGCGCTCGGCGCGTACCGGATCGGCTTCGAAGGCGATCGCCTGGTTGGCCGGGTGCGACAGCAGCCATTCGATGCCCACCGATCCCGAGCCGGCGCCGATGTCCCACAAGCGCTCGCCTGGGCGTGGTGCAAGCGCAGACAGGGTGAGCGCACGCAGCGGCCGCTTGGTCAGTTGGCCGTCGTGCTCGAACAGCGCATCCGGCAGCCCCGCAACATGGGGTAGGACCACCGTGTTCGGCGCGCTCGCCGCCTCGATACCGACCGTGACCGGGTGGCGTACATCGTGCAGCGCATAGTCTGCCGCAGTCGTGCGGCGCACCCGTTCATTCGGCCCGCCCAGCGCCTCGAGCACATAGAGGTTGCTGGGACCGAAGCCCAGTGCGTTCAGCCAGGCGGCCAGTTCGCCGACCGCCGCGCCGTCGCGCACCAGCACCAGTGCGCGTACACCGGGTGCCAGCTGCGGCCGCAGGCGCTCAAAAGGTGCAGCGTGTAAGCCCAGGCACAGGCAGTGCTCCAGCGCCCAACCCAGCCGTGCTGCCGCCAGGCTGAATACCGAAAGCGCCGGCAGCGCCGTCCATTCGTGGGGCGCCAGATGGCGGACGATCACGCTGCCTGCGCCAAACCAGAAAGGGTCGCCCGAGGCCAGCATCACCACCGGCCGTCCGCGCAGCGCGAGCACACGTTCGATGCCGCTGGAAAAAGGGCTGGGCCAGACGATGCGCTCGGCGCCGATTTGCGTATCGGCCGATAACAGACCGAGATGGCGGGGCGCGCCAACGATCACCTGGGCCGCGCGCAGGGCCTGCCGGCTTGCGGCCGACAGACCGGCCGTGCCATCCTCACCGATGCCTACGATGGTCAGCCACGGAACATTGCACCGATCATCCATGTCCGCTCATCCTGCTCGAATGCCTAAACTGTTGTTGCTCGGCGGCACCACCGAGGCCAGTGCGCTGGCCAGCGCGCTGGCCGCGCGCGGCATCGACGCCTGTTTCAGTTATGCCGGACGGGTCAAAACGCCGCGCCCCCAGCCGCTGCCGACCCGTGTGGGCGGTTTTGGCGGGGTCGAAGGGCTGGCGCGTTATCTGGTCGATGAACGTATTACCCATCTCATCGATGCCACCCACCCTTTCGCGGCGCAGATCAGTGCCAACGCGGTGGCTGCAGCGCGCATGGCCGGCGTGCCGCTGCTTGCCCTCAGCCGGCCGCCGTGGGTACCGCAGGCGGGTGACCGTTGGCAGCGGGTGCCCGACATCGCTGCCGCGCTGGCAGTGCTGGCGGGTCCGCCGCGGCGCATTTTGCTGGCCTTGGGGCGCCTGCATCTGGCCGAGTTTGCCACCTGTCCGCAGCATCACTATGTGCTGCGTCTGGTCGACCCGCCCGCCCAGCCCATCGCGCTGCCGGATCATCATGTGCTGGTCGACCGTGGCCCGTTCAGCGTGGATGGCGACATCGCCGTGCTTCAGCACCACCGTATCGACCTGGTGGTTTGCAAGAACGCCGGCGGTGAAGGCGCACGCGCCAAGTTGTTGGCCGCCCGCAGCCTGGGTGTGCCGGTGCTGATGATCGAGCGCCCGCTGCTGCCGGCACGCGCCGAAGTGCACACGGTGGAGGCGGTGTTCGACTGGCTGGCTCATACCCCACCTGCGGGGTAAGCCGAACGTGGGGTGTAGAGCAGAGCACCGGCCGGCCGCGGCACCAGACGAGTGAGGCTGGAGCCGACGATGACCAGGGTGCGCATGTCGGCCATATCCGGGCGCGCCTGGCCGAGGGTGACCACCTCGAGCCGCTCTTCCGGGGTGAATACCGCGCGTGCAAACAATACCGGCCGCTCGTCTCCGCAGGCGGTGCGTAAGATTGCCAGCGCCCGCGCAAAACCCTGTGGCCGGGCCTTGGAGCGCGGATTGTAGAGCGCAATGGCAAAGTCGGCCTCGGCCGCCAAGCGCAGCCGGCGTTCGATCAAGGCCCAGGGCTTGAGATTGTCGGACAGGTTGATGGCGCAAAAATCGTGCCCCAGCGGCGCGCCGGCCCGCGCGCTGGCCGCCAGCATTGCGGTGATACCGGGCAGCACCCGTACATCGATCTCCCCCCAGCTTGCCGGGCCGTTTTCCAGCGCCTCGCACACCGCGGCCGCCATGGCGAATACGCCGGGATCGCCGGATGACACTACCACCACTTGCCGGCCTGCGGCGGCAAGCTGCAGGGCCTGACGGGCGCGGGCCAGTTCCTCGCGGTTGTCGGAAGCATGGCGTTGCTGCCCGGCGCGTGGCGGCACGCGGTTCAGGTAGGGCAGATAGCCGACCAGATCGCTGGCCTGCGCCAGTGCAGCACTGACCTGGGGCGTGATCAACTCGGCCGCGCCCGGACCCAGTCCGGCAATGGTCAGCCAGCCCTTCATGGCCGCCGCCCCCGGCCGTGGATCAGTACGATGGAAAAATACGGGCTGGCCCGATCCGCCTCGGTCAGCCGCAACACCCGCTCTTCGGCCATGGTGGCGCACTCCACCAGCCACGCCTCGTGTTCGCGTCCGGCGGCCGCCACCGCGCGGCGCAGCTTGGGCAGGTTGCGGCCCACTTTCATCACCACCAGCGCATCGGCGTCGCGGATACGGCGGGTGAGCGCCTCCTCGGGCAGGGTTGCCACCAGCACGGTGAGCGTGTCATCGCCCCAAGTGATCGGGGTGCCGCTCACCGTCCAGGCGCCCGACATGCCGGTGATGCCCGGCACCACGCTAACCGGCAGCACGCCCCGCAGACGGGCGTAGAGATGCATGAAAGAGCCGTAGAAAAAAGGGTCGCCTTCGCACAGCACGACGACGTTTTCGCCCCCGGCGGCGATATTGCGCAGGCGTGTGCAGCAGTCGGTGTAGAAGGCGGACAGCACTTGGTTGTAGCGCGGGTCATCGAGGGCGATTTCGGTGGTCACCGGGTACTCCATGGCCAACTCGACTGCGTCCGCGCGCAGCATGCCCTCGACGATGCGCCGTGCCCGCCCGGCACGGCCGGCTTTGCGAAAGTAGGCCACATGCCGGGTGCCGCGCACCAGGCGGTCGGCGCGCACGCTGAGCAGATCCTGGGCGCCGGGGCCAAGCCCCACGCCGTAAATGGTGCCGCTGGCGGCGCGTTGCGGCGCAGGATCCGAATGCGTCGCCGGCATCGCGGCGGATTCGACAAATAGGTTCATTCTTTTGTGCTCGCAAGGGCATTGATGGCGGCAACGGTGATTGCGCTGCCGCCCAGACGGCCGTGCACCACGCAACATGGCGCCGGGCGCGCGGCCCACAAGGCGGCTTTGGACTCTACGGCGCCGACGAAACCCACCGGGCAGCCGATGATCGCCGCCGGCCGCGGGCAGTCGGGCGCCTCCAGCATTTCCAGCAAATGAAAAAGCGCGGTCGGCGCATTGCCGATGGCCACCACCGCGCCGGCCAAAAGCGGCCGCCACAAGGTCAGGGCAGCGGCCGAACGGGAGGTGCCCAAGCGCTCGGCGAGCGCCGGCACTGCGGGATCGGTCAACGTGCAAATCACCGGGTTGGCCGCCGGCAGACGGGTCCGGGTAATCCCCTCGGACACCATGCGGGCGTCGCACAAAATGGGCGCGCCACGTGCCAGCGCATCGCGCGCGGCGCCCACGAAACCCGGCGAAAACGCAATGTGTTCGGCCAACTCGACCATGCCGGCGGCGTGAATCATACGCACCGCCACCGGTTCCTCATCGGCCGCAAAGCGTCCGAGCGCGGCCTCGGCGCGAATGGTGGCAAAGGATTGACGGTAAATGGCTGCACCGTCTTTTTCATAAACATAAGGCATCAGCCGATCTCCAGACGGGCAATGATCTCGTTCGCGTCAAGTCCCAGGCAGGACGGCGGGGCGTCCTGCCAGCCAAGGTCGAAGGCGCCGGCGCGGCCGACGATGTTGATCGTGGCGGCGTGCGGATAGGCGCAGCGTTTTGCGCAGCCGGATACATGAATCACCCGTAAAGCGCCGGCGCCCGCTGCGGGAAGGCTGCCTCGGCGCGCAAGCGCCATCAGTTGCAGGGCCAGCGGCCGTGTCGGCACGCTGGCCTGCGGACAGTGCGGTGCGCCGGCGCAGGCTTCGATCTGCCAGCCGGTGGCTGCCAACGGGTCGTGATCCGCTTGCGGTGCCAGTAGCGTCGACCACGCCCCCATGGCAGCCCCCTCGAACAGCACCCGCCGCCATGGTGTGAGCCGCACTGCCTGCGCCCCCGAGGCGCTGACCGCCTGCGCCAGGCGGGCGGCCGCGATCTGGCCAAAGGGCAGGGTGCAGACCACGCCCAGAGGATGTGCGCCCGGCGCCAGCATCGGCCGTGCCGGCGCCGGCGCGTGTTCGCCGCCGGCCCAGGCCGGCAGCGGGGCGCGGTGGCGCGCCATCCGCCCGACCGCTGGCCCGCCGCTGTCGACGAACCAGGTGGCCAGCGCGATCAAAGCACTGACCGCCTGCCCGGCCGCAACCGGTACCCCGCAGGGGCGACCGTCCGCGCGCACAATGAGAGTCCCGTGTGTGTCGCGTTCGATGCGAAAGTCGGCCGCCGCGTGTTGCAGGCAGGGGGCCGGGCCGGCGTCGATGGCAAAGCCGATTTTGGCCGGCAGGGCGGGAAGTTCGGCCAGCCGTTCGACCAGCTCATTGGCCAAGCGCACGTTATCGTCGCCCGGCATCCAGTCCGGCGCGATGAGGATGTTGCGGCGCGCTTCCAGCTCTGCCGAATCGTCCAATAGCCCGAGCGGCTCGAGCTTGTCGAGTAAAGCGCGCCAGGCCGATTCGGCAACGCCGCGCAGTTGCAGATTGGCCCGGCTGGTCAGGTCGATCAGCCCGGCGCCAAAGCGCTCGGCCGCTTCGCAAATGCCTAAGATTTGCGCGCGGGCGAGCCGCGCCAGGCGCGGGCGCAGGCGCACGATCAGACCATCGCCGGAGATCATCGGGCGCAAGGCGCCAGGGCAGCGGCCATGGATACGGGGTGCATCATTGGCCGGCGAGCCGGCCTGCGACGGATGTTGAACACAACTCATGATGGAAAACTCCGGCCAGGCGCGCGCGCATGTTGGCGCACCCGCCCGCTGGCGCGCGGCCCGGTGTCAGCGGGCGCACTCGTACAGACGTTTTTCCAGCGCAATGCTGCCCTTGAGCCGGTTGAGCGCCTTGGCCGCGGCAAGCACCGCCAAGTCGATGAGCGGTTCGAGCAACACCACGCTCATGTAGGCCGCGCCAAAGGTCGCCACCTGTTGCAAGTTGTCGGCGCCGATGCCTTGGCCGTAAAGGGCCCAGAAGGCCACCCAGGCGACGATGCCGCCCTGATAGGTCACCGAGAGCTGCAGCGCTTGGCGGTAGCTGATGTCCACATAAGCGGTGTGGGGCGGGATGATGCGACGGGCCAGCGCAGCGGTGGCAAACAACGGTGCCAGCAAGGTGGTAACGTTGATGCCGTACTGCGGCAGGTCGGCCGGTGCAAACAGCAGGCCCTGCGCCAGCAGCCCGGCGGCAAGCCCGATGGCTGCCGGGGCGACTCCGAACAGCAGCAACAGGGTGGAGCCAAGGATCAGGTGCACCTCCGATACCCCCACCGGGTGGTGCGGCAGTACCTCAAAAAAGCAAAACACCAGCACGCTGGCCAGCGTTGCGCGCAGCGCGAGTGAGGCCGCGCCGTCCTCGGCAACGGTGTCGGCGGCGAGCTTGGCGGTATAGCCCAGCGCAGCGGTGGCGGTGGCGTAGCTGAGCATGATTTTGGCGCCCTCTACGATTCCAGGTTCGATATGCATTGTGCTTCTCCTCGGTTGCAAGGGGTTGATTCAACGGCTGCGCGGGGCAGCCAGCGTACAGGCGGACACGTAGTCCGCATTCCATGCGCGCGCCAGGTGCAGCGCGCGGCCGAGGGCGCGCGGGCCCTCATCGAAATCGATCACGGTAGAGTGGTCGGCATGCTGCGGCGGTGGTGGCAGGTAGGCAAAGCGCACGTCCGACAGTAGCCACAGGGCGATACGTGTGTTTGGCGCGCGGCGCCGGTACTGCGCAAGCACACGGTCGGCAAGCGCCACCGCGGCCGCAGCGGGCGTGGCGCCGCCCGCGGCGATGGCGGCGATCCAGCGCTCGTTGAAGGCAACCGCCTTGCCCGGAGGCTGCAAAAGCAGCGCGCGCTCGCCGGCAAACCCGATGACCGCGAGCGCTTCCCGGCGACGGTACAGCGCTGCGGTCCACGCCAACAGCAGGCCCTTGGCCCGCGCTAAGCGCCCGCCGCGCAGCATCGACGCCGAGCAGTCGAGTAGCAGGCAGTGCAGCGTCAGGCTGCCTGCCGGTGGCGGGCGGTGACGCAGATGGGTGCGGCAAAGCCGCGCCGGGCCCTTGGCGAGCAGGGTGCGCACCCAGTCGATACGCCCTTCGCCGTGGCCGGCCGAGCGCCTTCTGCGGGTGGGGTTGCGCAGGCGTCCGCCAGCGCCCAAGCCGGGCGCCGCCGGACGCCTCAGCGCTTTTTTAGCGATAAGGGCTGCACGTTCTTCACCGTGTCGATAGGCACCGGCTGCGGCGCTAGCGCGCCCCAGTCCTCCGCCTCCGGGGCGGCGGGCGCGGACGGCTGCGCGGGTGCGGGTGCGGTCGGCGGGTAGGTGGCCGCTTTGTCGGCGCTGGGTTCGGCTTGGCGACGGTGGGCGAGCACCAACTCGGCCACGGTGTCGATGTCGGTGGTGTCGATCCGGGCGCGGCCGGCCAGCGCGGCGTGGGCGCGGGCAGCGCGCAGCATCACCAGATCGGCGCGCACGCCTTCGACCTTTGCGGCGTGACAGAGCGCGGCGACCCGTTCATGGTCGCTGTCGGCGAAAGGAATCTGCGCCAGGGTGGCGCGGGCAGCGGCCAGCCGCGCGGCTAGCGCCTGCTGGGCGGGCGCGTGGCGGGCGTAGAAAGCGGCCGGATCGGCGTCGAAGGCCAGGCGGGTGCGCACGATGGCCTGCCGCTCGGCCGGTGACAGCAGGTTGTCCAGGCGCACGAAAAGGCCGAAGCGGTCGAGTAATTGCGGGCGTAGTGCGCCCTCCTCGGGGTTCATCGTACCGATCAGGGTGAAACGCGCCGGGTGGGCGTGGCTGATGGCATCGCGCTCGATGCGGTTGATGCCGCTGGCGCAAACGTCGAGCAGCAGATCGACCAAGCCGTCGGGCAGCAGATTGACTTCGTCCACATACAACACGCCGTCATGGGCGCGCGCCAGGAGTCCGGGCCGGAAGCGCACTTGGCCGCCTTGCAGCGCGGCTTCCAGATCGAGGGTGCCAACCAGTTGCTCCTCGCTGGTCGACAGCGGCAGGTCGACGAACCGCCCGCCCGGCAGCAGCGCCGCCAGCGCGCGCGCGGCGGTGGATTTGGCGGTGCCGCGCGGACCTTCGATCAACACGCCGCCGATCAGCGGATCGACGGTGGCCAGCAACAGGGCGGTTTGCAACTGCGGCTGACCGCACAAGGCGGTAAACGGAAAAGGGGTGTCCAATGTCATCGCTGTTCCAGTTGCTGTTCGGCGGCAAGCAGGTGTTGTTCGACCCGTTCGCGGTAGTCGCCGGGTGCTGCCCACAGGCCGCGGTCCATGGCTTCGAGCAGGCGTTGGCAGATGTCGATCAGCGCATCCGGGTTGTGGCGTTGCAAAAAGTCGCGGGTGTCGGCGTCTTCCAGATAAGCGTCGGTCACGGATGCGTACTGGTCGTCGCGCACCACGCGGGCGGTGGCATCGAAGGCAAACAGGTAATCGACGGTGGCGGCGATTTCGAAGGCGCCTTTGTAACCATGGCGCTTGACCCCGGCGATCCATTTCGGGTTGGTGACGCGGCTGCGCACCACACGGCTGATTTCCTCCGCCAGTGAGCGCACCGTAGGCGATGCCGGATGGCTGTGATCGCCAAAGTAAAGCGCTGGCTGACGGCCCGCGAAATGACGCACCGCGGCCGCCATGCCGCCTTGGAACTGGTAGTAATCGTCGGAGTCGAGCAGATCGTGTTCGCGGTTGTCCTGGTTGTGCATGACCAGGTCGATACCGGCCAGCCGCCGCGCAAAGGCGTCGCGTGCGTCGGTGCCATAATCGTGCTGACCGTAGGCATGGCCGCCCCATTCGAGGTAAGCGCGGGCAAGGTCGGCGTCGGTGTCCCAATGGCCACCGTCGATCAGGCCCTGCAGGCCGGCGCCATAGCTTTGCGGCTTGGCGCCGAACACACGGTGGCCCGCCAGACGGCGCGCGTTTGCCCCATCCAGACCGGTGGCGGCCAGTGCGGCGGCCTCGCGCTCGATGCGCGCGCGGATGGGATTGACTGCCTCGGTTTCGTCGAGCGCGGCCACTGCTTGCACTGCGGCGTCGAACAACCGGATGACGTTGGCAAAGGCATCGCGGAAAAAACCGGACACACGCAGGGTCACGTCGATGCGCGGGCGGCCCAGGAGCGCGGCCGGCACGATCTCGAAGTCGCTCACCCGCTGGCTGCCGTCGGCCCATTTGGGGCGCACGCCGAGCAATGCAAAGGCTTGGGCGATGTCGTCGCCGCCGGTGCGCATGGTGGCCGTGCCCCACACCGACAGGCCGATGGCGCGTGGATAGTCGCCATGCTCTTGCAGGTAGCGTTCGATCAGGCGCTCGGCCGAACGCAGTCCCAAGGTCCAACTGGTCTGGGTGGGTACCGCGCGGGTGTCGATGGAATAGAAGTTGCGCCCGGTGGGCAGCACATCGGGGCGGCCGCGGGTGGGCGCGCCGCTGGGGCCGGCGGGCACGAAGCGGCCGGCCAGTCCGCGCATGAGCTGGCGCAGCTCCTGCTCGCCGCAGGCATCCAGGCGCGGGGCAAGTTCGCTCTGGATGCGGGCGAGCACCGGACGGGTGTGCCGCCAGTCGGTGTCCGCGGTGACGGGTAGCCCCTCGGCCAGTACTTCGAGCGCAAGCAGCTCCAGGCGCTCGCGGGTGTCGCCGGTGGTACGCCAGAGACCGGCGTCCTGTGCGCGCAGCAGCGCCGGACGGGGGCCGCGCCAGGGCGCGCCCCAGTCGGCTGCAAGCGGATCGAAATCCTCGCCCAAGGCCAGATCGGCGGCCAGCGCTTGGGTCAGACCGCGGCGCGCATCGCGGCCGTCGCCCACCGGATGGCGGGCAAGCGCCAGCAGGGTGTCGCGACGCAGGCGGCCTTCGGGCGATACCCCGAAGATATGCAGCCCGTCGCGGATCTGGGCTTCTTTGAGTTCGCACAAATAGGTGTCGGTGCGGTTGAGCAGCCGTTGTTCTTCCTCGGCATTGGTCGGCGCCGGCAGGCCGAGATCGCGGTGCAGGTTGTGGCGCAGGATGTGGTCGAGAATCTGCCGGCGCAGCGCCGTGGCGCGGCGCGGGTCGAGCATCAGCGCCTCGTAGTATTCGTCCACCTGGCGCTCCAGGTCGCGGGTGGGGCCGTAGCTTTCGGCGCGGGTCAAAGGCGGCATCAGGTGATCGACGATGACCGCCTGGGCGCGCCGTTTGGCTTGAGTGCCTTCGCCGGGGTCGTTGACGATGAATGGATACAAGTGCGGCAGGGGTCCGAACACCAGGTCCGGCCAGCATTGCTCGGACAGCGCCACGCTTTTGCCCGGCAGCCACTCCAAGTTGCCGTGCTTGCCCACGTGCACGATGGCGTCGGCCTGCCAGACTTCGCGCAGCCAGAGATAGAAGGCAAGGTAGTGATGAGGCGGCACCAGGTCGGGGTCGTGGTAGCTGGCCAGGGGGTCGAGTTGGTAGCCGCGTGCCGGTTGAATGCCGACAAAGACCCGCCCGCAGCGCAGGCCGGCGAGCATGAAGCGCTGCTGCCGCAGCATCGGATCGGCTTCGGGCGGCCCCCAGCGCTCGACGATGGCAGTACGGTTGGCGGCCGGCAGGCGGTTGAAAAAGCTCAGGTAGTCGGCCAGCGCCAGGCTCTGGTGCGCCGGACGCACCGTCCAGTGCTCGGGGTCGTTGGTGACACCTTGGCGCAAAGCGGCCATCAAGGCGTCGCCGTCAGCGGGGATGGCGTCGACCGCGTAGCCTTCTTCGGCCAGGCGGCGCAGGATGTTGATCACCGAGGCGGGCGTGTCCAGGCCCACACCGTTACCCAGCCGGCCTTCTCGGGTCGGATAGTTGGCCAGCACCAGGGCCAGGCGTTTGTCGGCATTGGGGCGGGTGCGCAGGCGGCACCAGCGTGCGGCCAGTTCGGCAACGAAGGCCATGCGCTGCGGCTCGGCGCGGTAACGCACCACATCGCTCTGGGTGTGGGCGCAATGGTGGTCCAGGTCTTTGAAGCTTACCGCGCGGGTGAGGATGCGCCCGTCGACTTCGGGCAGCGCCACATGCATGGCAATGTCCTGTGGTGCCAGACCGCGGGCGTCAGCCCGCCAGGCCGCCTCGTTGCCGCCAGACAAGATGACCTGCAATACCGGCAGGTCGCCGGCCAGCGCCGAGTCGTCAGACGCCTCCAGCGCCGAGCGGGCAAAGGCGGTGGTGTTGAGAATGAGCGCCGCATCGAGCTCGCTGGCCAGCCGGCGCAGCGTTGCCACGCAGGCCGGGTCCTTCAGCGAGGTCAGCGCAAGCGGCAGCGGGTTCAGGCCGCGCGCGGCAAGCGCCGCACACAGGTGGGCAAAGACGGCGGTGTTGCCGGCTTGCAGATGGGCGCGGTAGAACAACACCAGTACGCATGGGGCGCCGGGGGTCCAGTCGTGTTGCCAGTCTTGGACGCTGCCCAAATCATGCTGCGGGTGGAACACCGCCACCGTGGGCAGTGCGCGCGGCGGCTCCGGGGTGTCCGGATGAGCAAAAAAGCGCGCCCCCAAAAAGCGGTAGAAGTTACGCGCATTGGCCGGGCCGCCTTCGCGCAGGTAGCGCCACAGTGTGCGCGCATCGTCGGCGGCCACCGTGCTCTTCATCAGCAGATTGGTATCTTCGCTGTCGTCGCCGGAGAACATCGCCAGCGCAATGCCGCGCGCGCGGGCCAGTTCGACCACCCGTTCGGTGCCATAGGGCCAGTAGCTCTCGCCGCCCAGGTGGTCGATGACGATCACCCGGGCATGTTGCAGAACCTCGTCCACGTAGAGATCCACCGAGGCCGGTTGGCGCAGATGCAAAAGATTGGCCAGACGCACCGTCGGATAGTCGTGGTCGGGGCAGACGGCGGCCAGCAGCGCCAGCGTGGTGTCGGCGGCGCTCAGCACCACGATGTCGCCCGGCGTCTGCGCAATCCGGGTGACCACGCGGTCGTCGTCGACATATCCGCCCGGTTGGGCGGCCAAAAGATGCATCAGGCAGCCTCGGTCAGCGCTGCGCCCTGCAAGGCCGCAGTCAGTGCCGCCGCGTCCAGATCCTGCCCGATCAGCACCAGGCGGGTGCGGCGTGCCTCGTCGGCGCCCCAGGGGCGGTCGAAATAGCTGTCGAAGCGCCGGCCAACGCCTTGCACCACCAGGCGCATCGGCTTGTCGGCAAGCGCCACGAAGCCCTTGATGCGGTACAGGGTGTGGGTTTGCACCAGCGCCTGGAGGATATCGAGCAGACGCTGGCGATCGACCACTGGCAGCTCGATCGAAATCGACTGAAAGGCGTCATGGTCATGGTCGTGCGGCTCGTCACCGGCGTGATCATGGTGGCTGGTGCGCAGATGGATGTTGTCCTCGGCCGCGGCATGCAGCCCCAGAATCAGATTAAGGTCGATGCGTCCGCGCTCACTGGTCACCACCTTCACCGCGCCGGGCAGCTCGGCGCGGACCCGCGCTTCGACCGCGGCGCGCGTCGCGTCGTCGGTCAGATCGGTCTTGGTCAGCACCACCAGATCGGCGGCCGAGAGCTGGTCTTCGAACAGTTCGCACAGCGGCGAGACATGGTCCAGATTGGGGTCGGCGCGACGCTGGGCGTCCACGGCAGCCGGATCGGCGGCAAACTGTCCAGCGGCCACCGCCGGCACATCCACCACGGTGACCACGGCATCGACGGTGCATGCGTGTTTGATATCCGGCCAGTTGAACGCCTGCACCAGCGGTTTGGGCAAAGCCAGTCCGGAGGTCTCGATCAGGATGTGGTCGATCTGCGCACGGCGCGCAATCAGTTCGCGCATGACCGGGTAGAACTCCTCCTGCACGGTGCAGCACAGGCAGCCGTTGGCCAGTTCAAAAATCTGACCGGCACGCTCGTCGTTGCCGTCATCGCAGCCTATGCCGCAGCCGCGCAAAATTTCGCCATCGATACCCAGTTCGCCGAACTCATTGACGATGACTGCAATGCGCCGTGTGCCGGCATGGGCCAGAATGTGGCGCAGCAGCGTGGTCTTGCCGCTACCCAGAAAGCCGGTGACGATGGTGGCGGGAATCTTGGCTTGGGGAAACATAGGCGACTCCAGTGAAAACGGTGCTCAGGCGGGCGATGCCAGGGGTAGGGCGGCCGGTCGAGCGCTATCCGGTTGGCGGACCCGGCAGATCGTCAAAAGTCGATGCCCGGCTGCGCTTTCACACCGGCCCTGAACGCATGCTTGCGGTCGGCAATCTCACTGACCGTGTCGGCCAGTTCCAGCAGTTCGGGGCGGGCGGCGCGGCCGGTGACGATCACTGTTTGCATGGCAGGACGGCCGGCGATGGCGGCCACCACCTCGGCGGTGTCGAGGTAGTTGTACTTGAGCATGTAGGTCAGCTCATCGAGCAGCACCAGATTCAGCGCCGGGTCGCGCAACATGCGTGCGGCATGGGCCCAGGCCTGATCGGCGGCGCGCTTGTCCGCGTCCCAGTTTTGGGTGTTCCAGGTAAACCCGGTGGCCATGGCGTGGTATTGCACTGCGGCTGCAGCCTGTTGCTGCAAAAAAAGCACTTCGCCGGTGGCCTGGGTGCCTTTGATGAACTGCACCACGCCGGCGCGCTGACCGTGACCCAGCGCCCGGTACAAGGTGCCAAACGCTGAAGTCGTCTTGCCCTTGCCGTTACCGGTGATCAGGATGACGATGCCGCGCTCGTCCTGGGCGCGGGCGATGGCGGCATCGACAACGTCCTTTTTGCGCTGCATGCGCTGGTTGTGGTTGCGCTTTTTGTCTTCGTCCATGGTCGGCGCTCCGAGTGTGCAAAGTGGAAGGGGCCGGATGGGGACGAACGACACACCGCGGACAGGGCCTCGATACGGCAACACTGCACGATGGCTGGCGAGAGGCGGCGCGGCGAGCGCCAGCGAAACCAGTCGGTGAATCGCCCACACCCCGGGGCTCCTACCCAATCGTCGATCCGGCCGGTCTTCTGGCTCGCCATCATCCGGAAGCCGCCGCCTTCCCGGGCATGACGCCCAGTGGCGGGTGAGGCGGTTCCGTCAGGCTTACAGCAGCGGGGGCTGCGCCGGAATGGCAGGCGCGTCGTGCGCCGGCGTCACCGGACTTCCCGTTTCACCCCGGCGCGCGGCTGCACGACGGGGCACCTGATCGATGCAGCACGCAATATACGGTAAGCGCCGGGTGCAAAGCAATTTCCAGTAAGGCCGTGTAGAGAGTTGACAAAAGGCCGTAAGCTCGCCCTGGGGCTGGAGCAGCGCCTCGGTTTACAATGACCGGCCATGCTCCTCAACGACGCGCCACCGTGGACAAAGTCACCGCCCGGCTGGTGGATAAGCTGCTCGGCGATGGGGAAGAGGCAGAGGATCATTCAGCCTCGGTCGTGACTGGGCTTGCCCGTCGATGTCTCGTTTCATGTTTGGATCAATCTGATGACACATTCCTGAAAGTCTTGGCCTGGTGCGAAAAGCGGAGGTCATCGCCGATATCGAGTCTTGGCAGCTCATCCGTCTGACGCGAAACCAGGCAGCATACGGCTACGATACCGATTTCACCGTCATCGTCGCCGTCGAGGACAAGCAATAAGTTTCACTCAATAGTTTTGACTCACCATGCGTCTCGATCCCAATACATGCGCCATCATTCGCGAAGAGGTGACCCGGCATTTCGGCCCGGACTCCGAAGTCCGTCTGTTTGGCTCGCGCGTGCATGACGAACAGCGCGGTGGAGACATCGATCTCTTTATCGAGGCGGTAGGGGATCACGCTACCCTGCTGCGTCAGGAGCTCGCCCTCTTTGCCGCCCTGCAGATGCGCCTGGGAGAGCAGCGCATCGATATCGTCGTCCATCCGAAAGGCGCGCCGCTGCGTCCGATCGACGAGGTGGCCAAACGCGAAGGAATCACGTTATGACGCCGGGAATCGAGCGCCTTCGGGTTACTCTGTCGCTAGTGGAAAAAGAAGCGCATTACCTGCGCGATGTCACGCAGCGCTTGTTTCCGGGTAATGCGCATTGGGATGCGTACCGCTTGCAACAGCATCTTGCCACGCCGGAAGGGATTGATCAGATCGAGTCCTTCGGCGCCAAGTTTGGGCGGCTGCAGGACACCCTGGTGGACAAACTCTTTCCTCGCTATCTCGAGGCGCTGGGTGAACGAAAAGGCCCCGCCATCGACACCCTCAACCGCCTCGCCGCCTTCGGCCTCATCGAAGACAGCGCCGCATGGCTGGCCATGCGACGCCTGCGTAACCGGCTGGTTCATGAATACGTCGAGGACATGAACGAATTGGCTGCCGCACTCAATGTCGCCCGTGAGGCGGTCGACCGACTCCTCGATACCGCAGCCCGACTTCAGGCAGACATCCAGTCCCGCTGGCCTGAAAAAGAAGCATGAAGAAAGCATGAAGCAGCTCGGACGATCCGCCAAGGCTCAACCGATCGATTGCATTCTGGGCAAGAGAATCGTCGCCGGTGGGATGGCACCCATCATGCCGCCCGCACGCAAGGCGTCGTATGCGGCCGTCGCGGTCGCTGCGCGCCGTGCGCCTTGCATCGGGCCATCCTCGCTACGTTTTTCAACGGCCTGCTAGGTGTCTTGGCCGACCTGACGCGAGAGGGCGACGAGAGTCGCTCACCGGCCTCTTGTATTTTCTTAGACGACCGGTCTAATATTTTCCGCATGAAAGCCAACACCACCTTGCGCCGCCGTCCCGGTCGTCCGCCCAAGCGCGTGGCCGGGCAGCTCGAAACCCGCGAGGCGCTGGTGCGTTGTGGTACTGCGGTGTTTACCGAAAAAGGCTTTGCCCAGACGGGCATCGACGAGGTTTTGCGCGCTGTCGGCGTGCCCAAGGGGTCGTTCTATCACTATTTCGACAGCAAAGAAGCTTTCGGGCGCGCGGTCATCGATCAGTACGCCGCTTATTTTGCGCGCAAGCTCGACCGTTGCTTGCTCGATCCTTCGCGTCCGCCTTTGGCGCGTGTGCAGGCGTTTGTGGAAGATGCCTGCGCCGGCATGGCGCGGCACGGGTTTCGCCGTGGCTGCCTGATCGGCAATTTGGGGCAGGAGATGGCGGTATTGCCAGAATCTTTCCGCACCCGCCTGGAGGAGGTGTTTCTGGATTGGCAGGCGCGTCTGGCCGCGTGTTTGCGCGCTGCCCGCCAGTGCGGCGAGATTGCGCCTCAGGCGGACTGTGAGGCGCTGGCGGCTTTTTTCTGGATTGGCTGGGAGGGAGCGGTGTTGCGCGCCAAGCTGGTTCGTAGCGATGCGCCATTGCGTCTGTTTGCTGCCGGTTTTCTGGCTGGGCTGCCGCGCTGATTTTTTTTTCGAGTATTACTAGACGATCGGTCTATAACCAAGCGTAAGGAGGTGCAGGGGATGTTCAAAGCAATTTTGATCGACAACGATGAGGCCGGTTATCGTGCGCAACTGACCGAGCTGGCCGAGGACGCGCTGCCGGAAGGCGAAGTAACCGTGCGGGTCGCTTACTCGACGCTCAACTATAAGGACGGCTTGGCGATCACCGGCAAAAGCCCGGTGGTGCGCAAATTTCCCATGGTTCCGGGTATCGATTTGGCCGGTACGGTGCAAGCCAGCACTCATCCGGACTTTGCGGTGGGCAATGCGGTGCTGCTCAATGGCTGGGGCGTGGGCGAAACCCATTGGGGCGGGCTGGCGCAGCTTGCCCGGCTCAAGGGCGATTGGCTGATTCGGCTGCCAGCGGCCTTCAGCGCCCGTCAGGCGATGGCCATCGGCACCGCCGGCTATACCGCAATGTTGTGCGTGATGGCGCTGGAGCGCCACGGCGTGCGCCCGGAGCAGGGCGAAGTGCTGGTCACTGGCGCCAGCGGCGGGGTGGGCAGCGTGGCGGTGGCACTGCTGGCCAAGCTGGGCTATCGCGTGGTGGCCGCCACCGGCCGGGTGGACGAGGCCGGTTATCTCAAGACTCTGGGCGCGGCAGAGATCATCGACCGTGCCACGCTCAACGCACCCGGCAAACCGTTGGCGCGGGAGCGTTGGGCGGGTGCGATCGACACCGTGGGCAGCCACACGCTGGCCAATGTGTGCGCCAGCACCCGCTACCGTGGCACGGTGGCCGCCTGCGGGCTGGCGCAGGGGATGGACTTTCCGGCAACGGTAGCGCCTTTCATCCTGCGTGGGGTCACGCTCGTGGGCATCGACAGCGTGATGGCGCCGCGCGAAGAGCGTCTGCAAGCCTGGCAGCGCCTGGCCCAGGATCTGGATGTCGCCAAGCTCGAACTAATGACCCGCGAGATCGGCCTGAATGAAGTCATCGACACCGCTGCCTGCCTGCTGGCCGGTCAGGTGCGCGGCCGGGTGGTGGTGGATGTGAACCGCTGAGCCGCGGGCTGTGCGTTGCCACCACCCGTTACAGAGAAAACCCATTGTTATCGAGGAGACCCCTATGACCGACACAATCAGCCGCTTTGCGGTGCCCGATCTCAACGCCCTGCCCGAAGACCTGCGCCAGCGCATCCTCGCGGTGCAGGAAAAGGCCGGTTTCATCCCCAACGTGTTTTTGATGCTGGCGCACCGTCCGGCCGAATTCCGCGCTTTTTTCGACTACCATGACGCGCTGATGGAAAAGGATGTCGGCCTGAGCAAGGCCGAGCGCGAGATGATCGTGGTAGCGACTTCCGCGGCCGGGCAGTGCCTGTATTGTGTGATTGCCCACGGGGCGGTGTTGCGTATCCGGGCCAAGAATCCGCGCTTGGCCGATCAGCTCGCCACCAATTACCGCAAGGCCGAAATCACCCCGCGCCAGCGCGCCATGCTGGACTTTGCCATCAAGCTGTCGACCCGTGGCGGCGAGATCGAGGAGGCCGACTTTGCCGCTTTGCGTGCGCACGGCTTCGATGACGAGGCGATTTGGGACATTGGCGCAATCACTGCCTTTTTCAGCATGAGCAACCGCCTGGTGCATCTTGCCGGCACACCGCCCAATGAACAGTTCTACTTGATGGGGCGCGTGCCCAAAGGCTGAACGCTCAGAGGCAACTGTTCGGCCGGCACCGGACGGCCGAACAGATAGCCTTGATACGCATCGCAGCCAAGCTCGGCCAGCAGGTCGCGCTGCGCTGCGTTTTCCACCCCTTCGGCGATCACGGTCAGTCCCATGGTGTGCGCCAGCGTGATGATGGTGTGGGCGATGGCCGCGTCGTTGGGGTCTACCAGCACGTCGCGCACGAAGGATTGGTCGATCTTCAGTTCGGCCAGCGGCAGTCGTTTGAGATAGGCCAGCGACGAGTAGCCGGTGCCAAAGTCGTCCAGCGAGAAGCTCACCCCCAGTTCGCGCAAAGCGGTCATACGCGCGATCACCGCATCGATGTCGTCGAGCAGCATGCTTTCGGTCAATTCCAGGCGCAGCCGCGCGGCGTTGGCGCCGCTGTGGCGTAGCGCGGCGCGGACTTCGTCCATGAAGCCGGCGTGGCGGAACTGCCGCGCACTGACATTGATCGACAGCGTCAAGTCGGCGCACCCAGGCTGGTCGGCCCAGTGCGCAAGTTGGGTGCAGGCCAGTTCGATGACCTGCCGGCCAATCGGCAGGATCAACCCGGTTTCTTCCGCAATCGGGATGAATGCGCCCGGTGGCACCATGCCGCGCTCTGGATGCTGCCAGCGCAGCAGGGCTTCGGCGCCGATAATCCGCCCGCCGGCATCGACCTGCGGTTGGTAATGCAGAATGAACTGGCGGGCATCGATGGCCGCGCGCAGTTCCTGTTCCAGCCGGGTGCGCGCGGTGAGCCGCTCGCGCATGGCCTGGCCATAGAAACATAGGCGGTTGCGTCCTTCCGCCTTGGCTTGATACATGGCTAGATCGGCCTGTTTGAACAATTCGTCGCGCGGTGCGCTGCCGTCGAACAGCGTCACTCCAATGCTGGCGGAAGTGGTGAGGGTCTGTCCGCCCAGTTGGTAGGGCTGCGTCAGCGCGGCCAAAATCTTGCCTGCCACTGCTTCCGCCTGCTCGCAGGCGGCCGCGGCTTGGCTGTCGAGCGCTTCGAGCACCACCACGAACTCGTCGCCGCCCAGCCGCGCCACGGTATCGGCATCGCGCACACATGCTTGCAGACGGCGCGCCACCTCCTCCAGCAGGGCGTCGCCTTGCTCATGACCCAGGGTGTCGTTGAGTGTTTTGAAGTCATCCAGGTCCAGCAGCAGCAAGGCGCCACGCTGGCTGTGGCGCCGGCAGCCGGCCAGCGCGCGTTCCAGCCGGTCGGCCAGCAGTCGGCGGTTGGGCAGGCCAGTGAGCGGATCATAGAAGGCCAACGCATTGATACGCGCTTCGGCGGCGCGCAGCTCCTCGACCTGAGCGGCCAGCCGTGCGGCCTGGTTGCGCAAGGAATGCTGGCTGCGCTGCAACATCTGCCGCATGCGTTCCTGCGCGCTGGCCAACTGGGCGATTTCGGCAATCGGGCTGATGACCGGCGGTAACGGGCTGAAATCGAGCGCACCAATGCGTTGGCTGGCCGCCGCCAGCGTTTCCAGCGGGCGGGCGATACGGCGGGCCTGGTTGTGGGCGATCAGGCCGGCGATGAGCATCAGTAGCGCCAGTGCGCCGCTCAGCGCCACGCCGATCAACACCCAAGGCGGAGCAAAGTCGTCGGCCGGGGCCAGGGTGAGCACCCACAGCCGGTATGCGCCCAGCGCATAGGGACGTTGCGACAGCAGCCAGTCTTGACCGCCCGAGGACATTCGCTGCACCGGCACCGCCTGCCTGCCGCCTTGACGCCATACCGCCAAGGCGTCATTGATCGGCCGCATGCCCAAGGCGCTGACCGGCAGCAGCAGGCTGCCAAACCAATCGTCGCTGTCGATGCCGGCGGGCATGGCGGGCAGTCCGAGCACCCGTTCGTCTTCGGTGAGGATGAGCGCAAAGCCGCGCCGGCCGACCTGCTCGTTGAGCGTGGCGGCGGACAGATCGCGCAGCATCACGTCATAGCCGAGGACGAAGCCGCTGCCATCGGGCAGCCGGATCGGCCGCGAGGCGGTGATGCCGGGGTCGCCGGTGGTCAGAAAGGTGTACGGCGCGGTCCAATGCACCGCCTGATCCTCGCTGGCCGCCATGGCGCCGGTATACCACGGGCGGCGGCGGGGGTCGTAGTCGCGGGTTTCCCAATAAACCGTTTGTGTGCCGTCGGCCTCATGCTGGATGAACAGGTGGCGCGCGCCCCAGCGGGCGGGATCGGTGAAGCGGTTGAGCAGCCGGCCGCCGTCTTGCTGCAGCAGCATCCAGCCGCGGCCTGCGGTATCGCCGGCGACCACCGAGGTGATGCTGGCCGATGCGCGCAGCACCGGCGCAAAACGGCGGTTGAAGGATGCCGGGTCGTCGAGCTGTGGCGGGTCGGCGGCAATCCATCCGGCGCCAGCGGCGAGCAATTGCTCCACCGGGGTGAAGGTTTGGTCCAGCCGGGCCTGCACCCGCCCGGCCACCCGCTCGAACTCGGCTTTGGCAATGTGCTCGAGTGCGGGCATCATCCACAGGACGAGAAAACCGGCGGTGATCACCAGCGCGCTGCCGCCGGCCAACAGCAACATACGGCTCAAAATGGTTTGCCGCAGGGTGACAGGCGCTTGCATCGACCGCGTTTTTAGTGCCGCAGGGCTGCAGGCGCTTCGACCATGAGCCCTTGCGCATAATCGAAGCCGTAATCGGCCAGCGCCTCGCGGAACAGCTCGTCTTCCACTTCCGAGGCGATGGTGCGGATCGACAGCGCGGCAGCCATGCCGCACAGCGCCTGCGCCAGGTTGCAGCCGGCTTCCAGTCCGTAGGCATCGGTCAGCGTTTTGAGGCTGATCTTGACATAGTCCGGCCGTATTTCGGCCAGCAGTGCGCTGGCGTTGCCATCGAGCCGCTCCAGGGCCAGCGCGCAGCCGGCGTCGCGCGCCAGTGCGGCAAAAGCGGCGCACTCCTTGGGGCACTGGGCGGCCAGCGCTGCGGGGATTTCCAGCACCAGGCGCTGAGGCGCCAGCCCGTGGCGATGCAATTGCTCCTGTAACGCGTCGAAATAGCGCGCCGCTTCGGACAGTGAGGCTGGAGTGAGGTTGAGCCCCAGGCGGCTTGCCGGTGAGTGGGCGTCGTCCGACCGGCGGGCCAGATGGGCACAGGCGCGTTCGAGCACCCATTGGTCCAGTAGAAGACCGGCACTGCCTCGTGCCAGACGTGCCAACAACTCGCCCGGCGTCAGCAAGACATCCTCGCCATCGCGGATGCGCAGCAGCACCTCGTGCCAGGGCGGGCTTTGCGGTGGCTTGATGCTGACGATGCGCTGCCCGTACAGCTCGAGTTGGGAAAAGGGAATGCCCTCTGGACCAGTGATGTACAAATGAGGTTCGTTTTGCGGGGTGCGCGCGGTCATTTCATGCTCGATGACCTTGTTGCGGCCGCCTTTTTTGGCTGCATAACACGCCAGGTCGGCGGCTACCAGCACGTCGGCCGCGCTGTCGAGCCCGCCGTCGATGCGCACCAATCCTACGCTGGCGCCGACCGAAAAGCGCCGCCCTTCCCAGTTGAAGCGGAAGGCCGCCACCGCTTCACGCAGCGTTTCGGCGATGCGGGCGGCTTCCTCGGCCGAGCAGCCGCGCAAAATCAGGGCAAACTCGTCGCCGCCGACCCGGCAGATCAGATCGTTTGCCCGGACCCGCTCGCGCAGCAGTTTGGCGATGCGGCGCAGCAGCTCGTCGCCGGCCGCGTGTCCGCAGGTGTCGTTGACGATTTTGAAGCGGTCGAGATCGATGAAGCACAGCGCCCCCTGGTCGCCGGCGCGGCGCGAGGCACTGACCGCCTCGTCGAGCGCCTGTTCGAAGGCCCGCCGGTTGGGCAGCCCGGTGAGTGGGTCGTGCAGCGCCTGGTGAGCGAGCTGGGCGGTGGCTTCATCCACCCGTGCTTGCAGGGTGTGGTGTGCGCTGGCGATGGACTGCGCCATGGTGTTGAAGCCGCGCTGCAAGGTGCGCAGTTCGGCAATCGCGCTATTCTCCGGCACCGCAATGTCCAGGCGGCCGTCGGCCATCTCATCGACCGCCCGGGCCAGATTCATCACCGGATCGGTCAGCGCCCGTGCCAGGCGCGTGGCCAGCCAGGCGGTGAGCGCCAGTCCCACGCAGGTCAGCGTCAGCGTGGTTGCCAGGATCGTGCGTTTGGTGGCGTCCAGGGCCTGGGTATCCAGCTCCACATAGACCCAGCCGGTGGCCGCCGGCATGAGCTGGCTGGTGCCGCTCACCCGGGTGGCCAGGTCGTCGACCGCCAGCGGCGCGGACAGCACCGGGGCGGCCAGGGTGAGACGCTGGTCGCGCTGGTCGAGCACGGTGGCCTCACGGCTAGCCAGGATGCGCGCAGGAACGGCCAAGCGCGGACGCCCGCTGACCGCGATGCGTTCGCCGGCGCTATCAAAGATGGCCACCGCCGCCACGTCGCGTTGTTCCAACACGGCCTGGACCAGGTTGGTCAGCGTTCCGGCGTTGCCAGAGATCACGCCAAACTCGGCGGCCGGGGCAAGAAAACTGACGATGGCCAGGCCGCGCTCGCGCAGCGCCTCATCCGCGGCCTGGGTGCTGCGAACCACGAACAGGCCGGCAATCGCGGCGGCCAGCGCCGCGGCCGGTAGCAGCACCACCAGCAACAGGCGTTGGCGCAAGGACAGACGGCGCAACATGCTCACCGGCGCTCCTCGAGGCGGATGGCGTCGAGCACCGCGGCCTCATTGGGCGCGTCCACATTGAGCGCGCGGGCGACCCGTTGATTGATCGCCACGCTGAAATAGCGCGGCGCACGTACCGGCGGCAGCGTCTGCTGCGGCGCCGGGGCCTGCGCCAGCCAGTCTGCCACATCCCGGGCGACGTCGCCGCTGGAACTATAGACCGCGGCCAGTGCGCCGGCCTCCACATAGGCCCTCGAGTAGGCCAGCACCGGGCGTCGGTAACGGTAGCTGGTGAGCAGCACCGCGCGCGCCGCGGCCGGGCCCGACACCCATTCATCCGGCAGTACCAGCAGGGCGTCATGAGCCTTGAGGGTGCGTTCCAAAACCGCCTGAAGTTCCGACGGATCGGAGACTGGCTGCAGGGTCACCGCAGGGTTGTCGGCGCTTGCCAGCTCTGCAAAAAGGCGTGCCTGCGCCGCGCTGTCCGGACCGAACAACAGGCCAATGCGCCGGGCCTCGGGCAGAACCGCACGCGCCAGGGCCAGATGGCGGGCAGCGGGTTGATCGAGCACGATGGCCGACAGCGCAGCTTCCGGGGCTTGGCTGCGCACCGCATCGAACTGGGCCCGTGAGACGAATACGCCGAGCACCGGCCGCCCGCGCCGTGCGGCCGCTGCCAGCGCCGGAGCGCCCGCGGCCACGATCAGGTCGGCGTGTGCCAGCATGGCGGTGTCGATACCGGCGTCGAGATCGCCAGCGGGCAGGATATGGTGTGCGCCGCCCGCGGTAGCGGCTGCCAGCTCGGCGGCGAATGTCCGATAGGCGGGTGTTTGGTGGGAAGACAGCAGCAACGCCACGTCGAGGGCCTGTGCCGCCGGGGCAAGCAGCCAGGCCAAGGCGAGCGCCAGGATACGGCGTCCCAGGCGGATGAGAAGCCGATGTGCACGCGACCGGCCGCCAGCCGAAGGTGGCGCGGCGCGCAGGCGTCGGTGCGCGGGCTCATCTGGCAATGGCGCGGCAGCAGAGCTGCCGCCGGTATGGGCCCGCGTCACCACGCCAGGCGCAAGCTCGCAAAGATCCGGGGCTCATGGCGGTAATTGCCTTCGTGGAACTCCTTGTACCGGCCATTGACGCTCTGGACGACGATGGCGAACTCGCCGGCTTGCTCCGGGGGACCGAAGCTGCGCGCCAGGCGCAGATCGAAACGATCGCGGTTGGGGACTCTGTCGCCATCGTTGAGCCAGTACATCGGATCGTTATGGTAGTAACCCAGACTGGCCTGCCAGCGTCTGGGCAGATCGGCGATCAGCAATAGCGCGGTCGAGCGTTTCGGCGCACTGAGCTCGATGTCGCGTTCTTCCAGTTCCGGGCTGGCGTCCAGAAAGACGAAAGCCTGCGACAGCACCGCACGTCCCAGGCCCGGCCGGCGGATGTCCACCGACAGTTCGCCGCCGCGGGCGACGAAACCGCCGAGATTGGCAAAGTAAAACGCCTTGACGTTCTTGTTGCGGATGCGACCGTGGCCAAAGGCATTGGCCTCGGACCACTCGGCCGGCGGCGCAATGCCCAGCGCATCGCAGGGCAGCGTATCGGTGGAGCTCCAACGGAGCGTGGGCAAAAAGCAGCTTTGCCGGTCGATATAGCGGTCATAGGCTTCGCGGAACACCCGCAGATCGACCGACAACATGCGGCTGGGCTTGGCCACATAACCGAGTTCGACGAAGCGCACCGTCTCGGGCTCGACCGGCAGCGCGGCGTAATAGCCCACCCGCACGATCTCGCCGTTCTCACGCAGGGTCTCCAGCGCATGGGCTTCGATCAAGGACGGGGCGCGATAGGCCCGGCCGGCCGACAGCCGCAGCGCCGAGCGGGCGTCGAGCGCGTAATTGAACGCCAGCCGCGGCGAGAACAGCTTGCCGCTGTAGTCGTGATCTTCGAAGGTTGCGCCCAGATTGACCGCCAGCGCATCGCTGGCCTGCCAGGTGAGATTGCCGAACGTCTGCCAGTAGTGGGCGGTGAGGGCGGCGCGGGTATCGAAGTATTTGCGAGAGCGCACACGATCCTGACGCACGCCGGCGCCAAGCAGGGCATGAACCTTGGGCAACAACGGCCCGCTCCATTGCAGCTCCATATCGTTGCGGGTGAAGTCCAGGTCGTCGTTGGTCGGAATCACATGGCGGCTGCCGGACTCGTCCGGCACGTCGATGGTCCATGCGCGGCGCTTTGCCTGTCCCTGGTGATAGAGCTGCAGCGACAGTTCGGAGTCGGCGCTGAAGCTGCGGGTCCAGGCCAGATGCACGCTGTGGTTGCGCACCGTGGCGTCTTGCACCGGGTCGATCGACGCCAGCGCGGCCGTGCTGCCTAGTGCCGGGAAGCCGCGCTCGTCGATGCCTTGGCTCACACCCAGTTGGGCGCGCACTTCATCTTGGGTGCTGAGCTGGGCGCTGAGTTGAAAATTGACGGTGTTGCGGGTGAAGGCTTCCTGCGCGGTGTATTCGCCGTTACGCCTGAGATGCGCTTCGAAGTTGGTTGCGCTGCGCCGCGAGGCCGACAGGCGCCAGTCCACCGCCTGCCCGGTTGGGCTGTTCAGACGTACGCCGACATCGTAAAACCCGTTCTTGCCTACGCGGGAAATGAGCGCGTGGCCGTCTTCGGTGGCCGGCGCACGGGTGATGATGTTGATCACACCCTGAAAGGCATTGACACCATAGGCGCCGCCGTTGGCGTTGCGCACCACCTCGATGTGATCGATGTCATCGACCCGTATGGTCAGGTTGTCCCACTGGGTGTCACCCCACAGCGGGTTGTTGACCGTGCGTCCGTCGATCATCACCTTGATGCGCCGGTCGTAGGCGTCGCCGATGCCGTGGTTGGCGACGGTGGGCGAGCCCAGCGGCCAGTCGGCCACCTGAAAACCCGGCACCAGGCGCAGCAGATCGTGAATCTCGGTAAAGCCTGAGGCCTCGATCATTTCGCGGTCGATGATGGTGACCGGCGCGGGCGCATCCAGCGGCGATTGGGCCAGACGCGAGGCGGTCAGCACCAGCGGGATGTCTTCGAGAAAAAGGGCGGTGTCGGCGCGGGCCGGCGCAAGCGCAGCATCCAGCGCCACCAGCGCGAGCGCGTACACACCGGTGCGACGACAATCCACGGACCCCTCCCTAGGTTCGTGTGGTTTGGGGCCAAGCGTCGCATGCGCCGCTGGGCGCGGTCAATAGGGGCTAGAGGGGTGGTGCGCGGAACCGATCACACCCAAGATGATGTTTTGGAACAACGAGATAATGGCTTCGCGCGGGATGTCCTGCCGCCGAATCGCGCGTACCATGAGGCCGTCATACAAAATGGCGAGCAATTCGGCGGTGGCCTCCAGCCACTGGGCATCGGCCGGCAGACCCAATTGGCGCCGGTGTTCGCGCAAGGTGGCGGTGACACTTTCCCGGCAGCGGCGGTCGGCGGTGCGGACGATGTCGGCCACGCGCGGGTTGCGTGCCGCCTCGGCGACGATCTCCAGCTTGAGTGCAGCCTCATCCACGTTCAGGCTGTCACGCACACCGTCGGCGGTACAGGCTGAGATCGCCGGCAGAATGTCCGGGGCGGCGCGCAGTTCGGCGGTCATCGTCAGCAGGCGGTCGAGGTCTTGTTCGACGATGGCGGCGATGATCGCTTCTTTGTTTTCGAAGTAATGGTAGATATGGCCGGCGCTCATCCCGGCTTCACGGCAAATTTGCGCGATGCTGGCGCCATGAAAACCGTTGCGCCGGAAGCAGTCCCGCGCAGCGGCCAGAATCTGCGCACGGCGTGCTTCGCTGCGCGGCGATTCGCCGGTGGCGCGGGGGGCTGCGGTCACGGAGATCCTCCAGATTTGACGTTCGAAGTAATTGGTTCGTGGTGCGGTGAGCTTGCGACGGCGCTGAGGCTAACATAGAATGAGCGTTCATTCTAGAACGAACGTTCTATCCGGAACGATCCTTCGGGGCAGCGCTGATACCCTCGGCGTTGCCCGTCCCCCCCGACCGACGAGAGGTTCCCCAATGCAGATTCATCTTCGCTCCATGCCAGCCGTGCTGGCCATGGCCGCTAGCATCCTGTTGCTGGCGGCATGCGGCAAGGGCCCAGGCCCGCAGGCAGCGGCCGGCGCGCAGCCTGCGCCCCAAGTGGCGGTGCTGACCGTGAAATCGGAAGCGGTGCCGCTGGTGCTGGAGCTGCCCGGGCGCACCACGCCGTCGCTGATTGCCGAAGTGCGTCCGCAGGTCGGCGGTATCGTCAAACAGCGCCTTTTTAGCGAAGGCAGCGAGGTGAAAGCGGGCGAGCTGCTCTATCAGATCGACCCGGCCAGCTACCAGGCCACCTACGACAGCGCCGCAGCTGGACTGGCGCGCGCCGAGGCCAATCTTTTTGCCGCGCGGCTGAAAGCCGAGCGTTTTGCCGGCCTGGTGCAGATCGAAGCGGTCAGCAAGCAGGCCAACGATGAAGCGCAAGCCGCCTACAAGCTGGCCGAAGCGGAAGTTGCCAGCGCCCGCGCGGCGCTGGCCAAGGCCAAGGTGGATTTGGGCTTTACCCGGGTGAGTGCGCCGATTGCCGGCCGCGCAGGACGCTCGACGGTAACGCCGGGTGCGCTGGTCACCGCCAACCAGGAGCAGGCGCTGGTGACCATTCAGCAGCTCGACCCGATCTATGTGGACCTCACCCAGTCCAGCGCCGAACTACTCAAGCTGCGCCGCGATCTGCAAACCGGGCGCCTGGCGCGCTCCGCGGCCGACAGCCTGCCGGTACGCCTGCTGCTGGAAGACGGCAGCGAGTACGCCGCGGTCGGCAAGCTGGCGTTTTCCGAGGTTGCGGTGGATCAGGCCACCGGCAGTGTGACGCTGCGCGCGGTGTTTCCCAACCCGGAGGGCGTGTTGCTGCCCGGTATGTATGTGCGTGCGCGCCTTGAACAAGGGGTCAGCCAAGATGTGGTGCTGGTGCCCCACGCCGCGCTGACACGCGATGCCCGCGGCCATGCGGTGGTGATGGTGGTCGATGACCAAAACAAGGTCGAAGCGCGCACCGTCAAGGCCGAGCGCTCATTGGGCGACAAGTGGGTGGTCAGCGAAGGCTTGGCCGCCGGCGAGCGCATCATCGTCGAAGGCTTGCAGCGCGTGCGTCCCGGCGTACAGGTGCAGGTGGCGGGCGCGCCCGCGGCTGGCGCGGCCAACTGAGCAGGAGCATCCCCCATGGCCCGCTTTTTCATCGACCGGCCCATTTTTGCCTGGGTCATTGCCATCGTCATCATGCTCGCCGGCGGCCTGTCCATTCTCGGTCTGCCGGTGGCGCAATATCCATCCATCGCCCCGCCGGCAATTGCCATCAACGCAAGCTATCCGGGCGCGTCCGCCAAGGCGGTGGAAGATTCGGTCACCCAGGTCATCGAACAAAAGATGACCGGCCTGGATGGCCTGCTTTACATGAACAGCACCTCGGATTCTTACGGCCGGGCCACCATCACGCTGACTTTTTCCGCCGACACCGACCCCGACATCGCCCAGGTGCAGGTGCAGAACAAGTTGCAGACCGCGCTGCCGCTATTGCCGCAGGCGGTGCAGCAGCAGGGTGTGAGCGTGGCCAAGTCGGCGCGCAACTTCTTGATGGTGGTCGGTTTCGTGTCCGAAGACGGTCGTCTGACCGGCACCGATCTGTCGGACTTTCTGGTCTCCTCGGTGCAGGACCCGCTATCCCGGGTCGACGGCGTGGGCGAGGTCACGGTGTTTGGCTCGCAATACGCCATGCGCATCTGGCTGGATCCGGCCAAGCTCAACAACTACCGGCTCACACCGGGTGACGTGCGCGCCGCCATCCAGGCGCAAAACACCCAGGTTTCAGCCGGTCAATTGGGCGGCACGCCGGCGGTGCCGGGCCAAGGTTTCACCGCTTCGATCACGGCGCAAAGCCGGCTGCAGACCGTCGAGCAGTTCGAGGACATTCTGCTGCGGGTCACGCCTGAAGGCGGAGAGGTTCGCCTGCGCGATGTGGCCCGGGTGGAAATCGGCGCGGAAAACTACGGCACGGTGGCGCGCTTTAACGGCCAGCCGGCGGCCGGTGTGGGTATCCGCCTGGCTGCCGGGGCAAATGCGCTCGATACCGCCACCGCGGTGCGCGCCAAACTCGATGAAATGCAGCGCTATTTCCCCCAGGGGGTGAAGTACGTGGTGCCCTACGACACCACGCCTTTCGTGCGCATTTCCATCCAGGAGGTGGTCAAGACCCTGGTCGAGGCGGTGGTGCTGGTGTTTCTGGTGATGTACCTCTTTTTGCAGAACCTGCGCGCCACGCTGATCCCCACCATTGCGGTGCCGGTGGTGCTGCTTGGCACTTTTGGCGCCATGGCGGCCTTCGGCTTTTCGATCAACACCCTGACCATGTTCGGCATGGTGCTGGCCATTGGCTTGTTGGTCGATGACGCCATCGTCGTGGTGGAGAACGTCGAACGGGTGATGAGCGAAGAAGGCTTGCCGCCCAAGGAGGCGACCCGCCGCTCGATGGGGCAGATCACCGGCGCGCTGATCGGCATCGGCCTGGTGCTGTCCGCAGTGTTCGTGCCGATGGCCTTTTTCGGCGGCTCCACCGGGGTGATCTACCGCCAGTTCTCGATCACCATCGTGTCGGCGATGGCGCTGTCGGTGCTGGTGGCCATCGTGTTTACCCCGGCCTTGTGCGCCACCATGCTCAAACCGGTGGCCAAGGGGCATGAGCATGGCGAAGGCAGTCCGTTCGGGCGCTTCTTTCACTGGTTCAACCTCAAGTTCCATAACGGCACCCAGCGCTACGAGCGCACCGTGGCCGGCATGCTGCGGCGCAGCGTGCGCTTTCTGGCAATTTATGTGGCCATCGTCGCGGTGCTGGGCGTGCTGTTCATGCGCATGCCGACATCCTTCCTGCCGGACGAGGACCAGGGGGTGATGTTCACCCAGGTCATGCTGCCTGCGGGCGCCACCCAGGAGCGCACGCTGGAGGTGCTCAAGAAGGTGGAAGCGCACTTTCTGGAAAATGAAAAGGACACTGTGCGCGCATTGTTTACCGTGGCCGGTTTTTCTTTCGGCGGCAGCGGCCAAAACATGGGCATCGGCTTTGTCAACCTGAAACCCTGGGACGAGCGCAGCGCGCCGGGCATGGATGTGAAGTCGGTCGTGGCGCGGGCCATGGGTGCTTTTTCGCAGATACGCGAGGCCATGGTGTTCGCCTTCGTGCCGCCGGCAGTGCTGGAACTGGGTACTTCGGGCGGCTTCAACCTGCAGTTGCAGGACCGCGCCGGACTGGGGCATGAGGCGCTGCTGGCTGCGCGCAACCAGTTCCTCGGTATGGCCGCGCAAGATAAACGCCTGGTCGGCGTGCGTCCCAACGGTCAGGAGGACATGGCCGAACTGACGCTCGACATCGATCATGCCAAGGCCGGCGCGCTGGGGGTGAGCGTGGCCGATATCAACGACACCCTGTCCACCGCCTGGGGCGGCAGCTATATCAACGACTTCCTCGACCGCGGACGGATCAAGAAGGTCTATTTGCAGGCCGATGCGCCGGCGCGCATGACGCCCGAGGATCTCAACAAGTGGTATGTGCGCAACCAGGCCGGCGAGATGGTGCCGTTTTCCGCCTTTACCACCGCGCACTGGACCTATGGCTCGCCGCGCTTGGAGCGCTACAACGGCCAGCCGTCGATGGAAATACTCGGCCAGGCGGCACCGGGGCTGTCTTCGGGCGAGGCCATGGCCGCGGCCGAGGAGATCATTGCCAAGTTGCCGCCGGGCATCGGCTATGAATGGTCCGGCACCTCTTACGAGGAGCGCCGCAGCGGCTCGCAAGCGCCGGCGTTGTACGCTTTGTCGCTGCTGGTGGTGTTTTTGTGCCTGGCAGCGCTCTACGAGAGCTGGTCGGTGCCCTTTGCGGTGATGCTGGTAGTGCCGCTCGGGGTGCTGGGTGCGTTGCTGGCTGCCACCGGCCGCGGCTTGTCCAACGACATCTACTTCCAGGTCGGCCTGCTGGCCACCATCGGCCTGTCGTCCAAGAACGCCATCCTGATCGTGGAGTTCGCTAAGGCGCAAATGGAAGAAGGCAAGGAACTGGTCGCCGCCACGTTGGAGGCGGTGCGCATGCGCCTGCGCCCGATCCTGATGACCTCGCTCGCCTTCGGCTTTGGCGTGTTGCCGCTGGCCATTGCCACCGGCGCGGGTGCCGGCAGCCAGAACGCCATCGGTACCGGCGTGTTGGGCGGCACCATCGCGGCCACTGTGCTGGGCATCTTTTTCGTGCCGCTGTTCTATGTGGTGATCAAGCGGATTTTCAAAGACAAGCCGGCCGCGCCCGTGTCGGCCGCGCACACCGGGGAGGCCCGTCGATGAACCGGCACCATTTGCTCGCTCTGGCGCTCGCCACCTTTGGTCTGAGCGCCTGCGCCACGCTGGCGCCCGATTACCAACGCCCGGCGGCGCCGGTGCCTGCGGCCTGGGCGGAGGCTGCCACAGGTGAGCGCGCAGCGGCCGACATTGCCTGGCGCGAGTACTTTGCCGACGAACGCCTGCGCCGTGTGATCGAACTGGCGCTCGAACACAACCGCGACCTGCGCGTGGCCGCGCTCAATATCGAGTTGGCGCGCGCCCAGTACCGCATCCAGCGCGCCGACCAGTTTCCTGCGCTGGGCGTGACCGCCAGCCAGAACGCCCAGCGCGTCCCGGGGGAGCTCAATAGCAGCGGCCAGTCGATGGTCAGCCGCCAGTACGGGGTATCCGCTGGCATCGCCGCGTGGGAAATCGACTTTTTCGGCCGGGTGCGCAGCCTGCGCGACGCCGCGCTGGAACAATACCTTGCCAGCGAGGCCGCGCACCGCAGCGCGCGTATCGCTCTGGTGGCCGAAACCGCCACCGCCTGGTTGCAACTGGCCGCCGACCGCGAGCGCCTGGAACTGGCGCGCCGTACCCTGGCGGCGCGCCGCACCACGGTGGAACTGACCCAGGCGAGCTTTGAAGCCGGCGCGGCGTCCGCGCTCGAACTGCGTCAGACCCAGGCCGAAATGGAACGTGCGCGCGCCGATGTGGCGGACTATTCGGCCAGCGTTGCGCGCGCGGCCAACGCGCTGGCGTTGCTGGTGGGCGACAGCCTGCCCGAGGCGCTGCTGCCGGCAAGTTTCCAGCTCACCTTGACCGAGGTGGCGACGCTGCCCGCCGGCCTGCCGGCCGAAGTGCTCATCCGCCGCCCGGACATTCTGGCCGCCGAACATCGCCTGCGCGCGGCCAACGCCAACATCGGCGCGGCGCGGGCCGCGTTTTTCCCGCGCATTACGCTGACCGCCAGCGCCGGCACCGCCAGTGCCGAACTGGATGGCTTGTTCGATAGCGGCTCGCGCGCCTGGAACTTTCTGCCTCAGCTCAGTCTGCCGATCTTCGAGGGCGGGCGGCTGGCGGCTAACCTGGATGTGGCCGAGGTGCGCCGCGACATTGCGGTGGCCGAATACGAACGCGCCATCCAGAGCGCTTTCCGCGAGGTGGCCGACGCGCTGGCCGAACGCGCCAGTCTGGGCGAAGCCGTCGATGCGGCGCAAAGGCTGGTGGCCGCGGCTCAGGAAAGCCATCGGCTGTCGGCGGCACGCCGCCAGGCTGGGGTAGACAGCCTGCTGGTACTGCTCGATGCCCAGCGCACCCTTTATGCGGCCGAGCAGACGCTGATCGCCACCCGCCTGGCGGAAGCGGCCAACCGGGTGACGCTGTACAAGGTCTTGGGCGGCGGTTGGCAGTAGGCGAGCGCAGGCGCCGCGGAACCATCGCCGGCCGCCTGTCTCCAAGGCCGCGTGGATACTTTGACCCATGCCCTGTCCGGTGCGCTTTTAGGGCGCGTGTTGGCGCGCCCGGCAAGCGCCGGCACGCCGCCGCTTCATGCTGCCCAGGCGATGGCCGTAGGCGCCGTTGCGGCGGCCTTCCCGGACATCGATATCGTCCTCGGCTACGCCTCCGAAATCGCCTACTTGCGCGGCCACCGCGGCGTGACCCACTCGGTGTTGCTCGCGCCGCTGTGGGCGCTGCTGCTCGCCGTAATGATGTCGCGCATCGGCCGGTTGCGGCGCGGCGGCGCGCCACCGTGGCGCGCCTTTTACCCGGTGGCCTTGGGCGGCTTGCTGATCCATATTGCTGGTGACTTCATCACCCAGTTCGGCACCATGCTGCTGGCGCCCTTCTCCGATCGGCGTTTCGCGCTGGGTACCACCTTCATCATCGACCTGGTGTTCTCCGGCATCCTGCTCGGCGGTCTGCTGGCCAGCGCCATTTGGCGGCGCAGCCGGGTGCCGGCCGCCCTGGCACTGGTCGCCGTGGCCGGCTGGGTGGGCGTGGGTTGGGTAGGGCGCAGCGAAGCGTTGGCGGCTGGGCGCGCCTATGCCCAGGCGCAGGGCCTTGCCATGCTCACCCTGGATGCCGCCCCGCGGCCGGCTTCGCCGTTCAACTGGACGGTGGTGATTTTCGACGGGCGCGACTATCACTTCGCCCATCTCAATACCCGGCGCAGCGCACCCATGCAGGCCGGCCCCGAGGATAACTTCATCCGCCGCTATTCGGCGCCCTACCTACCGGTGACGCAGGCGGTGTGGGAACGACGCGCCAAGTTCGGCGATGGTGAGGCCGTAGCGTTGGCGCGCAGCGTCTGGGAGGCGGAAGCCTTTGCCTTTTACCGCTGGTTTGCGCTGTTTCCGGTGCTCGACCGGGTGGAGATGGCCGCACCGGGCGGTTGGCGCTGTGCGGCGTTTCGTGACCTGCGTTTCGAAATGCCGGCGCGCGCCGAGTTGCCATTTCGCTACGGCTTGTGCAGCGCAGAAGTGAGCGGGCCGTGGCGGCTGTTCAAACTGGTGGGCGGGGAGCGGCGCTGGCTCGATCCAGTTGGCGCCTGGGCGGCGGAATCTAAATAAGCATAGACTAATAAAATTTTCGGCGCCCAGGCGCCGCTTCATAGTTCATTCAGGTTTGGGAACACCATGCATCGGCGTCTGGCGGCAGTGGGGATCATCGTGCTTGCGATGGTGGGCTTTGGAATTCTCAAAGCCACCCGACCTGCGCCGCCGCCGGTCGAAGTGCGCGAGCGCATCTGGCGGGTTGCTGCGCAGCCGGTGCAGCCGGTGTCGGCGCGCCCGACGCTGACCCTTTATGGCCGTATCGAGGCGCCCGACCGGGTGCGGGCCGCGGCGCCGGTGTCGGCGCGGGTGCTGGAAGTGCGGGTGCGCGACGGCGAGCCGGTTGCGGCTGGCACGGTACTGGTGCGGCTGGACCCGCGCGATCTGCAGCCGCGTCTGGCGCTGGCGCGCGCCGACCTGGAACGCGAACTGATCCGCCAGCGTGCCGACCGGCTGGCCATCGAACAGGAACGCACCCTGCTGGCGCTGGCCGAGGCCAAGGTGGCGCGTTTCGAGCGTCTCAAGGACAAGGGCTTCAGCGCCGAGAGTGCCTGGGATCAGGCGCGTGAGGAGTTGGCCCGCGCACGGCTGACCTTGGCCCAGCGCGAACAAGCGATCCGCGAACACCCCGCCCGCCTGGCGCAATTGCAGGCCAAGCTCGCCGAAGCCGAGCGCGATGCCGAGCGCGGTGAAATCCGTGCCGCCTTCGATGCGCGTATCGGCGCAGTGCAGGTAGCCGCCGGCGACCAGGTGCAGGCCGGTGCCGCGCTGCTCACCCTGTATCCTGCCGATGCGCTGTTTTTGCGCGCCCGAGTGCCGGCGATCTATGCGGAGGAGTTGCGCGGCGCGTTGGCCGCCGGTGAGACGCTGGGTGCAACCGCCGAGTTTGGCGGCAGCCTTCTGCCTGCCCGCCTGGAACGCATTGCCGGCGAAGCGGATGCGCGCGGCGTAGAGGTGCTGCTGCGCCTGGATGAAGCGGCTGCGGTTCCGGTGGGCGCCTTCGTCAACGCGGTGCTCGAACGCCCGCTGGTGCACGGGGTGTTGAGCCTGCCGTGGGCCGCGCTGCATGGCGGCGAGCGCATCTACCAAGTGCGTGACGGGCGGCTGGTGGGTGTGCGGGTACACCGTGTCGGCGAACGCCGTGATGGTGAGCAGGTCCGCGCGCTGGTCCGCGCCGAAGGTCTTGTGCCTGAGGCGCCGGTGATGATCACCCACCTGCCCAATGCGCTCGATGGCCTGGCAGTCGAGGTGGTCGAGGGCAGTGCCGAGATGCGAGTGGCGCCATGAAGCACGGTTTGCTGCCCATGCTGGTCCGCCATCGGGTGGCGGCCAATGTGCTGATGGTACTGGCCTTCGTGCTCGGGGTGAGCGGTGTGACCCGCATGAATGTGCAGTTTTTTCCGCCCTTCGAGCTGGATGTGATCAGCGTGCGGGTGCTGTGGAGCGGTGCCGCAGCCGAGGACGTGGAAGCCGGTATCACTGCGCCATTGGAAGAGCGCCTGAAAAATATCGACGGGCTCAAAAAAATGACGTCTACTTCCGCACAGGGGGTGTCCAGCATCACCCTGGAACTGGAAGAAGGCACCGACCCGTTGTTGGCCTTGGATCAGGTGCGCCAGCGGGTAGACGAATTTCGCAATCTTCCGCGTGAGGCCGAAACCCCCCAGGTCAGCCGGCTGGCGCGTTACGAACCGATTGCCCGTGTGCTGGTGCGCGGGCACAGCGTGGAGGAACTGCGCCCCTGGGTGCGCCAGTTCGAACGCGAATTACTTGCTGCCGGCATCGACCGGGTGACGCTCACCGGCCTGCCCGAAGAGCGCATCGCCATCGAGATTCCCTCAGCAGCCTTGGAAACAGTGGGCCTGTCGCTGGTCGATGTCGGCGAGCGGGTTGCCCAACTGGCGCGCGATGTGCCCGCCGGGGTGGCCGGCGCAGCCGACGGCGCGCGCGAGATTCGCGCTCTGGAACAGCGCCGCAGCGCCGACGCCTTTGCCAGCTTGCCGCTGGTCAGCGACGCCGACGGCCTGCTGCGCTTGGGCGAAATCGCCCGCATTGGCCGCGAGCCGCGCCCGGGCAGTCTGGAGTTGTCCGAGCGCGGCGACGCGGTGGTGGAAATGATCTTGCAGCGCGCCGAATCCGGCCATTCGCTGCGCGCCGCGCAGGTGCTGGAGGACTGGCTGGCGCGTACCCGCCCGAGTCTGCCGCCCTCGGTGCGCCTGGAAGTGTTCGATGCGCAGTGGGAACTGATCCGTGACCGCATCGACCTGCTGATCAAGAACGGCCTGTCCGGTCTGGTGCTGGTAGTGGCGGTGCTCTACCTGTTTTTGCCGGCGCGGGTGGCGCTGTGGGTGATGGTCGGCATCCCCACTGCTTTTCTGGCCACCTTGGGGCTGATGCAGGTGTTCGGCGGCACGGTGAACATGATGAGTTTGTTTGCGCTGATCATGGCGCTGGGCATCATCGTCGACGATGCCATCGTGGTCAGTGAGGACGCCGACACCCACCGGCGGCTGGGCGAAGGGCCGGAGCACGCCGCGCTGGGCGGGGCGCGGCGTATGCTGGGGCCGGTGATCGCGGCTTCGCTCACTACCATCGCTGCCTTTTTGCCGCTGATGCTGGTCGGCGGGGTGATCGGCAACATTCTGCGCGACATCCCGTTTGTGATGATCATGGTGGTGACCGCCTCGTTGCTGGAGAGCTTCCTGATCTTGCCGGCGCACTTGCGTAGCGCACTCGCCGGGGAGGCGGGCCGCCGCATCTCGCCGCTGCGTCGCCGGCTGGACGATGGTTTCGAGCGCTGGCGCGAGCAACGTTTCCGTCCGCTGGTGCGCCTTGCACTGGCTTGGCGCGGCGCCACCGTGGCGATCAGCGTGGGGTTGATGATTCTTGCGCTGGGCTTGATGGCGGGCGGACGGGTCGGCTTCAATTTTTTCCCGACGCCGGAAGGGCAAGTGCTTTATGCCAACGCCACCTTCGTGGCCGGCACCCCGCGCGAGCACACCGCGGCGTTCTTGCGCGAGCTCGAACGCGCCTTGTATGAGGCCGACCGCGAACTGGGCGGCGGTCTGGTGCGCACTGCGGTGGCGCGTCTGGGGGGCACACTGGGCGCGGCCGGCAGCGGCGCCACCGGCGACCAGTTGGCTTCGATCCTGGTGGAGCTGTCGCCGCCGGATGCGCGCGAGGTGCGCAATGCGGCGTTCATCGACACCTGGCGCGCCAAGATTGCGCCCACCACCGGCCTGGAGCAACTGACCATCTCGGCGCGCCAGTCCGGCCCGCCCGGGCGCGATCTCACCGTGCGTCTGACCGGCGACGATGCCGAAGCGCTCAAGGCCGCGGCGCTGTCGCTGGCCGAGACCTTGCGCGGCATTCCCGGGGTCACCGACACCGAGGACGACATGCCTTTCGGCCGCGAACAGTTGATTTACCGTCTGACCCCGGCCGGCGAAGCATTGGGCCTGACCACCGAGAGCCTGGGCCGCCAGTTGCGTGCTGCCTTCGACGGTCACCTTGCCCAACTGGTGCAAGTCGGGCGCGACGAACTGGAAGTGCGGGTGCTGCTGCCCTACGCCGAGCGCAGCCGGCTGGATGTGTTCGACCGCATCCTCATCCGCACGCCGGACGGGCGCTTTGTGCCGCTGGCCACCGTGGCGAGCTGGGAGACCCGGCGCGGCTTCGAAGCGCTGCGTCATGCCGACGGTCGGCTGGCGGTGGAGGTGAGCGGCGAAGTCGATACCGCGCGCTACGATGCCGGGGCGATCCGCGCCGAACTTGCGCGCAGCACCCTGCCTCGACTGGCCGCCGCCCATGGCGTGGCATACAGCTTCGAGGGGCGTGCGGCCGACCAGCGCGAAACCATGGCCGACATGGGCACCGGCCTGGTGCTTGGCCTGGCGCTGATCTACCTGGTGCTGGTGTGGTCATTTTCGTCCTGGAGTTGGCCGCTGGTGGTGATGTCGGCCATTCCGCTGGGGCTTGCCGGGGCGATCTTCGGCCATTGGGCGATCGGAATCGATCTCACCATCCTGTCGTTGTTCGGTCTTTTCGGCCTGGCCGGCATCGTGGTGAACAATTCCATTATTCTGGTCAGTCTGTTCCAGGACTTGCGCCGTCAGGGTGTGGCCTTCGAGGAGGCCCTGGTGGGCGCGGCCTGCGGGCGTCTGCGCGCGGTGTTACTGACTTCGCTGACCACCATCGGCGGTTTGACTCCGCTGCTGTTCGAAACCTCGCTGCAGGCTCAGTTCTTGATTCCGATGGCCGCTTCGATCGCCTTCGGGCTCGGTTTCTCGGCGGCGCTGGTGCTTTTTTTCGTGCCCGCGCTGCTGTCGCTGCTGGAAAGTTTCAAGGGTTGGATGGCGCGCCGGCTGTCGTTTGTCGGGGTGGGCGCATAGAGGGTTGAAAAGTACTGCGGTAGGTCTGCTGCGGCATAGTCGACCGTCTGTCATAGAGCGGCCGACACCGCGGCCACCCGCGCGGCATGGATGCGCGCCGGGATCTGGGCGCGGTCAGCGCACTCGCGGGCGATGCGGCCTGCATCCACCGCCCGTGCCGCGGCCAGTGCCGCGCGCCAGCGTGCGGCCGGGGCGTCGTCGCGCTGTTCAAAACCTGGGCGGCCCTGGCGGTCGCAGGCGCAGGCGGCCAAAACCTGTTCAAAGCGGGCCGGACGGCGCAGTGCGTCGCAACGTTCGAGAACCTTGACCACGGTGGCCGGGCGCAATTCGGCCACCCGCGCGATGACGCCGTGTTCGCGGGCAACCAGTTCGGCCAGCTCGCGGCACTCGGCGGGCACTTTGAAGCGCTCGGACACTTCACGCGCGCGCCGCGCACTGTGGGCTTCATGCCCGTAGTGGTGGGGCAGGCGCTCGGCCGGGGTGTCGCCTTTGCCCAGATCGTGCAACAGGCAGGCCCAGCGTACCGCCAAGGGCTGGGCGGTGGCGGCGGCGCGGTCGATGACCTGCAGCACATGCTCGCCGGTGTCGATTTCGGGGTGGTGTTGCGGCGGCTGGGGCACGCCGAACAGGCGATCCAGTTCGGGCAGAATGCGCGCCAGGGCGCCGCAGTCGCGCAGCACCCGGATCATCCGCGATGGCGCCGCTTCCATCAAACCGCGGGCCAGCTCCTGCCACACCCGTTCGGCCACCAGATAATCGACTTCGCCGTCGATCACCATGGTGCGCATCAGCGCCATGGTTTCCGGTGCCACCGAAAAATCGGCAAAGCGCGCCGCAAAACGTGCCACGCGCAGGATGCGCACCGGGTCTTCGGCAAAGGCCGGGCCGACGTGACGCAAGCGCCGCGCGGCAAGGTCGCGCTGGCCGCCGAAGGGGTCGATCAGGCGGCCCTCCTGGTCGCGGGCCATGGCATTGATGGTCAGATCGCGGCGGGCCAGATCGTCTTCCAGCGTGACCTCGGGCGCGGCGTGAAAGGCAAAGCCGGTGTAGCCACGACCGGTTTTGCGCTCGGTGCGCGCCAGCGCGTACTCCTCCTGGGTTTCAGGGTGGAGAAAGACCGGAAAGTCTTTGCCCACCGGGCGGAAGCCCTGTGCCAACATCTGCTCCGGGGTGGCGCCGACGACTACCCAGTCGCGGTCTTTGACCGGCAGACCGAGCAAGGCATCGCGCACCGCGCCACCGACCAGGTAACAACGCACCGGTTTCAGCTCCGATGCGCGCTGCGGCGGAAGGGGTCGAGCTGCGCGCGCACGCTGGCCTTGCCCAACCACAGCGGCGCAACCGCTTCCAGCGCGGTGGGGGTCAGACCGAAAGGCAGCGGCGCGCCGTGGGCAATGTTATCCACCCGCATCGAGCGCACGTTGTCGCGGCTCATCAGAGGTTGCGGCGCCAGTTCCATCAGCGCGGCCTGCAGCATGGCCAGCGCCTCGGGCAGCGCCAGCACCGGGCGCGGATGGCCGACCAGGGCGCTGACATAGCGCACCAGTTCGCGCAAGGTGTAGATGCGCGGGCCGGCCAGTTCCCAGGTTTGCCCGGCGGCGGTGGGGTCGGTGAGACAGCGCCATGCCACTTCGGCGACATCCTCGACCCACACCGGTTGAAAACGGGCATTGGCGCCGGCCAGCGGCAGCAGCGGAAACAGCCGTGCCAGCTTGGCAAAGAGGTTGAGAAAACTGTCGCCGCGGCCAAAGATCACCGAGGGCCGCAAAATGGTCCAGGCGGCTTTGGCCGTGCGTATCGCCGCCTCGCCCGCAGCCTTGGAGCGCAGGTATTCCGAAGGGCCGTCCGGGTCCGCGCCGAGTGCGCTGACATGCACCAGCCGGGGCACGCCGGCCGCCTCACACGCGGCGACGATACGCCGGGGCAGTTCCACATGGGCGCGTTCGAAGGCCACACCCCAGGGGCGGCCGGGCGGCGAGTGCAGCACGCCGACTAGGTTGACTACCGCATCGGCGTCGGCAAACAGGCGGGTCAACGTGGCGGGGTCATGCACATCGGCTTCGACCACTTCCACGGTAGGTAGCATCAATAGATGTGCGGCGCGGCTGCGTCGCCGGGTGGGCACCCGCACACCGACGCCGGCGGCGGACAGGCGGTTGGCAATGGCGCTACCGACAAAGCCGGTACCGCCAACGAGAACCACGCGGTTGAGGGCCATGGAGTCACCTTGCGGAAAAGTTGTGCATTGGAATCGGGTGTTCGTTGTGCGGATTATCGCGGAAGCGCAGCCCGCCGATCCAGCCGCTTCAGCTCCCCGGCGGACGCGGGGCGATCACCCCCAACCGGGCTTTGAGCGATTGTGGGCGGCCTTCGAGCACGGCGGCGTAGATCACCGTATTGGCCATCACCTTTTTGACATAGTCACGGGTCTCATCCAAGGGAATGGTCTCGGCATAGATCGCGCCTTCCAGCGGGCGTTCGTCGCGCCAGCGGCGCGCACGGCTCGGACCGGCGTTGTAGCCGGCCGAAGCCAGCACCGGGTGGTTGTCCAGTTCGTCCAAAATGATGCGCATGTAGCTGGTGCCCAGCAGCACATTGGTGTCCGGGTCGGTGAGCATGCGCGGGTTGAAGTTTGGCAGACCGATCTTGCCGGCCACCCATTTACCGGTGGCCGGCATGACCTGCATCAACCCCTGGGCGCCGGCGCTGGAACGCGCCGGGGCGATGAAGCGGCTTTCCTGACGCATCAGGCCATAGACCCAGTTCATGTCCAGTCCCTGGCGGCGGACCTGCGGTTCGATGACCTGACGGTAGGGGGTGATGAAGCGCAGATCGAAATAATCGCCGGCGTTGGCCAATTCGGCGGTGTTGATTGCGCGGTCGTAAATGTCGTGGCGCAGCGCCAGTTCTGCCGCGGCGACCAAAAAACCTTCGTCGCGTCCGCGCAGCGCCCAGTTCCATTCGCGCACTGCATCCAGGCGCATGTCCAGGCGGTACAGCGCCAGCGCACGGCGTAGGCCCGGATCGGCTGCGGCACGGGCGCGATCGGCTTCGCTCGGCGTGCCGCGGCGCGGCGGCAGGGAAAAAACCTGGCCGATCTCCTCGCCGGCGAGCATGCCGTAAAAATGCGGTTGGCCGGCGATTTGTTCAAAAAGCAGGCGGGCGGCTGTCGGGTTGCCCAGTTCGGCCTGGGCGCGCGCCAACCAATAGACCCATTCGGGCTGCTCGCGCTCGGCCGCGGGCAGGGCCTCGATGGCCTGTCGCACCCGACCCCAGTCGCCGGCGCGCAGCGCGCTGCGTACCCGCCAGGCCCGTTGCTCGGCAGACAGCGGGGCGTTGCCGGCGGCGGCAAACCAAGCCACGGCCTGCGGCAGCTGCTGGTAGGCCGCGCGCAGCGCCAGTGCGGCGTAAGCCTGGGCGACCATGTCCGGGCCCAGTGCATGCTGCAAGCGCTGTAGAGATTGGTGCGCTCCCCAGAGGTCTTCGCGCGCCAAGCGCACAATGGCGGCAAGCGCCAGTTCGCGCCCGTGGCGCGGCCCGAGCGCGGCCGGCTGCAGCCGCGCCAGATACTGGCCGGGATTTTCCATCGCGCGCGAAAACGCCGTCGCCGCGGGGGCCTCGCCGGCCGGCAGCCATTCCAAGGTGGCGAGCGCGGGGGCGGTGTCGCGTTGTTCGACTTGGCGACGGATGCGCCACCACAGTGCATCCACGGTGACCTGTCGCTCGATGGCCAGCGTGCGCAGCACCGGCAGGCAGGCGGCGTGATTGTTGACCCGCTCGGTCCATAGCTCGGCCACTTCGGCGGCCACGCGTGGGTCGCCATAGAGCAGGCGGGCGAACCAGGCGTGACAGACGAGTTCCTCGTCGGGGCGTTCGAGCGCCGGGTAAAGATCCAGAAAGGCCCGCCATTGGCCATCCTTGGCCAGGCGACGCAGCCAGTCGGCGAGCAGGCGTTCGGCCAGTAAGCTGCCGGCGTGCGTGTGTAAGAACGCTTGCAGTTCCGCCGCCGGCGGCGGCTCCGGGCGGGCGAGTTTGTTGAACAGCAGCCAATAATGCACATAGGCGTCCAGTTCATGGGGTTCGCGCTGCGCTGCCAGCCGCTCCAAGGTGTTGCGGTCGCCGCTGCGCAGCGCTTCGCGCGCGGCCAGAATGCGCGCGTCACCGCTTTGCGCCGCAGCCGGCGCGCTTGCCCACAGAAAAGCGGCTACAACCACCCCCCACAAGCCCCTTGCCATCGCTTACCATCCCTCCCTGTTTGCCGTACAAACTACCACATGAAGCAGATTGCCGACGCCCCCTCACAACCTGTGCCCGAGAGCGCCGCGGCCGAGCGCCAGGCGCTTCGCCGCGCAGCGGTGGCCCGCCGTGAAGCGTTGGCCGGCACTGAGCGCCAAGCCCTGGAGCGGCGTATCGAAACGCATCTGAATGGGTTGTGCGCCGATTTGTCGCCGCGGGTGCTGGCTTTTTGCTGGCCGTGGCGCGGCGAACCCGACTTGCGCGCCTGGGTGGCACGCTGGCTGGCGCAGGGTGCGGGCCGCCGTGCCGCCTTGCCGGCGGTGGTCGACCGTCATCGTGCGCTGGTGTTCCGGCGTTGGCAGCCGGGTATGACCATGGCGGTGGACCGTTACGGTATTCCCTATCCGGCCGACGGCGAAGCCCTGCACCCGGATCTGGTGCTGGTGCCGCTCAACGCCTTCGATGCGCAAGGTTATCGGCTGGGCTATGGCGGCGGTTACTTCGACCGTACGCTGGCGAGCCTGGAGACCGTGGCAGTGGGGGTGGGTTTTGAACTGGGGCGGGTGCCCAGCGTGCGGCCGCAGCCTCATGATCGGCCGATGAATTGGCTGGTGACCGAGGCCGGGGTGTTTCGCGCCAGCCGGCCGTGAGCGGCGCTCAGCCCAGTGTGGCGGCCGACTCCATCCGGTTGCGGCCGCGCTGTTTGGCACGGTAGAGGGCTTGGTCGGCGCGTATCAGCACCGCGTCGGCGCGCGGGTCGGTGACTTCCAGCAAGGCGATACCGGCGCTGACGGTGAGCGGGATCGTGTGGCCGTCGTAATCGATGGGCTGGCCGGCCACGCGCACACGGATGCGCTCGGCCAGCCCGTAGGCACCGGCTTCGTCGGTTTGCGGCAACAGCACGGCAAATTCTTCACCGCCCAGCCGCCCCAGGATGTCGGTCTGGCGCAGCAGGGCGGTAGCCAGTTCGGTGAAACGCTGCAGCACCGCGTCGCCAGCGGCGTGACCGTAGCGATCATTGACCGCCTTGAAGTGATCCAGGTCCAGCATCAACACGGCAGCACTGTGGCCATAGCGCCGCACCCGTGCAAGCTCGGCAGACAGCTGCGCCATGAACGCCCGACGGTTGCTCACTCCGGTGAGCGGATCGGTGTTGGCCAGGCGCTTGAGTTCTTCCTCTTGGCGCTTGCGCGGGCTGATATCTTCTTTGACCGCGACGAAATGTGCCAGCCGGCCGCTACGGTCGCGCACCGGGGTGATGGTGAGCGCCTCGTGGTAGAGCTGGCCGTCTTTGCGTTTGTTCACCAGCTCACCACGCCAGACCTCGCCGCGCAGAATGGTGTCCCACAACGCCCGGTAAAAGGCGGCGTCCTGACGGCCGGAGCGCACCAGTTCCTTGGGCTTGCGTCCGAGCGCTTCATCGCGGCTATAGCCGGTGAGCGTGGTAAAGGCCGGGTTGGCCCATTCGATGACCGCATCGGGGTCGGTGATCACGATTGCATTGGCCGCGGCTTCGAGCGCGGCGTACAGCAAGCGGTTGCGCTCCTCGGTGCGGCGGCGGTCGGTGATGTCCAGTTGCAGCACCACCACACCGCGCAGCCGCTCGTGCGAAAACGGCCGCACCAGCACTTGGACCGCGCACTGTCCGTCGGCCAAGGCGAACTCGCCTTCGAAGGCGATTTGCGCATCGAGCAGTACCGCGCCGATGCCCTCTTCGGCGCTGGTGGCACCGGGGTCGCAGCGCAACAGCCGCGCGTAGTCGCGGTAATGCAGTGCGCCATGCGCGAGCTGGGCGGCATGTTCGGCGGCGAAGGCCTGCCAGGTACGGTTGCTGAGCAAGACGCGCCCGTTTTGCCCGAACAGCAGCACGCAAGCGGGCAGTGCGTCGAGCAGGCGGGCCATGCGGTCGAGGTCGTGCTCCTGGGCGGCGATCCGGCGGCGGTTCATCTGCCGCAGCGCCCAGTAACTGGCAAATACGCCGGCGACCGCCAAGGCGATCAGCGGCGACAATAGCAAGCTCTGGCGGCGGATTTCCTGCCGCGCCGCGGCGACCGCGTGGGTGCGGTCGCTGCGGGCCAGCACCCCGAGGGGCAGCATTCGCGCCACCCGCCAGGTGGTAATCAAAGTGCGCCCGGCCAGCGCCTGGTCGAGGCTGCCAAGCTCCTTACCGCCGCGCCAGCCGGCCACGATGTCGGCGTTGGCGGCATGCAAGGCGGGTTCGAGCGCCCAGTCGCGGGTGGATACCAGCAATGCGCCGTCGTAACGCAGCACCTCGATCCAGGTGCCAGGGCCAAGCTCGCGCGCCCAGACACGGTTGAGAAAATAGTCTACGTTGAGCGCGGCCAGCAGGCTGAGCGTGCCCGATTCGCCCTTATTGACCGCACGGATGACCGGAAGGTAGCCCAATGCTGGCGGGACGGCGGCCGGGTCGCCGAGCGGGCGGCCGTCGGCCAGGTCGCGCCCGGCATGCAAGGCGCCGATACGCAGCACGCCGAGCCGCTCGGCTTCCAGCGGCAGGTAGTCGTCCAGCGCCGGCCGCAGGCCGATGTTTGCCGGGTTGGAGCTGGCGGTGACCCGTCCTGTATCGTCGAGCAGCGACAGCGAGCGCAGGAACGGGGCGTGGCGCAGCGCATCGCTCAGCAACCTGTTCCAGGTGTCGGCGTCATGGGTGGCATAGCCGGTCTCCAACAGGCTTTGCAGGGTGAGGTCGACCGCGTGGTAGGTTTGTTCCAGATGGTCCAGGGTGTGGCGTGCGTCGGCCTCGAGCAGACGGCGCTCGGTAGTGGCCGCCTCATCTTGCAGACGTTGGCCGTGGTAGTACAGCGCCGCACCGGCCGCGGCCAGGCAGGCGGCCAGAAAGGCGACAAAGCCAAAGTCAGCCAGGCGGCTCCAACGATCCGGGTGCATGAAAAATTCAGTGCGGCATCACGATGGGTGTCAAACCGTGGCGGCGGGCAGCCTCGGCCAGGCGGCCGTCTCGTTTGATCGTGGCGACGAATTGCTCGAGGCGTTGGTACCAGTCATCGTCTCCAGGGGCTACCGCCCAGGCGTAAGGCGTGACGTGGTAGGGTCCGGTGGGCGTGATCAGCCGCGCCCAGTTGGCGTTGTTCAGCATACGCTGGCTGTAGGGGTAGTCGGTCATGAAAACGTCGGCACGGCCCGATTCGACCTCCTGCTCGCGTGCGTGCGGGGTGTCGAGCACTGCGAGTTCGGCGTGACGCAGCTTGTCGCGCATCACGGTCTCGTGCAGCGTTCCTTTGGCCACTGCCACGATGATGCCGGACTGGTCGATGTCGTCCCAGTTGCGGATGCGGCGGTTGCCGCGGGTAGTGATGGCGTAGATGTCGCTGGCCAGATGCGGCGAGGTGAAGCGCAGCTTTGCTTGGCGCTGAGGGGTGATGCCGATGGCGAACATGGCCACGTCGCAGCGGTCGTCGAGCACGTCGTCGAACAGGCGGGCAAAGCTGCTGTCGACGAATTGGACTGTCACACCCAGATCCTTCGCCAGTTCGTGCGCGAGGTCCACGTCGATGCCCGAGAGTTCTCCGGTCTTGGGATTGCGCCAGGAGATGCCGTAGTAGTCGGGCCACACGCACACCCGTAGCGCGGCGGAGGACTGGATGCGTTCGAGACGATTGTCGGATGCGGTCGACACCGCCGGTAACAGAGCGGCCAGAGTGACCACAGCAAAGCAGGCTAAACGGCGCATGGATGACTCCAAACGAGGCGGCTGTGCGTCAAGCTTTGCGCCGTTGTTGAAAACACGCATTGACGGCGCTCAAACGCTGCCCGGATTGGGCGCGGCAGCGCAAGCTTTTAATGCGTAAGTGGTATGCCCGCAACAGCCCGGCTGCCCAAGATGGGCAGCCGGCCGCGCTATGCGTTCAGGCCAGAAACAGGCGATAGGCGGGGTTGGCGGTCTCGTCCACGTACTCGTAGCCCAGGCGGTCGAGAAATGCCTGAAAGGCGGCGCGGTCGCCCGGCGGCACCTGCATGCCGACCAGCACCCGGCCGAAGTCGGAGCCATGATTGCGGTAGTGGAACAGGCTGATGTTCCAGTCCGAATGCAGGTTGGAGAGGAAGTTCATCAGCGCGCCGGGGCGCTCCGGAAAGGTGAAACGGTAGAGCAGTTCGTTATCGACCTGTGGCGCACGGCCGCCCACCATGTAGCGCACATGGGTCTTGGCCATTTCGTTGTCGGTGAGGTCGATTGCAGGCAGGTCGTGGCGGGCGAGCGTTTCGGTCAGCCGGCTGACTTCGGCGCGGTTATGCACGGTGACGCCGACAAAGATGTGGGCGGTGGCGGCATCGGCGTAACGGTAATTGAATTCGGTGATGTTGCGCTGGCCCAGCACGCCGATGAACTTGCGGAAGGAGCCGGGTTTTTCCGGGATGGTCACCGCCAGCACGGCTTCGCGCTGTTCGCCCAGTTCGGCGCGCTCGGCCACGAAACGCAGGCGGTCGAAGTTCATATTGGCACCCGAGGCCACCGCCACCAGGCTTTTGTCGCGCAGAGCGTGGCGCTGGACGTAGGCTTTGGCACCGGCCACGGCCAGTGCGCCGGCCGGTTCCAGAATGGAGCGGGTGTCTTCGAACACGTCTTTGATGGCCGCGCAGATGGCGTCGTTATCGACCAGGATCATCTCGTCCACATACTGCCGGCACAGACGGAAGGTTTCCTCGCCCACCTTCTTCACTGCGGCGCCGTCGGCAAAGAGGCCGACTTGTTCCAGCGCCACGGGGTAGCCGGCCGCCAGCGAGCGGGTCATGGCGTCGGCGTCCTCGGCTTCGACGCCGATGATGCGGGTCTCTGGGCGCAGGCGCTTGACATAGGCCGCAATGCCGGCGATCAGGCCGCCGCCGCCCACGCAACAGAAAATGGCGTGAATGGGCTTGGAGTGGGCGCGCAGGATTTCCATGCCGATGGTACCCTGGCCGGCGATCACGTCCGGGTCGTCGAACGGATGGACGAAGGTGAGCTTGTCGGCCTTTTCCAGTTCCAGCGCGTGTGCGTAGGCATCTGAATAGGAGTCGCCGGCCAGTACCACTTCGCCACCGCGCGCGCGTACCGCGTCGATCTTGATCTGCGGGGTGGAGGTGGGCATGACGATCACCGCCCGCACGCCGAGTTTTTGCGCAGACAACGCCACCCCTTGGGCGTGGTTGCCGGCCGAAGCGCAGATCACCCCGCGTTTGAGGGCCTGCGCGGAGAGCTGGGCCATTTTGTTGTAGGCGCCACGCAGCTTGAAGCTGAACACCGGTTGCATGTCCTCGCGCTTGAGATAGACGCGGTTGTGCAAGCGGGCGGACAGGTTGGTGGCAAGATCGAGCGGGGTCTCGATGGCCACGTCATACACCTGGGCGTTGAGGATGCGTTCCAGGTAGTCCGGGGCGGCAGCGGTCATGGCAGGCGATTCCGAGCGGGCGCAAAAGAAAACGAGGTTAGCAGCCGATGATGCGCTGCGGCAAGCGCCCGCCCGGCCGCGGTGCTCAGCTGTGGGCGATTTCGACCCGGTTGCGCCCCAGGCGCTTGGCGTCGAGTAAGGCGCGGTCGGCGGTTTCCGTGAGTGCGGCGGCCGAGTCGATGGCCGGCCAGGCGGCCACCCCGGCGCTGAAGGTGGCATACAGCGCGCCGCCCGGATGGGTGTGGGGCAAGGCGGCAAAGTCCCCCCGGATGCGGTCGAGCACGGTCTGCGCCAACACCGCATCGGTGCCCGGCAGCGCAACGATGAACTCCTCGCCGCCGTAGCGCCCGATCAGGTCGCCTTCGCGCAGGCGGGCCTTGAGCAACCAGGCCAGCCCGCGGATCACCTGGTCGCCGACCGGGTGGCCGTAGGTGTCGTTGATGGCTTTGAAATGATCGATGTCGATCATTGCTACGCTGAAGCGTTCGCCTGGCGCGGCCGATTCGGTCATGGCCTTGAGCCGGGCTTTGGCCGCGGAGTGGTTGAGCAGGCCGGTGAGGCCGTCGATCCGGGTCGAGCGCTGCATGTCGCGGAAACGGGCGATCTTGGTTTTGACCACGGCCGCGAGCAGCACCGGATTGAAGGGTTTGATCAGAAACTGGTCGCCGCCCAGGCGTAGGGCTTCGACCTGCATGCCGATGTTCGATTCGCCCGAGAGATAGACGATGGGCAGGGTTTGATAAGCGGACATCTGGCGCAGCACGCGGGTGGCTTCGACGCCGTTGAAGCGCGGCATGTGCATGTCCATCAGGATCAGGTCCGGGCGATAGGATTGCAGCACTTCCAGCAGTTGGCTGGGGTCGGCAATGGCGTGGCTGTCGATGCCGTGCTCGGTCAGCGTGCGGCAGATCAGCGTGGCGGCCACCCGCGAGTCCTCCACCACCAGCACCCGGTAACGCTCCTGCTCTTCGGTCTGGATCAGGTCGAGCAGGCGGTTGACCACCATCGCTGGCTGTTCATCGTTGGGGATGGCCACGTCGATGCCGGCGCGCATCAACGCCACGATGGGGTCGATGACCGAGGCGACGCCGAGATAAAACAACTGGCTGGCGGGACAGGCCCGACGGCAGGCGGTGATGCGGGCCAGCTCGGTGGCACCGGCGGCTGCGCCGTCGGCGGGAATGAACAGTACGGCCAGTGGCGCTTGCCCAGGTTCGACCGCGCTTTCGCTGTCCCAGTCCATGCGTTGGACCCGGAAACCAAAATAATTGAGCTGGCGCTCTAGGCCATCGGCCACGTCTTCGCGCCCTGCCGCGGTCACCAGCCACACGCTGCGCGGCCGGTGCCAAGCATGCTCCTGCGCCGAGGCTTTTTCTTCGGCGCGGCGCACCGGAACGCGGGGCTGCGAGGTGGCGATCGAGCCGAACAAGGCATCGATCTGACGCTGCAGCGCGACGCGTGCCTGTGCCGGCAATGGGTGTGAGTCGGCGTTACCGATGTGGGCCAGCACGGCCTTTTCCAGCCCTTCGCACAACCGGCTCAGGCCGGGCAGGCGCAGGCGGGCGAAATGTTCGGCCAGACTGTCGACCGCTACCGCGAACTCGATGAACTGCTCGAGTTGGCCATCGGCAAGATACTGCTCCCAGCGGGTGCGCAGGGCGTAGAGACGGTCGTCGAAAGGATGGGGCGGCTGGGTGGTCATCGCACTCGGGAGATTGCGGTAATCGGCGATTGTCGGTCATGACAGCCGCTTACGCAATCGTGCGCTGCAGCGAAGCTGCCTGGCGGGCCGTATGTGGCTTTGCGCTCTCAGTCCGGCAGGTCGCCGGCCAACGCGCGGCTTTGTCGGTCGATGAACTCCTGGGTGGAGTCGATTCCGCGCAACTGCAAAATGGTGGAGCGCACTGCAGCTTCCAGCAGCACCGCAAGGTTGCGGCCAGCGGCCACCGGCAGGACGACCCGCGGTACCAGCACGCCCAGTATGTCCTGAGTTTCCTGGTGCAAGGGCAGGCGGGAGGGGTCGTCCTGGCCGGGTTGGCGGCGTTCCAGATGGCAGACCAGGCGCAGGCGCATCTTGCGTCGGCAGGCGGTCTCGCCAAAGATGGTGCGGATGTTGAGAATGCCCAGGCCGCGCACTTCGATGAAGTCTTGCAGCAGTTCTGGGCAGCGCCCCTCGAGCACCGTGGGGGCAATGCGGGAGAATTCCACGATGTCGTCGGCCACCAGGCCGTGGCCGCGGGAGATCAGCTCCAGCGCAAGCTCGGATTTGCCCGCACCCGAGTTGCCGGTGATGAACACGCCCAAGCCCAGTACATCCATGAACACGCCGTGCAGTGAGACTTTTTCTGCCAGTTGGCGCGCCAGGTACTGGCGCAATTGGTCGACCACGCCGGCTGCCGGCTGCGGCGTGGTAAAGAGTGCCACGCCGATGTTCTCGCACAGCCCGTGCAGCAGGCCGGGCACTTCGCAACCGTCGGCTACCACGATCGCAGGCGGGTGGGCGGCGAGGATTTCGTTCAGGTGATGGGCGATCTTCTCGCGCGACTGGCGGCGTGCCCAGGCCAGTTCCGCCGCGCCCAAAATCTGCAGGCGCTGCGGGTGGATCAGGTTGAGGTGACCGACCAGGTCGGCCGGCCAGATGCGTTCCTCGGAGACCGCAATCGCGGCATCCAACGCGCCGCACACATGGGTCAGCGCAAGGCGCGGGCCCAGCGCCTCATAGAGCCGCGCGACGCTCGTCTGTCGCATGGGGGCCCCAGTTGGCGAACAGGGCATGCACGGCGGCCGGGTCGGGCGCTTGCAGCAACTGCTCGCGGAAGTCGCGGTCGCTGAACATCTGCGCCAGTTCGGAGAGCAGTTGCAAATGGGTTTCGTTGGCCTGCTCGGGCACCAGCAGGATGAACAGAATGTTCACCGGGCGGCCGTCCGGGGCGTCGAACTGCACCGGTGTGGCGAGCCGGAAAAAAGCACCCGCCGCTTCCTTGAGCCCCTTGATGCGCCCGTGCGGGATGGCGATGCCCTGTCCCAGCCCGGTGGAACCGAGGCGTTCGCGGGCGAACAGACTGTCGAACACCACGCTGCGCGCAATACCCTGGTGGTTCTCGAACAACAGCCCGGCTTGCTCGAACACGCGCTTTTTGCTGCTCGCGTCGAGATCGACGACCACGTTGGAAAGGGGGAGGAGTTGTGCGATCAGGCTCATTGGATCAAACCCTGCGCGGCACCGCAGCGCTGGTTGCCGCGCAGGCGGGGACGGTCGGGTGCCGATTGGCGGCGCGGTTCGGAAAACGCGCGAATTATACCCACACCCTAAACCGAAAGAAGTATTGAAGCGGTCACTGTTGGCTGTGCTGGTGCTTGAGCGCCTCGTGATGGTGGTCCTGCACCTTCTGCTTGTGCTTTTGGACCTGACGGTCGAGCTTGTCGACCATGGCGTCGATGGCCGCGTACATGTCGGCATCGTGGGCTTCGACAAAGATGTCTTTGCCGCGGGTGTGCAGGGTGACTTCGGCTTTTTGGTCCAGTTTTTCCACCGACAGGATCACGCCGACGCTGGTGACGTTGTCGAAGTGGCGGATGACGCGGTCCAGCTTCGAGCTCACGTAGTCGCGGATGGCCGGGGTGACTTCGACGTGATGGCCGGTGATGGTGAGATTCATGATGACTCCTTCTTATCGATCAAATTGTTTTGCGCAGACTGACCGGCGGGATATTGAGCGATTCGCGGTATTTGGCGATGGTGCGCCGTGCGACGACGATACCCTGCTGGCCCAACAGTTCGGCAATCTTGGCGTCGGACAAAGGCTTCTTTCTGTCTTCGGCATCCACCAGCTGGCGAATCAGCGCGCGAATCGCCGTGGAGGATGCCGCCCCACCGGTATCGGTGGAGACATGACTGCCGAAAAAATACTTGAGTTCGAACACCCCCCTGGGCGTGGCCATGAATTTCTGGGTGGTGACCCGTGACACGGTGGATTCATGCAAGCCCAACTGGTCTGCGATTTCGCGCAGGGTGAGCGGGCGCATGGCCACCTCCCCATGATCGAAGAACTGCCGCTGCTGGTCAACGATGGCTTGGGCCACCCGCAAGATGGTGTCGAAGCGCTGCTGTACGTTTTTGATCAGCCAGCGCGCTTCTTGCAATTGACTGCTCAGGCCGCCGCCGTTGCCACGGTGCTGTTGCAGAATCTGCGCATACAGGGCGTTGACCCGCAGTTTGGGCACCGCCTCGGGGTTGAGGCTCACCGTCCATTGACCATGCAGTTTGCGTACGACCACATCCGGGATGATGTAGCGGGTTTCCTGCGCGGCGTAGCGCGAGCCGGGATGCGGATCGAGCCGGCAGATCAGCGCATGGGCTGCACGCAGCGCCTCATCGTCACAGGACAACAGCCGCTTCAGTTTGACGAAATTGCGCTCGGCGAGCAGCGCCAAATGATGCTCCACAATCTTGAGCGCCAGATCGCGGGTGGCGCCCGCGGGCAAGGCGCGCAGTTGCAGGCTCAGGCACTCTTGCACACTGCGTGCGCCCACGCCGGCCGGCTCCAGGTTTTGCACATGGCGCAGGGCGATGTTCAGATCGTCCAGATCGAAATCCAGCGCTTCGGGCAGCAGCGGCAGCAGTTCTTCCAGCGATTGGTTCAGATAGCCGTCGTCGTCGAGCGCCTCGATGATGAAGCGCACCAATGCGCGGTCGCGGTCCGAAAGCGGAGAGAGTGCGACCTGTTGATCGAGGTGGTCGCGTAGCGAGGTGGCCGCCGCATGGAACTCCTGGAAATCGGCCTCTTCGTCATCGTCGTTACGGCGGCTGCCGCTGCCCGCGGCGCTCAGCCATTCGCCAGCTTCATCGTAGCGTGCGGGGTCTTGTTCGGGCGCATCGTCGCGGGCCGCGTCGCTGCCATCGGCCGCCGAGGTTTCAGTGGCGCCGGGCGCGGGGCGATCCGGCAGCGTGGCGCCCAATCCGCCCACCTCCCCATCGTCGCGTTCCAGCATCGGGTTTTCCAGCAGGAAGCGCTCGATCTCCTGGTTCAGCTCGATGGTGGATAACTGCAGCAGTTTGATCGACTGCTGCAGTTGCGGGGTGAGCGTGAGATGTTGCGAAAGCTTGAGCTGGAGAGTGGGTTTCATGCGGCTATTGCTGTGGCGCTTACAGGCGGAAGTGTTCGCCGAGATAGACCTGGCGCACGCGCTCGTCGCGCACGATGTCATCGGGCTGGCCGCTGGCGAGCACCCGGCCTTCGCTAATGATATAGGCGTGGTCGCAGATGCCCAGCGTCTCGCGGACATTGTGGTCGGTGATCAACACGCCGATACCGCGCTCCTTGAGGAAGCGAATGATCTTCTGGATGTCGAGTACCGCGATCGGGTCGACCCCGGCAAACGGTTCATCCAGCAGGATCAGCCGCGGATCGGTGGCCAGGGCGCGGGCAATTTCGCAGCGCCGGCGTTCGCCGCCGGACAGCGACACCGCCATGTTGTCGCGCAAGTGGGCGATGTTCAGCTCGTCGAGCAGGGTTTCCAGGCGCTGGTCGATGGCGTCGCGGTCGAGCTTTTGCAGTTCCAGCACCGCGCGGATGTTTTCCTCCACGGTGAGCTTGCGGAACACGCTCATCTCCTGTGGCAGGTAGGATAAGCCGCGGCGCGCACGCTGGTGGATGGGCAGATGGGTGAGCCGGGCGCCGTCAAGGGTGATCTCCCCGCCATCGGCGCGCACCAGGCCGACGATCATGTAAAAACAGGTGGTTTTACCCGCGCCATTGGGCCCCAGCAGGCCGACCACTTCGCCACCTTCGACCGTAAAGCCGACATCGTGCACCACGGTACGCGCCTTGTAGCGCTTCTGCAGCCCTTCAACCTTGAGCAGACTCATCCGGGATCTCTTTCAACAGCTTGCGGATCACCTCGGCGGCAAAGCCGCGCCCCTGCAGGAAGCGCGCCTGACGCGCCCATTCGCGTGCGTCGGCGGGCGGCTGGGCGAACTTGGTGCGCCATACGCGATGTGCGCGCTCCAGTTCGGATTCTACGGCTTCGCTCTGCAAAGCCGCCTCGATCAGCGTGTCGGACACACCGCGGCGAGCCAGGTCGTGGCGCAGCCGGGCGGTGCCAAAGCGTGCGGCCTTGCCTCGCACCCAGGCGGTGGCAAAACGGGCGTCGGAGAGCAGTTCCAGTTCGCTCAGGCGGTCGAGCAGGGCGTCGATCTCCGGCGCGCTGCCGTGGTCGGCGAGCTTGCGCGCCAGCTCGGCGCGCGAATGTTCGCGTTGGGCGAGATAGCGCAGTGCGCGCGCACGTAGACCCGTTTCGGCCATGGTCGTCGGTCAGGCCGCGTTGGCAGCCGGCTCGCCGCCGAGGGCGGGCAGCGTCTTCAAGCCCAGAGCCGCGCGCACTTTGTTTTCGATTTCGCGCGCCAGCGCCGGGTTGGCGCGCAAGAATTCGCGCACATTGTCTTTGCCCTGGCCGATCTTGTCGCCGTTGTAGGCGTACCAGGCGCCGGATTTTTCGATGATTTTGTGCTCCACGCCGAGGTCGATGATCTCGCCCTCACGGGACACGCCTTCGCCGTACAGGATGTCGAAATGCGCTTCTTTGAACGGCGGCGCGACCTTGTTTTTGACCACCTTGACCTTGGTTTCGGAGCCGATGACCTCTTCGCCGCGTTTGATCGTGCCGGTGCGGCGGATGTCCATGCGCACGCTGGCATAGAACTTGAGCGCGTTGCCGCCGGTGGTGGTTTCCGGGTTGCCGAACATGACGCCGATCTTCATACGAATCTGGTTGATGAAGATCACCAAGGTGTTGGTGCGCTTGATGTTGGCGGTGAGTTTTCGCAGCGCCTGGCTCATCAGGCGGGCTTGCAGGCCGGGGAGCTGATCGCCCATCTCGCCTTCGATTTCGGCTTTGGGGGTGAGCGCAGCTACCGAGTCGACCACGACGATATCCACCCCCCCGCTGCGCACCAGCATGTCGGCAATTTCCAGCGCCTGCTCGCCGGTGTCCGGCTGGCTGATCAACAGATCGGCGATATTGACGCCGAGCTTTTCGGCATAGCCGACGTCGAGTGCGTGTTCGGCGTCGATGAAGGCCGCGGTGCCGCCGAGCTTTTGCATTTCGGCGATCACCTGCAGGGTCAAGGTGGTTTTACCGGACGATTCCGGGCCGTAGATCTCCACCACCCGGCCGCGCGGCAGGCCGCCTAGTCCCAGGGCAATGTCCAGGCCCAGCGAGCCGGTGGATACGGTCTGGATGTCGCGCTCGATGCTGCCGTCGCCCATGCGCATGATCGAGCCTTTGCCGAACTGTTTTTCAATCTGCGAGAGCGCGGCGGCAAGCGCCTTGGCCTTGTTGTCGTCCATGGGTAAGCTTCCTGAAATGTTGGCGGATTATGGCACAGAGTTTGCTGGAGTGTGCCGGGCGCAGCGGGCGATGCACACCGGTGCGCAGTCTATGGGCTGTATGAATTTACATCAAGCCGCGGTGGGGCCGGCGTCTGCCGCCAGGGCGATCAGCCGCCTCAGTGCGTGCGCGACGGTTTGCCTGCGGATGGCTTCGCGGTCGCCGCTCAATCGCAGCGTTTCGGTCTGTGGCGGATGGCCGCACACCCCCCAGCCGATGCACACCGTGCCGACCGGCTTGGCCGCGCTGCCGCCGGTGGGGCCGGCAATGCCGGATACCGCCACCGCCACGTCGGCGCGGCTGTGCGCCAGCGCCCCGGCCACCATCTCGCGCACCGTGGCTTCGCTCACCGCGCCGTGGGTGGCCAGCGTGACCGGGGAGACTTCCAGCATCTCGCACTTGGCGTCGTTGGAGTAGGTGACAAAACCGCGGTCGAACCACGCCGAACTGCCAGCGGTGGCGGTGACCGCGGTGGCGATCCAGCCGCCGGTGCACGATTCGGCGGTGGCGAGCGTCCAGCGGCGTGCCAGCAACACCTCGCCCAAGCGGCGGGATAGCGCGGCCAGTTCAGTTTCCATCGCAGGCGTCCATCAACCGAACAGCGAGACCAATACGGCGAGCACCAGCAAGGTGTAGCCGGCGGCGATGAGGTCGTCGAACATCACCCCGAAACCGCCCTTGAGGCGCTGGTCGGCCAGGCGGATCGGCGGCGGCTTGACGATGTCGAAAAAGCGGAAAATGGCCACTGCGGCCGCCTGCCACAGCAGCGATACCGGGGTAAACAGCAGCACCAACCAGATCGCCACCATCTCATCCCAGACGATGGCGCCATGGTCCGGCACGCCCAGCGCGCGCCCGGTGCGCTCGGCGGCGATCACACCGGCGACGAACAGGCTGAGCAGGAAAGCAAGGAACACGCCTTCGGAGACCGGGGTGCGTAGCAGCGGATAGAGCAGCCAGCCGACCAGGGTGCCGACCGTGCCCGGTGCCTTGGGCGACAGGCCGGCACCGAAGCCGAGGGCGATAAAGTGCGCCGGGTGGCTGAACAGGAAGCGGGCGTCGGGTCGCATCTCAAGCGAAGTGGTCATAGCCGGTGGTTTGGGGCGGCTGCAGGCTGCCGTCGGCGGCGCGCAACAGTATCTCGCCCGGTCTATCGTTGAGTCGACCGATGCAGTGTAACGGCAGATCGAGGCGCTCGGCGAGTGCGGCGATGTCCGCATGGTGGGCGGCCGTGGCGGTAAACAACAGCTCGTAGTCGTCACCGCCGGACAACAGCGCCCGCAGCGCGACCTCGTGCGCTGCGCCATAGTCGGTGAGTGCCGCAAGTGGCAGGGCTGACAGGTCGATCTGCGCCCCGCAGCCGGATGCTTGCAGCAGGTGGCGCAGGTCGCCGATCAAGCCGTCGGACACGTCGAGCGCGGCGCTGGCCACGCCGCGCAGCGCCTGGCCCAGCGCCACCCGCGGCTGCGGCCGGTGCAGGGCGGCCAGGCACCGTGTGCGACCTACGGGAGCCAGCCGCAGACCGTCGCGCAGCGCCCACAGTCCGAGCGCGGCGAAGCCCGGTTGGCCCGACACCCATAGTTCGTCCCCAGGGCGCGCGCCGGCGCGGGTGAGTGCCTGTCCGGCGGGCGTCTCGCCGATCACCGTGACGCACACATCGAGCGGTCCGCGGGTGGTGTCGCCGCCGGCCAAATCCACGCCGAACGCTGCCGCGCAGGCATAAAAACCTTCTGCGAAGGCCGTCAGCCAAGCGTCATCGGCAGTGGGCAGCGCCAGCGCAAGGAAGGCCCAGCGCGGCTCGGCGCCCATCGCCGCGAGGTCGGAAACATTGACTGCCAGCGCCTTCCAGCCCAGGTCGCGTGCATCGGTGTCGGCAAAAAAATGGGTGCCGGCCACCAGCATGTCGGTGGATACCGCCAACTGCATGCCGGGGCGCGGGGCGATCAGCGCGGCGTCATCGCCGCCGGCCAGCGCGGTGTGTTGGGTGGGCCGCAGAAAGTGGCGGCGGATCAGATCGAATTCACTGGGCATGCTCTCGGGCGCGGCGAATGGGTGGGCGCGCCGAAGCTTAACGCAGCGCGCCGCCCACGGCTAAAATGTTTGCACAAAATAAATTTGCTAAAATAAAAACCGTTTCAATAAAAGGAAGTTCTATGTGCGGCATTGCCGGTGAGATCAGATTCGACGGACAGACCCCCGACCTGGGTGCGATTGCACGCATGAACCAGCGCCAGGCGCGGCGCGGCCCGGACAATGGCGGGGTGTATGCCCAGGGTTCCCAGGCCTGGGGCCACAGGCGCTTGAAGATCATGGATCTCTCCGAATCCGCGCAGCAGCCCATGGTGGATCCCGAGCTGGGGCTCGGCATCGTGTTCAACGGCGCGGTGTACAACCACCCGGAACTGCGCCGCGAGCTGGAAGGCAAGGGCTACCGCTTCTATTCGCACGGCGACACCGAGGTGCTGCTCAAGGCCTACCACGCCTGGGGGCTGGACTTCGTGAAGCGCCTCAACGGCATGTTCGCCTTCGCCATCTGGGAGCGCGACAGCGGCCGCGTGCTGCTCGGCCGCGACCGCCTGGGCATCAAGCCGCTGTACTACGCGGAAATCCCCGGCGGCTTCCGCTTCGCTTCCAGCCTGCCTGCGCTGGTCGAAGCCGGCGGGGTGGACACCACGGTGGACCCGGCCGCACTCAATTTCTACCTCTCCTTCCACGCCGTGGTGCCGGCGCCGCACACCATCTATGCCGGGGTGCGCAAGCTGCCGCCGGGCACGCTGATGCAGATCGAACCCGACGGCAGCCGCCGCGAGCGCAGCTTCTGGACGCTGATGTATCCGCAGGAGCCGGCCGACGAGGCGCGCAGCTTCGAGGAATGGACCGAGATCCTGCTCGACGGCCTGCGCGCCGCGGTGAAGCGCCGCCTGGTGGCCGACGTGCCGGTGGGCGCACTGCTCTCCGGCGGGGTGGATTCCAGCCTCATCGTCGGCCTGATGTCTGAAGCCGGGGTGCGCGACCTGCGCACCTACAACGTCGGTTTCGAGGATGTCGGCGGCGAGAAGGGTAACGAGTTCGAGTACGCCGAGATCGTTGCGCGAGAGTTCGGCACCTGCCACGAGCGCATCTTCGTGCCCGAGGCGCAACTGCTCACCCGCCTGCCCGAGGCGGTCGAGGCGATGAGCGAGCCGATGGTGAGCCACGACTGCATCGGCTTCTACCTGCTCTCCGAGGCGGTGTCGCGCCACAGCAAGGTGGTGCAAAGCGGCCAGGGCGCGGACGAGGTGTTCGGCGGCTACTACTGGTATCCCAAGCTCGCCGGCAGCGCCGATCCGGTGGCCGACTATCTGGCGGCTTTTCGCGACCGCGACTACGAAGAATACCTGCGCACGGTGAATCCGGCTTGGCATGGGGTGGATGCCAGCGCGGCCTTCGTTGCCGCGCACTTCAACGCCCCGGGCGCCGACGACCCGGTGGACAAGGCGCTGCGCCTGGACACTACCATCATGCTGGTAGACGACCCGGTCAAGCGGGTCGACAACATGACCATGGCCTTTGGCCTGGAGGCGCGGGTGCCCTTTCTCGATCACGAGTTGGTCGAATTGGCCGCGCGCATCCCGGCGCGCCACAAGCTGGCGCACGGCGGCAAGGGCGTGCTCAAGGAGGCTGCGCGCAAGGTGATTCCGTCGGCGGTCATCGACCGCCCCAAGGGCTACTTTCCGGTGCCGGCGCTCAAGTACCTGCAGGGCCCGGTGCTCGAACGGGTGCGCGACGCGCTCTCCAGCCGCGCCGCGCGTGAACGCGGGCTGTTCCGCCAGGATTATGTCGACACCCTGCTGGCCGACCCATCCGCCCACATCACGCCGCTGCGCGGCTCCAAGCTGTGGCAGCTCGGCCTGCTCGAATGGTGGCTGCAGAGCCATGCTACCTGAGGCCCGCCCGATGATTCGCAAGCAGATCGCCCGCGCGCTGCGCGCCGGCAAACAGCCCCTGCATCTGCCCGCCGGGCAGCCCGAGGCGGTGGCGATGCCCGAGAACGTCATCGTCGAATGCGGCTGGGGGCGCTGGCTGCCGGCGCAGACCTGGCGCGACCCGGCGCAGCTGGCCGCCGAGCTCTTGCGGGAACGCCCCGGTCAGCGCGACATCGCCTTCTATGTCGAGAAGCCCCAGGTGGTGGTGGCCAGCGCGCCGCAGCAGCTCTTCCTCGACCCTTCGGACGCCTTCCGCCTGCAACTGGCCGGCTACCGTGCCCCGCGCGCCGGCCGGCGCGGCTTCACCCTGCGCCGCCTGCGCACCCGCGCCGACGTGGCGGCGATCAACGCCCTGTATCGCGCGCGCCGCATGGTGCCGGTGGACCCGCAGCGGGTGTGGCGCGAGCGCGCCAGCCGGGCCATTACCTATGCGCTGGCCGAAGACCGCGCCAGCGGCGAGGTGATCGGGGTGGCGATGGGCCTGGATCATGTCGAGGCCTTTGCCGACGCCCAGCACGGCGCCAGCCTGTGGGCGCTGGCGGTGGCCCCGCAGGCCGCCCATCCCGGGGTGGGCGAGGCCCTGGTGCGCTATCTTGCCGAGCACTACCTGGCGCGCGGCCGTGCGTGGATGGACGTGTCGGTGATGCACGACAACGTCCAGGCCATCGCTCTCTACGAGAAGCTCGGCTTCCAGCGCATTCCCGCCTTTGCGGTCAAGCGCCGCAACGCGATCAACGAGCCGTTGTTTACCGGCCCGGCCGAAGCGCTGGCCGGCCTCAACCCGTACGCCCGGCTGATCGTGGACGAGGCCATGCGTCGCGGCATCCATGCCGAGGTGCTGGATGCAGAGAACGGTTACTTCCGCCTCACCCTGGGCGGGCGCAGCATCGTCTGCCGCGAGTCGCTCTCGGAGCTCACCAGCGCGGTGGCGATGAGCCGCTGCCAAGACAAGCGCGTCACCCTCAAGCTGCTCGCCGGCGCGGGACTCAGAGTGCCGGTGCAGGCCGATGCGGCCGACGAGGCCGCCTGGCAGGCGCTGCTGACTGCGCATGGCGCGGTGGTGGTCAAACCGGTAGAGGGCGAGCAGGGCAAGGGTATCAGCGTGAACCTCACCGCGGCCGCGGAGGTGCGGGCCGCCATCGAGCGCGCCCGCCGGTTCTGCGACCGGGTCATCGTCGAGCAGTACTGCAGCGGCCAGGACCTGCGCATCGTGGTCATCGACTACCGGGTGGTGGCCGCCGCGGTGCGCCGCCCGCCGATGGTGGTGGGCGACGGGCGCAGCACGGTGCGCGAGCTGATCGAAAAGCAAAGCCGGCGCCGCGCCGCGGCCACCGGCGGCGAGTCGCGCATCCCGCTGGATGCGGAAACCGAGCGCTGCGTGCGCGCCCAGGGCCACGGTCTGGACGAGGTGCTGCCCGCCGAGGAGCGCCTGCAGGTGCGCAATACCGCCAACCTGCACACCGGCGGCACCATCCACGACGTCACCGACGAGCTGCACCCGGCGCTGCGTGCGGCGGCGGAGAAGGCCGCGCGCGAGTTGGACATCCCGGTCACCGGGCTGGATTTTCTGGTGCCGGCGGTCGACGGCCCGGACTACGTGATCATCGAAGCCAACGAACGCCCCGGGCTGGCCAACCACGAACCCCAGCCCACCGCCGAGCGCTTCGTCGACCTGCTGTTTCCGCGCTCGCGCAGCCAGCAAGGAGATGGCGCATGAACGAACCCCGCCTGCCCGCGGGCACCCTGCCCGCGATCGACTACGACTACCTCGAGGAAACCCTGCTGCAGCTGCTGGCCATCCCCAGCCCGGTGGGCCTCACCGACGCTGCGGTGCGCTACGCCGCCGGCCGCCTGGAAGCGCTGGAGATTCCCTACGAGATGACCCGCCGCGGCGCCATCCGCGCCACCCTGCGCGGGCGCGAGGCCCAGCCGGCGCGCGCCATCGTCGCCCACCTGGACACCCTGGGCGCCATGGTGCGCGAGCTCAAGTCCAACGGCCGCCTGGCCATCGTTCCCATCGGCCACTGGTCGGCGCGCTTCGCCGAGGGCTTCCGCCTGACCATCTTCACCGACCATGGTCAGGTGCGCGGCACCTGCCTGCCGCTGAAGACCTCCGGCCACGCCTTTGGCCCGGAGATCGACACCCAGCCGGTGGGCTGGGAGCATGTCGAGGTGCGGGTGGACTTGCCGGTGTCCAGCCGCGCCGATCTGGAAGCGGCCGGCATCCACGTCGGCGACTGGATCGCCTTCGACCCCATGCCCGAGATCCAGCCCGACGGCTACATCAACTCGCGCTATCTCGACGACAAGGCCGCAGTGGCCGCGCTGCTCACCGCCTGCAAGGCGGTGCGCGACCACCGCCTGAAACTCCCGGTGGACGTGCATCCGCTGCTCACCCTCACCGAGGAAGTGGGTTCCGGCGCCTCGGCCGCGCTGCACGGCGAGATCGCCGAGATGGTCAGTCTGGACATCTCCATCGCCGCCCCCGGGCAGAACACCTCCGAGCACGCCGCCACCATCTGCGTGCAGGACATGTCCGGCCCCTTCGACTACCACCTCACCCACAAGCTCATCGGCCTGGCGCAGGCGCACGGCATCGCCCACCGGCGCGACGTGTTCCGCTACTACCGCTCGGACTCGGCCGCTGCGGTAGAGGCCGGCAACGACATCCGCACCGCGCTGATCGGCTTCGGCGCCGATGCCTCGCACGCCCAGGAACGCACCCATCGCGAGGCGCTGGTGGCGCTCACCCAGCTGGTGATCGCCTACATGACCAGCGAACCGGTGGCGCGCCGTGACTGCCGCAGCATGGGCTCGCTGGAAGGCTTCACCGAGCAGCTGCGCCCGCAGGATATGGTGCTGCCCAACACCCCGCTGCCCACGCCGGAGGAGTTCCTCGACAGCCCGCCGTCGGACAGGGAACATCGGCAGGCAGGCCGATAGCGCAAAGTTTTCATGCTTTTTGAATGATTCCGTAATCCGCTTTGCCCATGCTAAGGCACCTGTTCAACAACCACGGAGCCGGGTATGAGCGCAAGAGACTGGACCCTGGATGCCGCGGTGCGCTGCGCCGACTGCGGCGTGCTGCGCGCCGATGGCGAAGACGGACTGTGTCTGCACTGCCGTTTGCGGCGCATGTGGCGTTCGGCGCTGCGTCAGATCGAGGCGCGTTACATTTCCACCTGGGTGGCGCTTTCCAGCGTGCTGGCGGTGACGCTGCTGATGCCCCTGCTGGCCTGAGCGCCGAAAGATCGACACCGCTCGCGCATCGCCGGGCGCCTCGATCTTGCGCAGGCGCGCAGTCGCGGTCAGTGCGGGCATAATCTGCCTGACCGTGACTATCACGGACTTTATCGGCGGCGTGATGGCCGCCTGCTGCCTCTTCGAGCGGAATCGTGCATGAGCGCCCAGTTCACACTGCTGCAGGAGCGCCGCTTCCTGCCTTTTTTCCTGACTCAGTTTTTGGGCGCGTTCAACGATAATTTCTACAAAAACGCCCTGGTGGTGTTGATTACTTTCCAGGCCGCGCAACTGACCGATGTGGCGCCCGGGGTACTGGTCAACATCGCCGCCGGTCTGTTCATCCTGCCGTTTTTTCTGTTTTCGGCCACTGCCGGGCAGTTGGCCGACAAAGTCGAAAAAAGCCGGCTGATACGCTTGGCCAAGCTCTTGGAGGTGATCGTCATGCTGGCCGCCAGCCTGGGCTTTGCGCTGTCCTCGCTGCCGTGGCTGCTTGCGACCTTGTTTCTGATGGGGGCTCAATCGGCCCTCTTCGGCCCGGTCAAATACGCCATCCTGCCGCAGATCTTGGCCGAGCATGAGCTGGTCGGTGGCAACGCGCTGGTGGAGGCAGGCACTTTTGTCGCCATCCTGCTGGGCACCATCGTCGGCGGTTTGCTGATTGCCGTGCCCGACGGCACGGCCTGGGTGTCGGCAGGGGTGGTGGCGGTCGCGGCGCTGGGCTATCTGGCCAGCCGGGCGATCCGGCCAGTACCGGCGGCCGACCCGCAGATGAGAATCGCCTGGAATCCGCTTGCCCAAACCTGGCAGATGCTGCGCTTTGCGCGCGAGCGTCGCACCGTGTTCCTTGCCATTGTCGGGATTTCCTGGTTCTGGTTTTACGGCGCGGTCTTTTTGTCGCAGTTTCCCGGTTATGCCGCTACGGTGCTGGGCGGCGACGAGCAGGCGGTGACCCTGTTGCTGGCGGTGTTTTCGGTGGGCATCGCGGTGGGTTCGCTGTTGTGCGAGCGCTTGTCCGGCAAACGGGTGGAAATCGGCTTGGTGCCGCTCGGTTCCATCGGTCTGACCGTATTCGGCATAGACCTGTGGTGGGCCAGCCCGGTGCAGGAGGCCGGTGCGACGATGCGCCCGCTGTCTGAGCTACTCGCCCAGCCGGGCACCTGGCGCATCCTCTTCGACCTGGTGATGATCGCGCTGTGCGGCGGCCTCTACATCGTGCCGCTGTACGCCCTGGTACAAAGTCGGTCCGCGCCCGCGCACCGTTCGCGCATCATCGCCGCCAACAACATCCTCAACGCCGCCTTCATGGTGGCCGCCGCCGCCCTGGGCGCCGGGCTGCTTGCCGCGGGCTTCGGCGTGGCGCAGATCTTCCTGATTACCGCACTGCTCAACGCCGCGGTGGCCTTCTGGCTCTACACCCTGGTGCCGGCGTTCCTGCTGCGCTTCATCGTCTGGCTGTTGGTGCGCACCGCGTACCGGCTGAAGGTTGAGGGCCTGGCGCACCTGCCGGAAAAGGGGCCGGCGCTGATCGTGGCCAACGGTGTCAGCGGCATCGATGCGTTGATCGTGCTGGCCGCCTGCCGGCGGCCGGTGCGCTGGGCGATTGACCAAGGGACGATGCGAGGGCCCTTCTTGTCATGCGTGTTCCGCGCCAGCCGGGCCATACCGCTGCCTTCGGTCACGGAAGAAGCGGCCGCTGCCGCGCGCGCATTCGATGAGCTGGCGCGTGCGCTGACAGCCGGCGAGCTGGTGGGTCTATTTCTGGAAGGGCGGATTGCCGACACCGGTGAATCCCAGCCTTTGCCCCCGGATATCGAGCGTATCGTCCGCCGCAGCCCGGTGCCGGTCGTGCCCATGGCGCTAGGCAGGGCGCGGGGCGGTTTTTGCAGCCGCCGGTGGCGCCTGGGGTTCTTCACCCGCATTCGACTGGTCATTGGCGCACCGCTGCCGCCCCAGGCGGTGACCGCTCGAGGCGTGCAGCAGCAGGTGGCGGCGCTGGGCGGGGCAAGGCGGTGACCGGGCCCGCCCGCAACTCGACCTTCGACCGGCTGTTTTTGGCGCTATGGCCGGACCGGCGGCTGCGCAGTGCGCTCGCCCGTTACCGCGACGCCTGGCACTGGCCGGCGCATGCGCGCCGGGTGCGTACCGACAAACTGCATCTGACCCTGCATTTCATTGGCGCGGTGCCGGCCGCGTGTGCTGCCGGGCTGCTGTCCGGGCTCGCCGTGCCCTTCGACGCGTTCGAAGTGGTGCTGGAGCGCCCCGCAATGTGGCCGCAAGGGCTGGCGGTGCTGGAGCCGCAAACCGTGCCGCCGCCGCTGGCGGCCCTGCACGCGGCCTTGGGTGAGGTTCTGCATGCCGCCGATCTGCCGGTTGCTGCCCGCCCTTTTCGCCCCCATGTCACCTTGGCCCGGCGCGCTGTCGGCGCCCGAGCGCCGGCGCAGGCTGTGGCCTTGCACTGGGCAGTGAGCGGCTATGTGCTGGTGGCGTCGCGCTTGGGTGCCGATGGCGGTTATCGGGTGTTGGCGCGCTATCCGGCCAGGGGGGCGGGCGCATGAGCCTGGTGCGCGGTTTGCCGCCGATTGCCGCGCCCGATGCCCGTGTGCTGGTGCTGGGCAGTATGCCGGGTGCGGCATCGTTGGCTGCTGGGCAGTATTACGCCCATCCGCGGAATGCCTTTTGGCCGGTCATGGGCGCTTTGTTTGGCTTCGATCCGCGCGCGGAGTACCCCGAGCGTGTCGCCCGCTTGCAGGCGGCCGGTGTGGCGGTGTGGGATGTGCTGGCGTGTTGTCAGCGGCGCGGCAGCCTGGATGCGGCCATCGACTTGGCCCGCGCGCAACCGAACGATTTTCGGACCTTTCTTGCCGCGCATGCACAGATTCGGCGCCTCTACTTCAATGGCGCGGCCGCCGAGGCCGCCTGGCGTCGCCTGGTCTTGCCGCAAGGCGCTTGGGCGGCGCTGCCCAGATGGCGCCTGCCGTCAACCAGCCCGGCGCATGCGTCCCTCAGCCTGGCGCGCAAAATCGAGGCGTGGCGGTTACTGGCCTTGGCCTGAGCGCTGCGGCCTTCGATGCCCTCACCCCGCCTGTATGCAGGCGTCAAGGTGCTGGCGATAGCAAACGAAGCCGGCCAGCGCCGCGCCGACGGCTTCTGCTGCCTCGTGCGGTGGACAGTGGCGGTCGGCAAACGACCAGAACGCCTGCCAGCGGGCCGGATCGGCAGTGTCGGGGAAAAAGCGCCGGGGGGCGTCGGGCAGGCTGCGAGCCAGGCAGCGCGCCAGCGTGGCCGCCCCCAGGCGGGCGCCTTCGAGCACATACAGCAGGCCGACCTGCGCGGCCGGTGAGTGGGCAGGCGGGGGCAGGGCGCGTAACGGCCACGGGCTGTGACCGAGCTCGGCCAGATCGGCATCGAGTGCCGCCAGGCGGCCGCTGAATTGGCGTGCCGGGGCGAATCCGGCCACGCTGGCTTCCAGCGCCGCCTGTGGGGCGTGCAGGGCGGCCAGTGCCCGCGCGTATTGGGCGAGCGTCAGGGTGGTGGCGGTCAGCGGCCGCAACAGCGGGTGATGATCCAGGGCGCGGTGGGCGCTGCGGGTGGCCGTGCGCAGGCGCTGGGCAAGCGCGGCGGTGTTCATGCGCGCACCTCGGAGAGCAAAAGTTCGCGCAGCTTGAGTGCGAGCAGACGGTCTTCGTTACGCCACGGGCGGCTGTAGCCCAGCCGTTTTTCCACCCATTTCTCAAACGAGCGACGCGGGGCGATGCCGAGTTTGCCGTCGTGAAATTCCGCCGGTTTGTCCGGGTTGCCGCCCCAGGCCACTTCGTGGATGTGTTCGCCGCGAGTCAGGTATATCCGAAGGCCGTGGCCGGTGGCCCCATCAAGGCGCAGCGCCAGCACCCCGGCGATTTCGGTGAGCGGCAAGTCAGGCACCGTGCGGGATAGGCTGTCGCAGGTCCACACCAATTCGCCCGCGCGCTGGCCGAACCAGGTATCGAAGCGCTCCAGCACGCCAGGTTCCAGCCCCCGGCCTACGCAGCTTGCGCCCTGGTGGTTGCACAGCATGGCGCCGTCGGCCTGAAACTCGCTCAACAACAGCGGCGCCACTTCCGGCCAGGCGGCATAGAGGTCGCCGTGCCGGCGCAGCGGCGCGCGGGCGGCTTCGAAGCGTCGCGACAGGCTGTCGATCATGCGCATTCTGCACTGAGCGGCGTAAGCGGTCAGGGCCAGCGCGAAGGCTTTGACCTCGTCGGCCAGGGCTTCGAGCAAGCCGTGCGCAAGTTGCAACGCCTGGTGATGGTGGGCGGTGATCAGCGCCACCAGTTGCCCGGCGCTGACCACCGGAAGAGATAGCGAGCCGGCCACCCCCATATTGGCCAGGTAAATGCGGTGCACCGGCGAGACGCTGCGCAGGTCCGACCAGGTCAGATCGGGCGCTTGGGCGGTATGGCCAAGGAGCGCGACCGGCTCGCGCCGGGCGTCGACGATGAGCCGCCAAGGGTTTTTCAAGTACAGCGCGCGAGCGATCTGCGGAATGTCGCTAGCCGGAAAGCGTAACCCCAGATAGCTGCCCAGGTCTTCGCCCTGCCGCACTTCGTCGATGACCTCGCCGTCGCCTTGCTCCAAAAAAGCGTAATAGAGCACCCGTCGGGCAGCGGTGTGCGTGCTGATTGCTTGCAGCAGGCGGCGGCGCGTGGCCGCGAGCGCTCGATCGTCGGCAAACGGCTCGATGATCGTGGCCGTAGGCGGGGCGGCGCTGAGGCCGGGATCGTGTGCGGTGAATTCGAGTACGCAGGCGCCGTCGCCGCCGCGATTGAGGCAAAGATCCAGCGCGCCGTCGCGGCCGTCGACGCCGCCGGCCAGCGCGCGGCGGCTGCCCGGTTCAGGCGGCAACGCTTGCAGGTGAACCGCCAGCGCCGGGGGCAGCGGGCGGCCGATCCAGTCTTGGGGTGGGGCGCCCAGAAAATGGCCGATGTTGGCTGCGGCATGGGTGACCCGTCCGTCGGCAGCCACCGCTAGCAGGGTGCCGTGGTCTTGAATGGCGCCGGACAAATGCAAGGGCTCTTGTTCGCATTGCGCAAGAAAACCGCGTTCCATGGTCAAGACTCCGTTGTGCGGGCCAGGAGGTCTTCGAATTCGACCGCTTCCATCGGCCGCTGCAGGTGGTAACCCTGTCCGACCGTACAACCCATTTGCACCAGCCAAGCCAACTGCCGGTCGGTCTCGATGCCTTCGGCCACCGTGGTCATTCCCAGCGCATGAGCCATGCCGAGCACCGCGCGGGTGATGGCTTCGTCCTCTTTGTCTTGCCCCAGGCCGTCGACAAAGCTTTTGTCGATTTTCAGTTCATCGATCGGCAGACGCTTGAGGTAGTTCAGGGACGAATACCCGGTGCCAAAGTCATCCACCGCAATGCGTACACCCGCTTCATGCAGGCGGTGGAGTGTGTCGAGCACCCGGTCGCTGTGTTCCAGCAGGGCGCCTTCGGTGATTTCCAACTGCAAAAGCGCCGGCGTCACGCCGGCCTGCTGCGCCAGCTCGAGTAAGCGTTCGGCAAATTGGTGCTCGCGGATGCTGCGCGGCGAGGCATTGAAGGCGATGGGCGGCGGGGCAAGACCCAGCCGCTGCCATTCGGCCAACTGCGTAATCAGCAGGGTTTGCACGGTGTGGTCGATCTCGACGATCAGGCCGCTGGCTTCGGCCACCGGAATGAAATCGGCGGGCGAGACCCGGCCCAAGGTGGGATCGGTCCAGCGCAGCAGCGCTTCGGCGCCCAGTAGCCGGTGCGTCGGGGCAAGTTGGAACTTGGGTTGATAGACCAGCCGCAGATGGCCGTTTCTGAGCGCCTCGCGCAGTCCACTCTCCAGCGCGGCCTGACGGAGCAGGCGCACATGCAGTTCGGCCTTGAAAAACTCCACCCGGTTGCGCCCCTGTTCCTTGGCGCGGTACATGGCGGAGTCCGCTTTTTTGATCAGTTCGGCCGAATCTTCCCCGTCGTCCGGGTAAAAGGCCACGCCCACACTGGCGGACAGAAACAGCTTGCGGCCGCCGACTTCGAACGAGGCGGCCAGATCGTTGATGATCCGGCGTGCGATGCGGTCGACCGCCTCGGCGTCGCAGTTGCACAATAGCGCGGTGAATTCATCGCCGCCCAGCCGCGCCACGGTGTCCACGTCGCGGACCACGTCGCGCAGCCGGTTTGCTGCCTGCTTGAGCACTTCGTCGCCGACATCGTGACCCAAGGTGTCGTTGATGGTCTTGAAATTATCCAGGTCGATGAACAGCAGCGCCACCCGGCCCCGGTGGCGGCGCGCCTGGGCCAGCGCGTGGCGCAGGCGGTCGTGGAACAGCGCACGGTTGGGCAGCGTGGTCAATGGGTCGTGGGTGGCCAGGTATTCCGCTTTGCGCTGCGAATCCTTGATCTGCGAGATGTCGGAAAACACCGCCACATAGTGCTCGGTGCGCCCCGCCTCGTCGTCGATGCGGCTGATGGTGAGCCATTCAGGGTAGATCTGCCCGTTTTTGCGTTTGTTCCAGATCTCGCCCTGCCAGAATCCGTTTTCCATCAGGGACTGCCACATGTGCCGATAAAATTCCGCACTATGCCGCCCGGACTTCAACAGCGTGGTGGGTTGGCCGACCGCTTCTTCACGGCTGTAGCCGGTGATTTTGACGAACGCCTCATTGACCGTCTGGATGATGCTGTGCGGATCGGTCACCACGATGGCCTCGCCGGCGTGGTCGAACACCCTGGCGGTGATGCGCAGCTGCTCTTCGGCATGCTTGCGCGCGGTGATGTCTTCGGCTTCGACGATGATCGCGGTGGGCTTGCCCTCGGCATCGAAAATGGCTTGATGCACGCTGTGCAGGATGCGTGTGCCGCCGTCGCGTTCGACCCGGTGTTCGCCGCTTTTGGGCACGCGCTCGCGTAAGCTCGCCAGATCGAGCGCCCAGAAGTCGGCCGCCAGCTTGGCCGGCAGTAACTGGAAGTCGGTTTTGCCGAGGTAGTCATCGGCCAGGCCAAAAAACGTCAGCAAGCGGCGATTGGCGTAAAGGTAGGCGCCGGACGGGTCCTTCAGGGCGAATTTGACGGTGGTTTTCTCCATCAGCGCGTTCATTCGCGCCTGGGATTCTTTGAGCCGCGCCAGCGCCTGGGTGATCTCGGTGTTATCGATCAGGGTGACGATCAAGCTAATCACCTGCCCGCTGGCATCCAGCCCCGGTGTGACCGCCAGGCGCAGATGGCGGCCGTCCTGGGTGATCTGGCGTTCTTCACGGTCGCCGTGGGCCAGCACACAGCCAAGCAGTTGCTCGATATCGGCCTCGCCGGTGACCAGCCGCAGGCGCGAGACATGCTGGTGCAGCGCCGTGGGGCGCAGATCGAAGCGGCGGGCGGCAGGGGCGTTGAAACGGGTCAGTTGTGCGTGACGGTCGAACACCAAAATGGGAAACGACAGCGCATCGTAAAGGTGGGTGTATTCGGCGTTGAGCCGGGACAGTTCCTGTGTTTTGACGCCGAGTTCTTCGTTGAGGCTGACCAGCTCTTCATTGGTGGCCTGTAATTCCTCGTTGGCCGCTTCCAGTTCCTCGTTGGTGGCTTGCAGCTCTTCGTTGGCGGCCTGCGCTTCTTCGTTGAGCGCCTGCATCTCCTCGTTGGCCGTGGCCATTTCCTCGATCAAGGTCTGCAGGTGCTCCCGGGTGGCCAGCAGCTCATCCTCGATCTCCGGCCGGGCCGGGGCGGCGTTTTCCGGGTGGTGCTCCGCGGTGACCTGTTCCGGGGCCACGGTGACCATCAGCGACCGGGTACCCGCTTCGCTCAATGGCTCAATGCTGACCCGCACCCAGTTTTCGCCCACTTTGCGACGCCGGCCCGATTGCGCCTTGCCGGTTTGCTGGCAGCGATGGAACAGGGTGAGCATTTCACCGCGCAGCGCCGGCACCGCCACGTCAAAAAGGTTCAGCCGGGCGGCGCCGGACGGAAACTGCAAAAAACGCTCGACCTGGCCGGCACTGTGCCGGATGTTGCCGTCCTCATCGCACAGCAGCACGGTCAAATCGTAGCGCCGCACCAAGCCGGCCAGCAGCAGGTCGGCGCGCCGTTCGGGCCGCTGCATCGGCGGGCGCGCAGTGCCTGCCGGGGCGGCGCCGGGCAGCACGGCAGCCGCATCCCCGCTTTTGCGGAACAGCCGCTCGCGCCGCTCGAGCGGCACGAACAACCGTTCGGCCTGGGCGACGCTTTCCGAGCGGCCGAGAAACAATAGGCCGTCTTTGACCAGGCCGAAGTGAAAGGTCTGCAACACCCGCGCTTGCAACGGCGCATCGAAATAGATCAGCACATTGCGGCAGGACACCAGGTCCAGGCGCAGGAAAGGCGGGTCGGAGACCAGGTTGTGGCGTGCAAACACCACCATGTCGCGCAAATGCTTGGCAACCTCGAAAGACCGGTTGACCGCGCGGAAATGGCGTTCCAAAAGCGCCGGCGACAGCTCGGCCAGGGCGGCGGCCGGATAGATGCCGCGACGGGCCACGTTGAGCGCCTCGTCGTCGATATCGGTGCCAAAAATCTGCACCCGGTAATGCGCGATGCGCTCGCCCAGCGCTTCGGCCAGCAAAATGGCCACCGAATAGGCTTCTTCGCCGCTGGCGCAGCCGGCCACCCACACCCGGATTTCGCTACCCGGACTTTTGCGCGCGCAAATTTCCTGAATCTGGCGGCGTAAGGCGTCGAAGGCGTCGCGGTCGCGGAAAAACGCGGTGACCGAGATCAGAATGTCGCGGGCGAGCCGATCCAGCTCCTCCGGATGGCTGTCCACCCAGCGCAGATAGGCGGCCAGGTCCGGATGACCGGTGGCCACCTCGCGGCGGCGGATGCGGCGCATCAGCGTGCCGGTCTTGTAGCCGGAAAAATCGACTTGCAAGCTCTGGCGCAGTTTGGTCAGCAAGCGTTCCAGCAGATCGGGCGGTGCGCGGTCGGTGTCGGGCGCCGCCATGGCAACCAGCTCGGCCAGGCGTACGGCCAGGCCGTCGGGCGGCAACACATGGTCGACCACGCCGGCATCGATGGCGGCCCGTGGCATGCCGTCGTATTTGGCCGACTCGGGCGCTTGCGCCAAAGTGTGCCCGCCGGCCGCCTGAATGGCGCGCAGCCCGGCGGTTCCATCCGTGCCGGTGCCCGAGAGCACGATGCCGATGGCGAATTCGCCCTCTTCGGCGGCCAGCGCGATCAGGAACTGGTTGATCGATGGCTTGGGCACCACCTCCGGCGGCGCGGTTTCCAGCTGCAAGCGGCCATCTTTGATCAGCGCGTTGTGGTTGGCCGGCACCACGTAAATGGTGCCCGCTTGCGGGCGCTCGCCGTGGCGGGCCTCGCGCACCGCAAGCGGGGTTTCACGCCCGAGAATGTCCGCCATCATGCTGCGGTGGTTGGGCGACAGATGCTGAAGCACCACATACGCGCAGGGCAACTCGGGCTTGAGGTGAGCGATGAACTGGCTGATGGCCTCCAGGCCGCCGGCCGAGGCGCCGATGCCCACCAGGTAGGTTTTCCCCTCGCTCTTTTTGCCCATCGCCGCGCAGGATGATCAGGCTGTGGTCGAAGCGCCAATGCTAGCACCGCTGCGTGGCCAACGGGCTTCATCTAGGGCGCAAGATGTGCGGAGTTTTAGTGAAATTGTGCAATGTGTCATGGTCAGTTTGCCGTGTATGTTGGCTTGCCGCGTCTGGGTGGGCGGTTTGCGCCGGGCGCGGCTTTGCCGCGCCGCATCGATATGACTAAAGTTAAGAATACGCTGAACCGTTAATACGGCTGCAACGGTAAGCGTCAGCCTGCCTTGCGGGCGTTTTGGAAAACAAAGAGACCGGGAGAACGACAACCATGCTCGATTCACTAAAACTCAAAACCAAGATCGTCCTCTTGGTGCTGGCTGCTTTCATTGGCCTTGCGCTCACCATTACGTTGAGCGAGCTGGGCGTCAAAAAAGACCTGATGGATGCCCGCAAGTTGCAGGTGCAGTCGATCGTCCAAGCCTGTTTGCAGATTGCCGCGGGCTACCAGGCGCGCGCCGCCGCCGGGGAGATGAGCGAAGCCGAGGCGCAGGAACGGGCCAAGCAGGCCATGCAGTTCTTGCGCTACGGCGGGCCGGAAGGGAAATCGGAATATGTCTATATCTGGCGCAGCGACGGGGTGTCGGTGATGCACCCGATCCGCCCGGAATGGGCCGGCCGCAACATGACCGAGGAGCTCAAAGACGGCAAGGGGCGCTACACCATCAAGGACGTTTTGCAGGTCGCCCGTGCGCAAGGCGCGGGGTTCGTGGACACATCGTTTCCGCGGCCGGGCGGCACGGTGGCGGTGGACAAGTTGCAGTATGTGGCCACTTTCAGCCCGTGGAACTGGGTGATCGGCACCGGGGTGTATGTCGATGATGTCACCGAGGCTTTTACCTCGCGCCTGATGGTGGATTTGGTCATCGGCAGTGCGATCATGCTGGTCATCATCGGCCTGGGCGTGGCGATTGCGCGCTCGGTGCTGCGCAAGATCGGCGGTGAGCCGGGCGATGCCTTGGTGATCATGGAGCGTGCCGCCGGCGGCGATTTGACCGTGGATGTGCCCGCTGCCGCGCCGCACAGCCTGCTCGGCGGGTTGTCGCGCATGCTGCGCTCGATTCGCGCCATGGTCGAGCAGATCGCCAGCGGGGCGCAGACGCTCAAGGCCACCGCGGAGCACATCTCCGAGGCGTCCAGCCAAGTGGCTTCGGCCTCGCACCGTCAGGCCGACTCCACCTCCTCGATGGCGGCTGCCATCGAGCAGATGACCGTGTCGATCAACCATATCTCGGACTCGGCGCGCGACACTGAGGAAAACTCCTCCTCGGCGGCTGCCATGGCCGAGGCCGGCGAGCAGAAAGTGGCCACCGCCACCGAAGAAATGCACCGCATTGCCGCCACGGTGTCTTCGGCGGCGGAAATGATTCGTTCGCTGGAAACCCGCACCAACGAGATCTCCTCGATTGCCAACGTGATCAAGGAAATCGCCGCGCAGACCAATCTATTGGCCTTGAACGCCGCCATCGAGGCCGCGCGCGCCGGCGAGCAGGGCCGCGGCTTCGCGGTGGTGGCCGATGAGGTGCGCAAGCTGGCCGAGCGCACCTCGGCCGCCACCGAGGAGATCGGCGGCATGATCGGCGCCATTCAGAGCGACACCGCCAGCGCGGTGAGCGCCATGGACAAAGCGCTGCCGCAAGTGGCGCGCGGCGTCGATCTGGCCCAGGAGGCGGCCCAGTCGCTGCGCGACATCCGCGATGGCGCCGGCGTTACCTTGGCGCGCATCCGCGATGTGGCGCTGGCTACCCGCGAGCAGAGTGCGGCGAGTAACGCCATCGCCCAGCAGGTCGAAAGCATTGCGCAGATGGTCGAGCAAACCAGCGCCTCGATGCAGCAGACCGCCGAGTCGGCGCACAGCCTGGAGCGCATTGCCCGCGAGCTCGGCGAACTGGTGGCGCGCTTTAGGCACTGATTGCGGCGCTTGGCCGCCGGTGGGGGCACGCGCCGGCCTAGGGCCGGCTGCGTTATCATCGGGCGCATGTCCGCGCCCGATTCCGCCCCAGACGTTTTCAGCTACCCGCTCGATGGCATTCGGCTAATCGAAGCCTCGGCTGGCACCGGTAAAACCTGGAGCATCTGCGGACTTTATCTGCGCCTGCTGCTCGAAGGCGGGCTGAGCGTGGATCGGGTGTTGGTGGTGACGTTCACAAAAGCCGCCACCGCGGAACTCTCCGCGCGTATCCGCGCCCGGATCCAAGACACCTTGCGGGTGCTCGAGGGCGGTGACCCTGGCCCCGATCCGTTCGTGCCGCGCCTGATCGCGGTCAGCGCTGCGGCCGGCATCGATCCGCCGACCATGGCCGAGCGCCTGCGCCACGCGCTGCAGACCTTCGACGAAGCGGCCATCTTCACCATCCACGGCTTCTGCCAGCGTGCGCTGGCCGACACCCCTTTTGCCGCCGGACTGCCTTTTGCGCTGGAACTCACCGAGGACGACAGCGTTTTACGCCTTGAAGTGGCCGAAGACTTCTGGCGCCGCCGGGTCGCCGCTGCCACGCTGCCTGCCGCGCTCGTCCGTCTGCTGATCGACCGAGGCGACTGTCCGGAAAAGTGGGCCGACATCTTGCGTGCCGACATGGCCCGCCCGCTGGCCACCCGGCTGTGGGACGAGGGCGCTGCCGCGCCTGCCCCGGACGAGGCCGAAGCCGCGCTGCGGTGCGCCTTTGCCGCCCTGGATGCAGCGCAGTTGCCCACTGCGCTGGCCGCGCTCAACGGCCCGGCGGTGCGCTTGCACAAAAGCAGCTACAAGCCGGAGGCCGTGGCCGCCGCCGCGGCGCAGTGGTCGGCGTGGCTGGCCAGCGGCGACCCCTTGCACCCTCTGCCGGCTGCCAAAGAACGCAAGCTGCATTTATTGACCGCAACCAGTTTGGCGGACAAGTCCACCGGCGGCGCGGCCCCGCCTGCTCACCCGTTCTTTACCGCCGCCGACGCCGTGTTGGCCGCCCGCAGCGCGCTAGAAGACGCCGCCGCGGCCGCCCGGTTGGCGCTGTTGCGCGACTTTCTCGCCGAGTGTGCCGATGAGCTGCGCGAGCGCAAGCGCGCGCAACGCCAGATCGCTTTCGACGACATCTTGTGGAACGCCTACCGCGCACTCACCGGCGCTGACCAGCCCTGGCTTGCCGCGGCGCTGCATGCGCGTTATCCGGCGGCGCTGATCGACGAGTTCCAGGATACCGATCCGCTGCAGTTCGCCATTTTTTCGCGTATTTACGACCGCCCTGGCGCGCGCGGCAGACTGTTCCTGGTGGGCGACCCCAAGCAGGCCATCTACAGCTTCCGCAGCGCGGATCTGTTTGCCTATCTCGCCGCGCGCGAGCGTTCCGATGCGCGCTACACCCTGGCCCATAACCAACGCTCCACGCCCGCGCTGATCGACGCCTGCAACCGCCTGTTTGCCGCCAATCCGGCGGTGTTCATGCTGCCGGGGCTGGATTACACCGCCGTGCTGCCCGGTGGCCGCCAGCGCGCAGCGCTGATCGACCGTACGCCCTCCGGCGGCGACCCTGCCGCGCTGCGCCTGTGGCAGATCCCGGCTCTGGCGCAGGCGCCGGACGAGCGTCTGCCGCGCGCCCAGGCGCTGGCGGCCTCGGCCGCAGCCTGCGCGGCCGAAATCGCCCGTCTGCTGGCCGCGGCCGCTGCCGGCGAGGTGCAGATCGGCGAGCGTGCGCTGGCCCCAGGCGACATTGCGGTGCTGGTGCGCAGTCACCGCCAGGGCAGCCTGATGCGCCGGGCGCTGGCCGCGCTCGGCGTGGGCAGCGTGGAGCTGGCGCAGGCGAGCGTGTTTCACAGCGAAGATGCGGAAGAACTCGAACGGGTGCTGCAGGCCGTGGCCGAGCCCACTCGCCCGGCGCGGGTGCTGGCGGCACTGGCGACCACCGCGATGGGCTATGACGCCGCTGCGTTGGCAGCGCTTGGCAGCGACGAGGCCGCCTTGCCGGCGGTTCTGGCGCGCTTTGTGCAATGGCGCGAACTGTGGCTGGCGCGCGGCTTTGGCGTCATGCTGCGGCGCTGGATGGCCGACGAAGGCGTTGCCGCCCGCCTGCTTGCCCGCCCCGACGGTGAGCGCCGGCTGACCAATTTGTTGCATCTGGCCGAGTTGCTGCAACAAGACGCCGGCAGCGCGGCGCCCGAGGCCCTGTTGCGCCTGCTGGCCAGCCGCCGGGCGGAGAGCGGTGGCGGCGAGGCCGCCCAATTGCGCCTGGAATCCGATCGCAATCTGGTGCAGATCGTCACCATCCACCGCGCCAAGGGCCTAGAGTACGGCATCGTGTTCTGCCCATTCCTGTTCGACGGCTACGCCCGCCGCGATGACGGCGGCGCAGTGCGCGCCTGGCACGACCGCCACGGCGAATTGTTGCTCGATTACCGCCGTATGCTCGACGCCGCGGAAGCGGCGCAAATCGACAGCCGCCTCAAGCTGGAAGCCGCCGCCGAGGATCTGCGTCTGATCTATGTTGCGCTGACCCGGGCGATCTACCGTTGTTACCTGGTGGTCGGTTGCTACGCCACCTCGTCCTTCGGCCGCACGAGCCATGCCGAGAGCGCGCGCAGTTTGCTGAACTGGATGGTGGCCGGGGCGGGCATCGCGCCGGCCGACTGGCTGGCCGGCAAGCCCGAGGTGGCCGCGGTGGAAGCCGCCTGGCAGGCGTTGGTGGCGGACTCGGCCGGGTATCCGGAAGGGCCAAGTATTTCGCTGCATCCCTTGCCGGCAGAGACGGTGCCGAGTCTGCCCGCCACGCAAGGTGCCGGGTTCCTTCCGCAGGCGCTCCCTCCGCCGCCTATTCCTTCCGGTTGGCGGATGGGTAGCTTCAGCGCATTGGTCTCCGACGCCCGCCATGACGAAGCCGCCCGCGATCATGACGCCCGCGCCCGCCCCGCCGCCTCCGGGCTGCCCGGCGAGCAGTCGCTGCCGGCCGACGACATCCTGCGTTTTCCCCGCGGTCCGGCCGCTGGTGACTGCATCCATGCGGTATTCGAGCGCATCGATTTTTGCGACCCGGGCGGCTGGGAAGCGGCCATTGCCCGCGCGCTGGCCGAGCATCCGCAGCGTGCCGCCGATCCGGCCGACTTGTCGCGCATGCTGCGCGGCATGCTGCGGGATGTACTGAGCACCGAAATCGCCCCCGGTCTGCGTCTGGACCATGTGAGGCGCGCGCAGCGGGCGGTGGAGCTGGGCTTTTATCTGCCGGCGCCGCAGTTATGCGCATCCACGCTGGACGCCTGGCTGGCTCGGCACCGCTACCCTGCGCCGCGGCTTGCTTTTGGGCAATTGTCCGGCTATCTGAAAGGCTACATCGACCTGGTGTTCGAGCACGACGGCCGCTATTGGGTGCTGGACTGGAAGTCCAATCACTTGGGCGAGCGTGTCGAGGACTACGCGCCTTTTGCCTTGGCCGGTGCGATGGCCGAGCATGGCTACCATCTGCAACAGTTGCTCTACACGGTCGCGGTGCATCGCCACTTGCGCCGCACGCTGGCCGATTACGACTATGAACGCCACTTTGGCGGGGTGTTCTACCTTTTCGTGCGCGGCGTGCGCCCGCACTGGCAGGTCGATGGCGCGCCGGCCGGTGTGTTCGCGCATCGGGCGAGTGCCGCGACCATCCATGCGCTGGACCGTTTGCTGGCTGGCGAAACCGGTACCGAATCCCAATGAAAACCCTCCACAGCCATTTGCCGCCCGATGCCCCGGCCAGCTTCGATTTGGCCACCGGCTTTGCCGAGCACGCCGTGGCCTGGGCGGCGCGCCTGGGCGCCACGGCTGGCGCGCAAGCGGTGCTGCGCCGGGTGGCGCAGCAACTGGCCGTTGCGGTGAGCGCCGGGCATGTGTGCCTGCCGCTGACCCGATGCGCCGACGAGGACCCGGCAGTCGTACGCGAGCACTTGCTGGCCAGCGGCGTGGCGGTGAGTGACCGGCAGGCCAGCATGCCCGGCAGTGCGCATCCGCTGGTGATCGATGCCGGCGGCCGCCTGTATCTGCGCCGTTACTTCGACCTGGAGCGCAACCTGGCCGCTGCCTTACGCGCCCGGGCGCTGGATGCGGGCGGTGCGGCGGCTGAGGACGCGCGTCTGCGCGAACTGCTCGACGCTTTTTTCCCGCCGCGTGCCGATGGCCGCCCCGACCGGCAAAAGCTCGCCGCAGCGCTCGCCCTGCTGCGCCGCCTGGCGGTGATCAGCGGCGGACCGGGCACCGGCAAGACCACCACGGTGGCAGCGCTGCTCGCCTGCCTGCTCAGCCTGCAGCCGAATCTGCGTGTGGCGCTGGCCGCGCCCACCGGCAAGGCCGCCGCGCGCATGCTCGAAGCGCTGCGCGGTCGCGCCGAACGTCTGCCGGCCGAACTGCGCGAGCGTCTGCCCGCCGAGGCGTGGACGGTGCACCGCCTGCTCGGCGTCACCCCGCAGGCCGGGCGCTTCCGCCATCGCGCCGACAACCCGCTGCCCTTCGACGTGGTGGTGGTGGATGAAGCCTCGATGCTGGACCTCGCGCTCGCCGCCCGCCTGGTCGATGCGGTGCCGCCAGGCGCGCGCCTGATCCTGCTCGGCGACAAGGACCAGCTCGCGGCGGTGGAGGCCGGCGCGGTGTTCGCGGAGCTGTCGGCCGGCAGCCGCTTCTCGGCGGCTACCGGCGCGCGGCTGGAAGCGCTCGCCGGCCACGCGCCGACCCAAGCGGGCGAACCGGGGGCGCTCGCCGACAGCGTGGTGTGGCTGACCGAGAGCCACCGCTTCGCCGCCGATTCTGGCATCGGCCGGCTGGCCGCCGGGATCAACTCGGGCCAAGGCGGTGCCACGCTGGCCTGGCTGCGCGAGGCCGAGGATCCCGCGGTACGTTGGCTGGAAGACGCCGAGCGCGCGCTCGCGCCCGCCGTGCTGGCCCATGCCGAGGCCGGCTACGGCGCATTCCTGGATGCCCTGCGCGCGGGCGTCGACGATCCGGCAGCGGCCTTCGCCGCCTTCGACCGTTTCCGCGTGCTCGCCGCGGTGCACGAGGGGCCGCGCGGGGTGCGCGCGCTCAATGCGCGCCTCGCCCAGTGGCTGCGCGCCGCCCTCGTCCATCCGGCCGACCGCGGTCCGGGCAGCGACTGGTATCCGGGGCGCCCGGTGATCGTGCTGCGCAACGACTACCTGCTCGGACTGTTCAATGGCGACATCGGTCTCACGCTGGCCGATGCCGCCGGCGAACTGCAGGTCTGGTTCCCGGCGCCCGGCGGCGGCTACCGCGCACTCGCGCCGCTGCGCCTGCCGGCGCACGAGACCGCCTTCGCGCTTACCGTGCACAAGGCCCAGGGCTCGGAATTCGAGGAAGTGCTGATGGTGCTGCCGGACGCGGATTCGCCGGTGCTCACCCGCGAACTGCTGTACACCGGCGTCACCCGCGCCGCGCAGCGGGTGGCGATCGCCGGCAGTGCCCCGGCCTTCGCCGCCGCCTGCGGCCGGCGCACCGAGCGCCACTCAGGGCTGGCGGCGCGCCTGTCCGTATAGGAGCGGCCTTGGCCGCGATGCGGCGTGTGGCAAGACGACGGCCGTATCGCGGCCAAGCCCGCTCCTACCCGTTGGCCGGCCGGTGCCTCACACCGGGCCGCGCCCGCCGTGCTTCACCTCGATGGTGTCGGCCAGCGCCGCTTCCAGCGCCACTTCGGCGCCGCGCGCCTTGTAGTCCTTGAGCGCGGCACAGACGGTGGCCACCTTCTCGCCGGCCGACTGGCCCTTGAGGTCGCTCTTTTCCAGGCGCAGTTCTTCGAGCAGTTCGTTCCACACCATGCCGTCTTCCAGCGGCAGCAGGCGGAACGTCACCCCGCCCAGCGCCAGCTGCATCGGCTTGCCGATGTTGTTCACGAAGAACACCGCCTGCATGTCGGGCGCGAAGTCGGCCGCGTAGCGCTCGACGAACAGCGGCAGCTTGGCGATCTCGTCGAGCTGGCCGGCGGCCAGCACCAGCTTGTCGTCGGTGGCCAGCAGCACGGCCTGGCGGACGCTGGCGGTGGGCGGCTTGCGGCGGCCGGAGGCGTCGGCCACTTCGCCTTCGGTCAGTACCAGGTCGCCGCGATAAGCGGTCAGCCCGCCACCGGCCGGCTCGGTGAAGTTGGAGTTGAACAGCAGGTTCTGTTCTTCGTAGCGCTTGAGCAGCATCTCGCGTCCTCGTGCAGTGGATGAAATGCCTCCAGTCAGCAGGAAGCGCGCCATGTCGCCGGCAAGGCGACCGGGTGGCCGCCATGCAGCGCCATTACAGGGAGTTCGCGGAAACCCGGACTTGTGGCGGAGTGCTGGTCCGGGGCGCCTGTGCGACAGGATTGTCGGGTTTGCGACGCAGTGGCGCTCAGACCGGCACGCCGAGCACGACGTGCGAGGCCTTGATCACCGCGGTGGCCGCCACCCCGGGCTTGAGTCCGAGCTCGTTGACCGCGTCACGGGTGATCACCGCCATCACCTCGGTGCCGCCGGGAAGGGCGATGGTGACTTCGGCATTGACCGCGCCCACCGCCACCGCGCTGATCGTGCCGGCGAGATTGTTGCGTGCCGAGAGCTTCACGCCCGAGGCGTCGGTGAGCACCATCACCCAGGGTGCCTTGACCAGGGCGATGACCTCGCTGCCGGGGGCTAGGCCGAGGTCCTCGAGGCTGGCGAGGGTGACCACTGCCACCAGGCGGTCGCCGCCGCCCAGGTCGATGTCCACTTCGGCATTCACCGAGCCGGGACGGGTGGCGGCGACCTTGCCGCGGAAGACGTTGCGGGCGCTGACCTTCATGTCGTTCTCCGTATGATTGTTTGTCGGTTCGTTGTCGCGTTGTGTTGTTAGCTACATAGAAACGCGGGCATGCTCACGCCTGTCTCCGTGAGCCGCACTCTATTTGTTAGCGTTGTTTTGCCGCAACCATAGCGAGGCGAATAACGCCCGCTCGCTTGGCATGGATATCGCTATATACGACGGTAGATAAACAAGCCGATCCCCCGGAGATCCGATGAGCGACTGTGCCCTGTCCGACGATGCCCTGTACCGCCTGCTGGCCGACGACGTGCCGGCCGGCGATCTCACCACCGAGACGCTCGGCATCGGCGCGGCCCCGGCCCGCGTCGAGTTCCGCGCCCGGGGCGCGATGCGCGCCTGCGGCACCGAGGAAGCGCGCCGCCTGTTCGAGCTGGCCGGCGCCACGCGCTGCGAGGTACGGGCCGGCTCCGGCACGCCGGTCGAGGCCGGCGCCTTGCTGCTGAGCGCGGAAGGTTCGGCCGCCGCCTTGCACCGGGCGTGGAAGACCGCGCAGAACCTGGTCGAATGGATGAGCGGCATCGCCACCGCGGCCGCGGCCATCGTGGATGCCGCGCGCCCGCTGGCGGTGGCCTGCACGCGCAAGAACGTGCCCGGCACCAAGGCGCTGTCGGTCAAGGCGGTGCGCGCCGGCGGCGCCATCGTGCATCGTCTAGGCCTGTCCGAGACCCTGCTGGTGTTCGCCGAGCACCGCCTGTTCATCGACGCCGAGCCGGGCGCCACGGTGCGCCGCTTGCGCGCCCTGCAGCCGGAGAAGCGCGCAGTGGTCGAAGTGGGCGACGCGGACGAGGCGCTCGCCTGGGCCGAGGCCGGCGCCGAGATCCTGCAACTGGAGAAGTTCCCGCCGGACCGGCTGGCCGCGCTGCGCGAACGCCTGCAGGCCGCCGGCCTCGCCCCGCTGCTGGTGGCCACCGGCGGCGTGGGCGTGCGCAACGCCGCAGCCTATGCCTCGTCCGGTGCCGACATGATCGCTACCTCGGCGCCCTATACGGCGCCGCCCGCGGACGTGGCGGTACGCTTCGAGTGCGCGGGCAAGGGAGGGCACCATGCGTGAGCACCTTGCGCCCGAGCCGCGCGGGAGAGCCGGCGGGCATCGCGCCGCCGAACATCCGTGGCGCCGCGAACTGCCTGCGGCGTGGCGGGCGCAGGTCATCGTGCCGATTGCCTTCGAGATCCACTGTGACGCGGAACTCGCCGCGCAGCGGGTATTCGGGCGTGACGCCGATGGCGCGTGCTGCTACTACGCGCACGAATGGATGCTCAGCGAACCATGCTCGGACGACGACGAGGAGTTCTACCTGCGCGCCGCGGCCGGCGAAGCGGTAACTGCCTGGTTGCTGCGCGATGAGCGCTGGCTGGTGCGCAGGGTGGTGATTGGCAATGACGCCTGCGGACCCGGGCAGGTCTTCTACGTGCTCAGCGAGACGATGCCGCGTTGAGCCGCGGGCAGCCGGACAGGGGTGTAGGGATGTTGACGCGTTGTAGTGTTGACTACATAAAAAACGACAGGCATTGTCCGCTGGCGGCGGCGCGCATGGCTTGTAGTGCTTCAATGCAAGCGATGGGCGCGGGCAGGGCCGCTGGCATGATCTTCGCTATATATCGATAAACATAAAAGGAGCGACCATGACCCCGCAATGTCCCGAGCGCCTGCTGGGCCGCCTGTCGATCGATGCCCCTGCCGGCAGCGCGCTGTCCGACACCCGGGTGCGCCTGCTGGAGGCGATCGACCGCCTCGGCTCGATCAACCAGGCCGCCAAGGCGGTGCCATTGTCATACAAGGCGGCGTGGGATGCGGTGGACACCATGAACAACCTGTCGCCCGAGCCGCTGGTGGTACGCGTCACAGGCGGGCGCCAGGGCGGCGGCACGCTGCTCACCGACTACGGCCGGCGCATGGTGGCGATGTACCGCGCGCTGGAGATCGAGACCCAGGCGGCGCTGGAGCGCGTGGCCGCGCGCCTGGCCGACGACGGTCCGGTGAGCATCGACGAGTTCCGCCGTCTGATGCAGCGCATGGCCATGAAGACCAGCGCACGCAACCAGTTCTCCGGCCCCATCGTAGCGCTGCGTGACGGCGAGGTGGATTACGAGGTGCGCCTGCGCCTGGACAAGCACACCGAGATCGTCGCGGTGATCACCAAGGCCAGCGCCGAGAACCTCGCCCTGGCGATCGGCAAGGAGGTGTTCGCCCTGGTCAAGTCCTCCTCGGTGCTGCTGTCCACCGACAGCGAGATCCGCCTGACCGCGCGCAACCAGCTGTGGGGCGAGGTCTCCGCCATCCATGAAGGGTCGGTGAATGACGAGGTCACCCTGCTGCTGCCTTCGGGCAAGAACGTGACTGCCGTGGTCACCCACGGCAGCTGCGAGAACCTCGGCCTGGCGGTCGGCACCCGCGCCTGCGCCATCTTCAAGTCGTCCAGCGTGATTCTGGCGACCTACGACTGATCGATCCTTTCCTCAGGAGCCCTTCCCATGAACCGCCTGCTCGCCAGACTGCTGTCCGCATCCGCCTTGCTCGTGTCCACCTTGTCCGCCCACGCGGCGGAGGTGCAGGTCGCCGTGGCGGCCAATTTCACCGCGCCGATGCAGAAGATCGTCGCGGCCTTCGAGCGCGACACCGGGCACCGCGCGCTGGTCAGCTTCGGCGCCACCGGCAAGCTGTATGCGCAGGTCGTCAATGGCGCGCCCTTCGAAGTGTTCCTGGCCGCCGACGAACGCGCGCCGGCCCGTCTCGCCAATGAAGGCCATGCGCTCGCCGAGTCGCGCTTCACTTACGCCATCGGCCGCCTGGTGCTGTGGTCCCCGAAGGAAGGCTATGTCGACCGGGCCGGCGAGGTGCTGCGCCGTGGCGAGTTCCGCCACCTGGCCATCGCCAGTCCCAAGACCGCGCCCTATGGCGCCGCGGCGATGGAGGTGCTGGCGCGCATGGGGCTGACCGACGCGCTGCGCGGCAAGCTGGTGACTGGCGAGAACATCTCGCAGACCTACCAGTTCGTGTTTACCGGCAATGCGGAGCTGGGCTTCGTCGCGCTGTCGCAGGTGAGCGAGGACGGGCGCCTGAAGAGCGGTTCCGCCTGGGAGGTGCCGGCCGAGCTGCATGCCGAGATGCGCCAGGATGCGGTCATCCTCGCCAAGGGGCGGGACAATCCCGCGGCTGCGGCGCTGGTGGAATACCTGAAGGGCGAAACCGCGGCGGCCATCATCCGCGCCTACGGCTACTCGTTGTAAGGGATCGCCTGCCATGCTGAGCGACGTCGACCTCGCCGCGATCCGCCTGACGCTGGAGCTGGCGACCGTCACCACGGTGATCCTGCTGGTGGTCGGCACGCCGATCGCCTGGTGGCTGGCACGCACCCGTTCCAGGTGGAAGGGGGTGGTCGGCGCGGTGGTGGCGCTGCCGCTGGTACTGCCGCCCACCGTGCTGGGCTTCTACCTGCTGGTGGCGATGGGGCCCAACGGGCCGGTCGGGCGCTTCACCGAGAGCCTGGGCCTGGGCACGCTGCCCTTCACCTTCCCCGGCCTGGTGGTGGCCTCGGTGTTCTATTCGCTGCCCTTCGTGGTGCAGCCGGTGCAGAACGCCTTCGAGGCGGTCGGCGAGCGCATGCTGGAAGCCGCCGCCACGCTGCGCGCGGGCCCCTGGGATACCTTCTTCAGTGTCGCCCTGCCGCTGGCGCGGCCCGGCTTCGTCACCGCCGCGGTGCTGGGTTTCGCCCATACGGTGGGCGAGTTCGGCGTGGTGCTGATGATAGGCGGCAACATTCCGGAGAAGACCCGCGTGGTGTCGGTGCAGATCTACGACCACGTCGAGGCGCTCGAATACGCCGAAGCCCATATGCTGTCCGCCGGCATGCTGGTCTTCAGCTTTCTGGTGCTGCTCATTCTCTACACTCGCAAGGGCGCGCGCGCATGGAAATGAACACGTCCCCGGGCGGCGGCATCCGCGCGCGCTGCCGGGTGGATTGGCCGGGCTTCACGCTGGATGTGGATCTCGACCTGCCCGGGCGCGGCGTGACCGCGCTGTTCGGCCACTCCGGCTCGGGCAAGACCACCCTGCTGCGCTGCATCGCGGGGCTGGAGCGCGGCGCCGGTGAAGTGGTCTTCAAGGGCACGCCCTGGCAGGACAGCGCACGTGCCACCTTCGTGCCGACCCATCAGCGCCCGCTGGGCTACGTGTTCCAGGAGGCCAGCCTCTTTCCCCATCTGTCGGTGCGCAAGAATCTCGCGTTCGGCCGCAGGCGCGTCAGCGGGCCGCACCGGGTGTCGCTCGATCACGCGGTGGAACTGCTGGGCATCGGCCACCTGCTCGACCGCATGCCGGAAGGCTTGTCGGGCGGCGAGCGCCAGCGCGTGGGCATTGCGCGCGCGCTGGCGACCAGCCCGGAACTGCTGCTGATGGACGAGCCGCTCGCGGCGCTCGACCTCAAGCGCAAGGCCGAGATCCTGCCCTACCTGGAGCGCCTGCACGACGAGCTGGACATCCCGGTGCTCTACGTCAGCCACGCGCCGGACGAGGTCGCGCGCCTGGCCGACCATGTGGTGCTGCTGGAGAACGGCCGCGTGGTCGCCAGCGGCGGCCTGCGCGAGACCCTGGCGCGTCTCGATCTGCCCACCGCCTTCTCGGAGGACGCCGGCGTGGTGATCGAGGCCACCGTCGGCGCCCACGACCCGCATTACCACCTGACCCGGCTGGATTTTCCCGGCGGCAGCGTGTTCGTCGCCCAACGTCCCGAGGCGCTCGGCGGCCGCCTGCGCTTCCGCGTGCATGCGCGCGACGTCAGCCTGGCGCACGAGCGGGTCGAGGGCACCAGCATCACCAACCTGCTGCCGGCGCTGGTCAGCGAGGTGGCCGAGGCCGACACCCCGGCGCACGTGCTGGTGCGCCTGGAGGCCGAGGGCACGCCGCTGATCGCGCGCATCACCCGGCGTTCGCTGGATCAGTTGCAGATCGAACCCGGGCGGCGCATGTGGGCGCAGATCAAGGCGGTGGCGCTGCTGGGCTGAGCGGGCGGAGCGCATCGGCTATCATTGCCCCTTTCCCCCGCAAGGCTGATGCCGCCATGCTTCACTGCCGCACCATCCCCGTCACCCCCTTCGAACAGAACTGCTCGCTGCTGTGGTGCGACGCCACCGGCCGCGCGGCGGTGGTCGATCCGGGCGGCGACATCGAGCGCATCCTCGCCGCCGTGCGCGAGGAAGGCGTGCAGGTCGAGAAGATCCTCATCACCCACGGCCACATCGACCATGCCGGCGGCACCGCTGCACTGGCGCGCCAGCTGAAGGTGCCGATCGAGGGCCCGCAGGAGGAAGACCGCTTCTGGATCGCCGGCATGCCGCAGCAGAGCAAGATGTTCGGCTTTCCCGACGTGGACAGCTTCGAGCCCGGGCGCTGGCTGAACGACGGCGACACGGTCACCGTGGGCGCGGAAACCCTGCAGGTCATCCATGCCCCGGGCCACACGCCGGGACACGTGGTGTTCTTCCACCCCGGCAGTCGCTTGGCCATCGTCGGTGACGTGCTGTTTGCCGGCTCCATCGGGCGTACCGACTTTCCGCGCGGCGATCATGCCACGCTGGTCGCCTCGATCCGCAAGAAACTCTTTCCGCTGGGCGACGATGTGACCTTTGTGCCCGGCCACGGTCCGCGCTCGACCTTCGGCCAAGAGCGCGCCTATAACCCATACGTAGCCGATCGCGCTTGAATGCTTCGCTGCCCGCTTGCCGGCGCGGCGGGCCTGTCGGGGCGTCGAGCGGTTCGGCCGCTTCGCCCACTGCGCCGGAGCCGCTCAGTGCCGGAGAGACGGCACGCTGCGATGCCTGCAGTCCGATCCTGAACCCGCCGATGAAGCCGTTACGCGTTCTGATCATGGCATTGCTCGGCCTGGTGCTGGTCGGCGGCGTGGCGTTGGGTTTGTTGGCTTGGCGCGCCGGGGCGTGGTTGCGCACCGTGGCGCAAGAGGCGCTGCAATCCAGGTTGGTGTTGCAGGTCACGCTGACCGAAGCGGTCCAATGGCAGCTATGGCCACACGGGCAACTGCGTTTTCGCGGCCTCGTCTTGCATGATGCGCACGGTGCGCCGCAGGTCGCGGTAGATGAGATTGTCGCTGGTTTCACCTTCGGCGATTTGCTGGCCGATCGGCCGCGTATCGCTGAAGTCGCGGTGCGCGGCCTGCATCTGAAGGTCGATATCGATGAGCAGGGCCGACCCAGTCCGCTTGCCTGGCTACCACCCGCAGCGCCCACGCCAAGGTCGGGCAGGGCGCTGCCGGCGGTGGTCATCGAACGACTGACGCTGATCGGCACCGAAGTGCGGGTGGACGATCCGGTCCGGAACGTTCGCCTGCGGGCGTGGCTGCCGCGACTGGCGGCCGGACCGGTGGCGCTGGGCGAAGGCGGCCGCCTGCGGCTGACGGCGCAGATCGAACTGGCTGCGCCACTGGCCGGGGAACTGGCGGTGGAGGGCGAGACGGGCTATCGCTTCGATGCGCAAGGCATCCGGCTCGATGCGCTGACGACCGCGTTCAGCGGGCAGTGGAACCGGGTATGGCGGCTGGTCGAGGGCCGGGTGGATATCGGGGCCGCACGGGTCGGGGCGGACGCGGGCTGGCACATGGAAGCGGCTGAGCTCTCGGCCCAGGTCGACGGCCCGCAGGGGCCGCTGGCGCTATCGGCGGTCATCGATCGGGCGGTCAGGGCCGATACGCGCTGGCGGGCAACTGGCCGGGCGGCGCTTGCCGCGCCGCGTTTGGACATCGATGCCGAGACCGTTTTCCAAGCCGAAACCGACCGGCTCAGCGGCACCCTGGCGGGCCGGCTGGCCGACAGCGCGCTCGAAGGGCGCTGGTTCTGGCCGCGGACAGCGGGCGGCACGCTCGATTTGCAACTGACTATCGATGCGCTGGACCTGGACCGGCTGCGCGCGCGCCTGCCGTCGGCCGACACGCAAGGCGACCTGCCGCGCTGGCAGAACTGGCCGCTCACTGCCGAGCTCTGGGTCGGCCGCCTGCGCTTGGGCGGGATGGAAAGCCGTAACGCCCGCCTGAGCCTGCAAGACCTGCCGGTTTCGCGCTGATTCAGCGGTCCACCACCTCGAGCGTCAGCGTGCCCACGCCTAATATGCGTCCGCTTAAGTGATCGCCTGGTTGCACCGGGCCGACCCCTTCCGGCGTGCCGGTAAAGATCAGATCGCCGGGCATCAAGCGGTAATAGCGGGAGAAAAAGGCAATCACTTCGGGCACCGACCAGATCATCTCGGCCAGATCGCCACGCTGGCGAATCTGGCCATTGACCTCTAGGCAAATCTCGCCGCTGGTCAGCACTTTGCCGGCGGCCGGCACGATGGCCGAAATGGGTGCCGCGCAATCGAAAACCTTGCCGATGTCCCAGGGTCGTCCCTTGGCCTTGGCTTCGGCCTGAAGATCGCGCCGGGTCATGTCCAGACCTACCGCATAGCCCCAGATGCAGTCTGCGGCCTGCTCGACGCTCAACTCCGCACCGCCTTTACCCAGCGCCACCACCAGTTCCAGCTCGTGATCCACGCTGCGCGTAGCCGGCGGGTAGGGAAAGCGGCCGCAGCCGCCTTCGGCCACCGGCAGCACCGTATCAGCCGGTTTGGTGAAGAAAAACGGGGACTCGCGACTCGGGTCCGCACCCATTTCGCGGGCGTGGGCGGCATAGTTGCGCGCCACACAGTAGATGCGCCGCACCGGGAACAACCCGCCGCCGACCACCGGTACGGCCGGTTGCGCGGGTGCTGCGATCACGTACTTGTCCGACATGCTGACTCCTGTTGGGTTGGCGACAAAGAGCGCCGATTGTCGCATCCCGGACGGCAAACCGGCATGCGGTGTGAGCGTAAAAGGCCAGCCGCTGCGGGCGTGCGGATCTGCCGTCGAGGCAAGCTGGATGGGCGCGCTTCATGCTTCAACAAAGTGGGCTTGACCATGGCGTGTTACAGTGCTTTAATGCGAATCATTCTTGTTGTACTTAAACTTACATACAATGGAACAGCGCCTGCAGCATGATCGGACCAATGCGCTGGATGCGGCTTTCGATCTGCCGGAGACGGCGTCCATGCGCCCGGGTGAACAGCCGATTCCCAGCGATCTGCTGTTGCAAGGACGGTCGTGTGTGATGATCCGCCATGGGGATGCGCTCTACGCTTTGCGCGCCACCCGTGCGGGCAAACTGATCTTGACCAAGTGAGCCGGCCGCGGGGTGGTGAGCACTGTTCGCAGCGGCCATCAGGGACTAGACTGCTATGTACGTCTGTGTATGCAACGCGGTGACCGAGCGTCATATCCACGATGCCGTGGAACGTGGCGTGCGGCGCATGCGCGAGCTGCGAGACCATCTCGGCGTGGCGGCCGATTGCGGCCGTTGCGCAAGCTGCGCGCATGCCTGCCTGAAGTCGGCGCTCGGCTCGCAGGCCGCTAGCGTACCGCAGACGTTTCCTGCGGCTTTTTCCCTGATGGAGGCACGATGAAAGGCGACAAGAAGGTCATCCAATACCTGAACAAGCAACTGACGATCGAATTGACCGCGATCAACCAGTACTTCCTGCATGCGCGGATGTTCAAGAACTGGGGGTTGATGCGCCTGGGCAAGCATGAATATGAGGAATCCATCGAAGAAATGAAGCACGCCGACCGCTTGATCGAGCGGGTGTTGTTTCTCGAAGGGCTGCCCAATCTGCAAAACCTCGACAAGCTCTTGATTGGCGAAAATGTGCCGGAGTGTCTGCAGGGCGATCTCAAGCTGGAGACCGAAAGCCGTGCGCTGCTGGTCGAAGCCATCGCCTACTGTGAATCCTGTAAAGACTATGTGTCCCGCGAAATCCTCGAAGACATTCTCGAGGACACCGAGGAGCACATCGATTTTCTGGAAACGCAGCTTGATCTGATCGACAAGGTCGGTTTGCAGAACTATCTGCAGTCGCAGATGGACGGCGGCTCGTAAGCCGCACCGGGCGGCCCGGTTGCGCCGCAGGTCAGCCATGCCCGGTCGTGTTGCGGGCTAGCCAGCGCAAACAACAGGACGGGTGGGTCATGTCACCGAAGATGCAAGGACTGCCTGCGCGGCTGGTGAGTGCCGCGTTTGCCGTTCGACGGGTGGTGCTTTACTTGACGGTTGCAGCCGTGCTGATGAACTTGGCGATGGGGCCACTGGCGCCCATCGACGGGCTGTAAGCGAGCAAACGGAAGGGGTACATGAATTTGGCTGATCAGGCGCTGCCGGCGCCCGCATTTTGGCCCGCAGCAAGCGCTGGCGTGCAGCGGCACACGCTTGCGCCGCGCGCGAATAGCCCGGTGCGCGGACGCGCGGCGGTGCGCGTACGGGTGCGCGCGCTTGCGTTGATCTCTGTGGTGGCTGCCCATGCAGCGGCGCTTTACGCATTGACCCGCGCCGATCTCAGCCCGGCACAGGTGGCCGCGGTGCCGTTACAGGTGGCGCTGATCGAAGCGCCGCAGCCAGCACCGCTGCAAGCGCCGCCTGAACCCGCGCCGCCCGAGCCTGCGCCGCCACCGGTGGTCAAACCCAAACCCGTTCCCGTGGCCAAGCCCAAACCGCGGCCTACACCCGTTCCGGTCAGCCAAGCGCCCACCGCGCTGAGCGCAGACAGCCCTCCGGCGCCCGAGCCGCCCGCCGCGGCCGCGCCTGCGGCAGTGGCCGAGCCGGCACCGTCCGCCTCGCCAGCGCCGCCTGCGGCCGCACACGCTGCTGCGGGGCCGAGCGCGCCGGTGGTGAGCGCCGCGCGATTCGACGCCGACTATCTCAACAATCCGCCGCCGGCTTATCCGCCGCTGTCGCGACGAATGGGCGAAGAAGGGCGGGTGATGCTGCGGGTACGTGTGTCGGCCGAAGGCTTGCCGACCGCCATCGAGTTGTCCGAAAGCTCGGGTTCTGCGCGGCTAGACCGTGCTGCCACCGATGCGGTGCGCCGCTGGCGCTTTGTGCCGGCGCGTCAGGGCGATCAAGCGGTCAGTGCTTGGGTGTTGGTGCCTATCGTCTTCAAACTGGAAGGATCGTGAACGTGGAAATGCAGCAAGCTTTTGGTCTGGCCCATTTGTGGGCGCAGTCGGACCTGGCCATCCGGTTGGTGGCCTTTGCGCTGGTGTTGATGTCGGTGACCAGTTGGTATTTGATCCTGGTGCGGGTGGTGCGCCAGTTGCAGGCCCGTCGGCATGAGCAGGCGGTGGAGGCGTTCTGGGCGGCCGCCAATCTGCAAGAAGGGCTGGCCCGCTTGCGTGCGCTGGCCCCGGATTCGCCCTTCGAAGCGCTGGCGCGGCAAGGCGCTGCGGCCGCCGAGCATGTTCGCCAACACACCCATTTGCAGTCGCTGGGCGGCAAGCTCGATGCGGAAGAGTTCGTCACCCGCGCGCTGCGCAAGTCGATTGCGATCTCGACTGCGAAGCTGGAGGCCGGGCTGACCATGTTGGCTTCGATCGGCTCGACCGCGCCCTTCATCGGTCTGTTCGGTACTGTGTGGGGCATCTACCACGCGCTGGTCAATATCAGCGCGTCCGGCATGGCCACGCTCGACAAGGTGGCCGGCCCGGTCGGCGAGGCGCTGGTCATGACCGCCTTTGGTCTTTTCGTGGCGATTCCCGCGGTGTTGGCCTACAACGCGATCAGTCGCGCCAACCGGCTGGAACTGTCTGAACTGGATGCCTTTGCGCATGATCTCCATGCGTGGTTCACCACCGGGGCGCGCCTGTCGGACCAGCCTGACGCCACGACGGCCCGCCCGGCTGACGGGGCGATGCGGGTGGTGCTGCGTCCGAGTGCGGGAGCGGCCTGATGGCTTTCGGCGGCTTCAACCAGGGCGGCGGACAGACGCCGATGAGCGAAATCAACATGGTGCCGCTGATCGATGTCATGCTGGTGCTGCTGATCGTGTTCATGATCACCGCGCCCTTGCTCACCCACGGCGTCAAAATCGACCTGCCGGCTGCATCCAGCGCACCCAATCTGGAAAAGCCGGAAACGGTGACGCTGGCGCTCGATAGCGAAGGCAGGTTGTTTTGGAACGATCAGCCGCTGGCCGATGCCGACTTGGCGGCGCGTCTGGCGCAGGCCGCTGCGGCTTCGCCTCAGCCGGAACTGCATCTGCGTGCCGACCGTGACACGCGTTACCAAAAGATTGCCGAAGTGATGTCGGCCGCACGCATGGCCGGGGTGCAGAAGATGGGGTTCATCACCGTGCCGGCTCAATAGACGAGGCCAAGACATCCGGGGCTGAAACAAAGAAGGCCGCCGCGAGCCGGGCGGCCTTTTCACTGTAGATACATTTCAGTCGCGCTTGCCGCGCACTCGGATGATGACGTCGACTTCCTCCAGCTCCACGCCCGGCGGCAGTTGCGGCACACCCACCACTTGCAGCTCATCGGCACAGACGTCGGTCAGCTCGCCGGTGGTCACGTCGTAGAGGTGGTAATGCGGGTCGGTGTTGGAGTCGAATACCACGCGATCCGGATCGACGATCAGTTCCTTGACCAATTTTTTCTCGCGAAACAGCTTGAGCGTGTTATAGACCGTTGCCCGCGAGGTTTCCGGCACCGTGGCGCGGACCGCGTGCAGCACCTGTTCGGCGCTCATATGTACCGGCCGCGGCAACAGCACACGGGCGATCTCCAGGCGTTGCAGGGTGACCGGAATGCCGGCTGCGCGCAGGCGCTCGGCGAGCGTCCGGGTGGTCAGTCTGTCCATCTCTGCAGGGGTCCGTATTGATCCTGGTCAGGGTTTTTGTAGGTCTTGCCCATCGTGAAATCTACGTGACCGCCGACGGTCTGTCTACCTGCCCGGCTGCGCCAATCTTGCGCTGCAAAACGATACAAACCGGGCGTGATCGCTCCAATATCCTTGCCGGTCGTTGCACACGACTTTTTCCGATTTTTGCCCCGATATGCGCTCATCCGCTCTTTCGACGCCGCGCGCACGCCGTATCCGGATTTTCGCTGCGGTCATCCTGTCGGCCTTGGCAGCCGGCAGCGGTTATCTTGTTTGGCAGCACTGGCGCGGCGGTGTGCCGCCCGCTGAAACATACCAACTGGTCGCGGTGCAGCGGGCCGATGTCGAGGACCTGGTTTCCGCCACCGGCACCTTGCAGCCGCGCGACTACGTGGATGTGGGCGCGCAGGTATCCGGGCAGCTCAAGCGCTTTCATGTCGAAGTCGGCAGTGAGGTCCAAGCCGGCGACCTGTTGGCCGAGATCGACGCCACCGTGTTGCAAAGCAAGGTCGATGCGACGCGCGCGCAGCTACGAAACTTGCGCGCCCAGCTCACCGAGCGCGAATCCAGTCTGACGCTGGCAGAAATCCAATTCCGCCGGCAGCAGAACCTGATGGCCGAAGAGGCTACCACCACCGAGTCGTTGCAGCAGGCCGAGGCCAGCTTGCGCTCGGTGCGCGCGCAGATCGAGGCGCTCAAGGCGCAGATCGACCAAGTCGAATCGAACTTGCGCGCCGATGAGGCCAATCTGCAATACACCCGCATCGTGGCGCCGATTGCCGGCACCGTGGTGTCGATTTCCGCCCGTCAGGGTCAGGCGCTCAATGCCACCCAGCAGGCGCCGGTGATTCTGCGGGTGGCCGACTTGTCGACCATGACCGTGCAGACCCAGGTCTCCGAGGCCGATGTGGGCCGCCTGCGCTTAGGCATGGATGCCTATTTCACCACGCTGGGCAACCCTGGGCAGCGCTGGTCCGGTCGTTTGCGCAAAATCGAGCCCACGCCGACGGTGACCAACAACGTGGTGCTCTACAACGCGCTGTTCGACGTGCCCAACCCGGACCGCCGGTTGATGACGCAAATGACCGCGCAGGTGTTCTTTGTGGTGGCGCGGGCGACCGACGTGCTGAGCGTGCCGATGGGGGCCTTGTCCAACCTGGGCGCCGGCGCAGGTCGCCCGCCCAATGGCGCAGCAGCCGCCGAACGCCCACGCCGGCAGTCGGCCGAAGCCGGTGCCCGGGCAGCGCGTCCGCCCGAGGCGCAGCGGCCACGTAGCGCCACGGTGCGGGTGGTGACCAACGACGGCCGCATCGAAGAGCGCCAGGTCAAAGTCGGCGTAACCAGCCGGGTTACGGCGCAGATCCTGGAAGGCTTACAGGAAGGCGAGCAGGTGGTGGCGGGCTTGCGTATGGCGCCAGCCGAAAGCCGTCCGGCTGCGCCGATGCCGAGGTTGCCGCGCTGATGAAAGCAGAAACCGCGTTGGCCGGACTGCCTGCCGAAGCTGCGGCCGTGCCGTTGATCGAGTTGTCCGGGGTGACCCGCAGTTTTCAAAGCGGCGAGATTACGGTGCAGGTCTTGCACGGCATCGATCTCACCGTCTATCCCGGTGAATTCGTAGCCATTGTTGGCGCTTCGGGCTCGGGTAAGTCGACTTTGATGAACATCCTTGGCTGCCTGGATCGTCCCAGCGGCGGCCACTACCGTTTCATGGGCCGCGATGTGTCGGCGCTGGGTCGCGACGAACTGGCCCGTCTGCGGCGTGAGGAGTTCGGCTTCGTCTTCCAGAGCTACAACCTGATCGGCAGCGCCACCGCGCTGGAGAACGTCGAAGTGCCGGCGGTCTATGCGGGCATGCCGCCGGCCGAGCGCCATGCGCGGGCCGCCCGACTACTCACCGAACTGGGCTTGGGTGAGCGCCTGGACCACCGCCCCAGCCAGCTCTCCGGCGGCCAGCAGCAGCGGGTGTCGATTGCCCGCGCGCTGATGAACGGCGGACGCATCATTTTGGCCGATGAACCGACCGGCGCGCTCGACAGCAAGAGCGGTGCCGAAGTGATGCGGCTGCTCGGCGAGCTGTCGGCAGCCGGACATACCATCATTTTGATCACGCATGCCCGTGAAGTCGCCGAGGCGGCCGATCGGATCATCGAGATCCGCGATGGCCGCATTCTGTCCGACCCCGGCCCGCGCCCGCCGGCGCGCGTCGCGCCCGACTTCACGCCGCATGCAGACCGCAGCTCGCCGCTTACCGATCTGGTGGAGGCCGCCCGCACCGCGGTGCGCGCTTTGCGCGCCAACGTTTTTCGCACCGTGCTGACTTTGCTGGGCATCGTCATCGGGGTCGCGTCGGTGATCACCATGCTGGCCATCGGCGACGGCGCCAAGCGCGCGGTGGTCGATAGCATCAGCGCCATGGGCAGCAATTTGCTGATGGTACGTCCCGGTGCGCCCAACATGCGCGGGCGCGGCGGCATCGTCACCCTGGTGCCCGAAGACGCCGAGGCGATCCGCGAGCTGCCCAATGTGCTGGCGGTCGCCCCCGAGCGCAGCACGACCGTCACCGTACGTCGCGCCGACTTCGATCATCGCACCGAGGTGGTTGGCACCTCCGCCGATTACATCGTTGCACGCACCTGGCCGTTAGCCCGCGGCACCTTCTTCACCCTGGAAGACGAGGCACGCTATGCGCCGGTGGCAGTCATCGGCCAGACCGTGGCCAATGCGCTTTTCCCGGAGGGCGTTGAGCTGGGCGGCTTCATCCTGATCAACAACATCCCCTTTCAGGTGATCGGACTGATGTCGCCCAAAGGCGCCACCGCCTGGGGGCAGGACCAGGACGACGCCATTTTCGTCCCCTACACCACGGCCGCATTGCGGCTGATCGGGCAGCGGGATCTGCGCAACATCACCGTTGCGGTCGACAAGGTGGAGCAGATCGATCGCACCCAGGAGGCGGTTCATGCGCTGCTACTGGCCCGCCACGGCATCGAGGATTTCCAGATCCGCAACATGGCCTCGCTGATCGACAGCGTGTCGGCCACGCAAAACACCATGACCATCCTGCTCGGCTCGATTGCGGCGATCTCGCTGTTGGTCGGCGGTATTGGGGTGATGAACATCATGCTGGTGTCAGTCACCGAGCGCACCCGCGAGATCGGCATCCGCATGGCCACCGGCGCACGGATGAGAAACATCCTGCAGCAGTTCTTGGTCGAGGCGCTGGCGGTGTCTGCGCTCGGCGGGCTGCTGGGCGTGGCCGCCGGGCTGGGCGTGGCGGCCATCGTGGAAGCGTCGGGCACCCCTGTTCAGTATGCGCTCGCCCCGGTGCTGCTGGCCTTTGGCTGCGCCTTTGCCACCGGCCTGATTTTCGGTTTCCTGCCGGCGCGCAAGGCCGCGCGGCTGGACCCGGTGGTCGCCCTTGCTTCGGAGTGATCGTTCGCATGATCTTCAGTTTTCACAACTTTCTGCAGCGGCTGGCGGGGCGCCTGCGCGCCAATGCGCTGGCCTGGGTGGCCGCGGTCTTGGCGGGAGGCTGCGCCGTACCGCTACATGCGCCCGGTGTCGCGCTCGAACTGCCGGCTAGTTGGAGTGAGGCCACGTTGGCGGCGCCGGCCGGCCAAGCCGTGGACGCCGCGTGGTGGCACAGCTTTGCCTCGGCCGAACTGACCTCGCTGGTGACCGAGGCGCTATCCGGTAACCCCGATCTTGCCGCCGCCGCCGAGCGTGTGCTGCAAGCCGAAATTGCCGTGCGCAGCGCGGGTGCGACCCTGTTTCCAGCGGTCAACCTGAATGCGTCGACCAGGCGTGGGCAGACCCGCGAGCAAACCGACCAAGGGCGGGTATCGTCATCGAACGACGCCTCCGCGGTGGCGTTGGCGGTCAGCTATGAAATCGATCTGTGGGGCAGCAATGTCGCCAATTGGCAGGGCAGCAAGGCCAGCTTGAAGGCTACCCGTTATGACCTTGCCGCCGCCCGCCTTTCGCTGGCCGCAGGCGTGGCCAATGCCTACTGGCAGGTGCTGGCCTTGCGCGAACGGCTGGAGATCGCGCGGCGCAACCTGGCCATCGCCGAGCGCCTGTTCGCGGTTGTCGAGGCGCGCTACCGCTACGGGGCGGCCTCCGCTCTGGACCTGAGCCGCCAGCGCAGCACGGTGCTGGCCGCGCGCGACGCCCTGTTGCCGCTGGAGGTCCAGGAGCGCCAGAGTCTGCGCGCGCTGGCGATTCTGGTCGGGCGGGTGCCGCAGGGCTTCGAGGTCAGTGCCCGCAGTCTGGAGGACGTGACGGTGCCGGCGGTGGCGCCGGCTTTGCCCGCGGAGTTGCTGGTACGCCGCCCGGATCTGGCCGCCGCCGAGGCCCGCCTGGTGGCGGCTGAAGCCAACATTGCAGTGGCGCGCGCAGCCCTGTTTCCGCTCAAGCTGCAGATTGGATTGTCGAGCGCGGTGTCCAGCGCGGAGTTTGGCTTGGGCGGGCTCGCCAACCCTGTCGATACCGCCAATCTGACGCTGTCGCTGATGCAGACGATTTTTGACGGCGGCCGGCTGCGCGGACAAGTCGAGGCCAGCCAATCGCAGCGTCGCGTGCTGGTGGAGAGCTGGCGCAAGGCGGTGCTCACCGCGCTCAAGGAAGTAGATGACGCGCTCGCCGCGGTCGAGCAACGTCGTCTGCAAGAGGCTGCCCGGCGTCAGATCCGCGACGAAACCGCGCGCGCCTTGCAGTTATCGACGCTGCGCTACAAAGAAGGCAGCGATGGACTCACCACCTTGCTGGATGCACAGCGCAGCCTGTTTTCCGCCGAGGAGGATCTATTGCAACAGCGCCTGGCGCGTCTGAGCGCAGCGGTGGACCTTTACAAGGCCTTAGGCGGCGGATGGCAAGCGACCGATGCCGACGGCGAGCCGGCCGCCGGCGGCTGAGATCCGCGGGTGTCAAGATCTTGACGCTATGATGTAACAAAGATTGCGTCTATTTGTGAGAATGGTTATCATAAAAAACTGATCTTCGAGCCAGCCACCGGCCGCCGAGCCAGGAAGCCAGCCAGACCGCTATTCTCACCTGGAGGCTTCTCGCATGGCTCTACTGTCGTCTCGCGCCGATGCGCGGCTGTTACAACCCTGCGCTGCAGCGCTGCTGGCCGCATTTTCTTGTTCGGCTCTGGCTCAGAAGGCCGATCGTCAGCTGGGCGAGGTGGTGGTTTCGGCCACTGGCTTCGAGCAAAAGATCACCGATGCGCCGGCCAGCATCTCGGTGGTCACCCAAGAAGAACTCGCCAAGAAACCCTACATGACCCTGATCGACGCGGTGCGCGAGCTGGAGGGTGTGGATGTTGGCGAGACTTCGGACAAGACCGGGCAGAAGACCATCAGCATGCGCGGCATGGGCTCGGACTATACCTTGGTGCTGATCGACGGTAAGCGCCAGAACAACCACGGGGATATCTACCCCAACGATTTCGGTGGCAACCAGTTCAACCACATTCCGCCGCTCGATGCCATCGAGCGCATCGAGGTGATCCGCGGTCCTGCGTCCACCTTGTACGGCGCCGATGCCCTGGGTGGGGTGATCAATATCATCACCAAGAAAGACGCCAGCACATGGACCGGGTCGGTCACCGTTGGCCGCAGTTTCCAAAGCGATAATGCCTTTGGTGAGGACACTACCACCGACTTTAGTCTGCGCGGTCCTATCGTGCCCGGCCTTTTGTCGATGAGTCTGCGCGGCAGTTATTACCAGCGCGATGCCTCCAATCCGGAATTCGAGGATGCGGTCGATCCCAATGGCGTGATCCGCACCCGGGTGCTTGGCTTTGGCGGCGGCGGCAAAACGGTCGACAACACCAATAAAGCGCTTGGCTTCAGTCTGTATCTGACGCCAACGGATAATCAGCGCCTCAGCTTCGACTTCGATACCTCCCGGCAGGTCTACGACAACAAACCGTATCTGGATAAGAGCGGTACCTTGCAGTACCCGCTGGGTACGGTCGATAGCATCGACACTATCTGGCGCGCCAGCGGCGGGCGGGTCCAGCCGCGAGTCGGTTATGCCGACGAGCAGGAATTTACCCGTGATGCGTGGTCCATCAGCCACGAGGGCAAATGGGACTTTGGGAGCAGCTTCGTCGCGTTGTCCTATGTGGAGACCGACAACAACGGCCGTACGCTGCCTTTCACCGTGGCCGAGCGCGAGCTGCTGCAGCAGATCTACGACGCCGCCGGCCCTTATGCCGGGCTGAGCGTGGCCGAGCGCAAGGCGATTGCCGAGGCCACCTTCCTGCCGCGGCGCAAGCGTACCTTGCAGAGTAACCAGTACACCCTGGATGGCCGTCTCGATATCCCGCTGTCCAAGCTGGCCGGTGAGCACCTGCTGGTGGTGGGCGGGCAGGTCATCCGCGGCGAACTGCAGGACGGCGTGTTCGGCATGGAATCGGGTACGCCGGGTAAGGTCCAGGAGCACAACATGTGGTCGGTGTTCGTCGAGGACAATTGGATGCCGACCGACGTCTTTACGCTGACTGCAGGCTTGCGTCATGATGACCACGAGATGTTCGGCACCAATTTATCGCCGCGTCTGTATGGCACTTACAAGCTCGGCCCGCTGTGGACCTTGAAGGGTGGGGTCAGCACCGGCTACAAGACGCCCAAGACCACCGACCTGTATGACGGCATCACCGGTTTTGGCGGTCAAGGCACCATGCCCTTTGCCGGCAATCCGGATCTCAAGCCTGAGAAAAGCCGCAACACCGAAATGGCGGTGTACTGGAATCACCCCAACCGCCACAACTTCAATCTCACGGTGTTCCGCAACGATTTCAAGGACAAAATCATGTCCGGCGAGGCCACCCAGAGCTGCGAGGCGACCGGCGGCGTGCGCCCGTGCGTGAATCTCGGTGACTACACCAGTCTCGGTTACACCAGCTACAACCAGAAGATCAACGTGGATGAAGCCCGCATACAAGGTATGGAGCTTGCCGGACGCTGGCAGATGTTCGACACCCTGGCCTTGCGTGGCAACTATACCTACACCGACAGTGAGCAACTGAGCGGTGCCGACAAGGGTCTGCCGTTGACCAATTCGGCCAAGCACATGGCCAACGCTACGCTCGACTGGCAAGCCATGCCCAAGCTCAACGTCTATCTCACCTTGGAGGCGCGCTCCAAACGCTACCGCGGCAAGGATGCGGACAACAACCCCCGTTACTTCAAGGACTACGAAGTCTATCACCTGGGTGCGAGCTACCAGTGGTCAAAGCACTTCACCGTTCATGCGCGAATCAACAACTTGCTGGACGAAGACTTCACCTCCTATTCGTTTGTGCGTTGCACGACCGGCAGCCAGTGTGTGGGCGGCTGGGCGCCTGAAGACGATTACAACAACAAGGACAAGGCCCGCAGTGTCTGGGTCAGTCTGAACGCCCGTTTCTGAGGCGGGTAAGACGTCGATGCCCACTTATCCACCACCGCCCGCCAGTGCGCCAGCGCGCGTAGCGCCTGCCACCGCCGCCGCGCCGCAAGTGCGCCGGGCGGTGTGGCTGCGCCTCTTGCATCAGTGGCACTGGGTGAGTTCCGCGTTGTGTCTGTTTGGCCTGCTGTTCTTTGCGGTGACCGGTATCACGCTCAACCACGCGGGCACCATCGAATCGCGTCCGCAGATACTCACCCGCAACGCCAGCCTGCCGCCGGCGCTGTTGCAGGTGCTACGCGAGCAGGCTGTGCAGCGGGCGGGTACCGAAGCCGCTTTGCCACCCGCTACCGAACGCTGGTTGGCCGAGGTGTTCGAGCTGCGGCCTGCCGGCCGTCCCGCCGAGTGGACGGCAGACGAGGTGTATCTGGCGTTGCCGCGCCCAGGGGGGGACGCTTGGCTGCGCTTTGACTTGCCTGCCGGGGTGGCGGAATACGAACTCACCGACCGCGGCTTGATCGCTTGGCTCAACGACCTGCACAAAGGGCGGCATACCGGTGCCGCTTGGCGTTTGTTCATCGACATTTTTGCGCTGGCCAGTGTGGTCGTGTCCCTGAGCGGTCTTCTCATCCTGGCGGCGCACGCCGGCAGTCGCGCTGCGGTGTGGCCGGCGGTCGGTCTTGGCGTGGTCGTGCCGGCGCTACTGGTCATACTCTTCATTCACTAGTTATGGAGCATTCCATGCACAAGACCGTGCTTTTTGCCCTCGGCCTGCTCGCAGCGACGCCGGCGCGTGCCGCCGGCATGGAGATTGACATTGAGCTGCCGCGCATCGAGGTGGCCGACTACCGGCGCCCCTATGTTGCGGTGTGGGTGGAACGACCAGACAACAGCGTGGCGGCCAATCTGGCGGTTTGGTACGACCTGAAGATGCGCAATGGCGAAGGTACGCAGTGGCTGAAGGACATCCGCCAGTGGTGGCGGCGTGCCGGGCGCGACTTGCAGGTACCGGTCGACGGTTTGACCAGCGCAACCCGTCCACCCGGCCTGCACCGGCTCGGCTTCACCGCCGGCGCTGCGCCTTTGGGCGAGTTGGCGGCCGGCAGCTACCGTCTGGTGGTGGAAGCGGTGCGCGAGCACGGCGGCCGCGAAGTGCTGACGTTGCCCTTCGATTGGCCGCCGCGCGAGGCTGCGGTGCGCGAGGCGGGCGGGGAGCGCGAGTTGGGCAAAGTTGCCCTGCATCTGAAGCCTTGACTGTTATCTTTAAGGGAGCAATCACCATGATCGGACACCGCATCGTTTTTGCCGCGCTGACCGCAGCGCTGGCTGCGCCATTGGCTCACGCTCATGAAACCTGGCTGGTGCCCTCGTCCACCGTGCTGTCGAGCACCGGCTATGTGACTGTGGATGCGGCCGTGTCGAACCAGGTGTTCCACTTCAACCACCGCCCGCTCCAGGTGGGCGATGGCTTAACCATCCATGCGCCAGACGGTCGTACGCTACAGCCCGAAAACCTGGTGCAAGGAGCGTTACGCAGTGTCTTCGACCTCAAGTTGGACGCAGCCGGTAGTTACCGCATCGCAGTGGCCAACGCGGCGGTGATGGCGAGCTGGAAAGAAAACGGCCAGCCGAAGCGTATTCGCGGCACGGCCGCTGAAATCGCCGAAAAAGTGCCGCCGGGTGCCGCCGACTTGGTGCTGCGTGAAGTCGCCACGCGCATCGAGACCTTCGTGACCGTTGGCAGCCCGACCGAGCTGAAGCCGGTAGGCGAAGGGCTGGAGATGGTGCCGGTCACGCACCCGAACGATTTGTACGCTGGCGAGGAGGTCAGTTTTGCCTTCCATGCCAATGGCCAAGCGGCCAAGCAGTTGAAGGTCGCCATTGTCGAAGGCGGTACCCGCTATCGCGACCGGCTCGACAAAGTGGAGTTGCTCACCGATGAACAGGGGCGGATTCGGCATGTATTCGCCCGGCCTGGGCTGTATTACCTCAATGCGGTGATGACCGGCAAGAGCCCAACCAACCCGGATATGGAACGTCGTCTGAGCTACACCGCCACGCTGGAAGTTTTGCCGCAATGATGAGGCGGATCGCATCGCTGCGGCGGGTGCCTCCCGTATGCTGACGCTGGAGCCCGGCCGCTGGCTGGCCGCCGGCGGCCTGCTCGCCGGCTATGCCGGGTTGTGTTGGCACTGCCTGCGCGCGGCCCGGGGCCGCGTGCGCTCTGCGCGTCAGACGACTGTCGGAACCGTGCTGCTGGCTTATGCCAGCCAGAGCGGCCAGGCGCACGAACTTGCCCGACAGGCTGCCGCGGATTTGAGCGAAGCGGGCCTGCCGACCATCTGTTTGCCCTTGGCGCGGATCGATCTGGCCCTTTTGCAAGCCAGCCGCCAGGCGCTTTTCGTGGTCAGTACCTACGGCGAGGGCGATGCACCCGACAACGCCGCGGTCTTCGAGGACCGCTATCTGAACAGCCCTGCCGATCTGTCCGCGCTCGATTACGGCTTATTGGCCCTGGGCGATTCCTACTATGCGCAATTTTGCGCCTTTGGGCGTCGACTCGATGCTTGGTTGCAACGAAGCGGTGCCCGCCCGGTGTTCGAGCGTATCGAGGTCGACCGCATGGCGCCGGTGGCACTGGCGCGCTGGCAGCATTGCTTGGCCAGTTTCGGCGGGCTGTCGGCAGCCAAGACGTCCGCGGCCCTCGATGCGCCGTTGCAACATTGGTGTCTGTGCAGCAGCCGGCTGCTCAATGCCGGCAGCGCAGGCTGGCCGGTGTATCAGGTCGAGCTGCAGGCGGTCGATGGCGATGGTGCGCCACGCCCGCTGCCCGAGTGGGAGCCCGGCGATTTGCTGGACCTGTTTCCTCCCGGCGAGGGGGCTCGCCCGCGCACTTACACCATCGCTTCGCTGCCTGCCAGCGGCGTGGTGCAGCTATTGGTCCGTGAAGTGCGCGGGGACGATGGGCGGCCGGGGTGCATGTCGGCCCTGCTCGGTAGCGCAGCGCAGATCGGCATGCGCTTTGCGGGCCGGCTGCGGGCCAATCCCGGCTTCCGTCTGGGTGAGAATGCCGCGCGGCCGCTGATCCTGATTGGCAATGGCACCGGTTTGGCGGGGTTGCTGGCGCATCTGCGCTGGCGTGCGCAGCGCGGTAAGCGGCGTAATTGGCTGATCTTTGGCGAACGTCAAGCAGCCTTCGATCGCTTATGTGGCGAAGAACTCGACGATTTGGCCGCCCGCGGTCTGCTTGCCCACTGTGACCGGGTGTTCTCGCGCGATCCGCCGGCCGGAGAGTATGTGCAGCACCGTCTTGAGCGTGTCGCGGACACTGTACGCGAGTGGGTGGCCGACGGTGCTGCGATCTATGTCTGTGGCAACGCGGTGGGTATGGCCCCGGCAGTACATGAAACTCTGGAGCGCCTGCTAGGCGCGGATGGACTGTCCCATTTGGTCACAGAAGGGCGCTATCGGCGCGATGTTTACTGAGTCGTGGCACCTGGCGTGGCCGTTTATCTGAATGAATCATTCCGATGACCCGAGGAGATCAATCATGAACAAGACACTGCCGGTTTTGACCTGCTTGGCAGCCTGCATCGCCTTATGGACTCCGGCTGCGCAGGCCGACGACGCGGTGCAACCGCCCCGGGTGGATCACTACCAGGCACGCCAGGCTGACGACATCGTGCAAACCATCGCCAACTTACGCGAAGCCAACCAGCAGCTCGAAGCCATTTTGGCTGGCGAAGTCGGCGAATACGACATACACGATGTGCACAGCCTGTGTTACACCATCGAGGACAGCCTTGCCCGACTTGCCGACGAACTGCGGCGATTGAAGGACATTGCCGGGGATTTGCATTTTGCCTCCGAAGGGCAAAAACGCAGCGAAGTGATCGAGTACGGCAAAGCGTATTTATCGGGTGTGCGCAAAATCATCGATTGACCGGAGGGTGCGCGGCGGCGCTGCTAACCACGCCTGTGCGCCGGATGATGCCGGCGCGCAGCGGGCTGCCGGGCACCCCGGCCAAGCTCGCCGGGATGCAAGGCGAGGATTCTGCCGAGGCGGGGGTTGGCGATCCGGTTGTCATGCGTTGTGCTGACGATGCCTGCATGGCGGTCGACAGGGCGGCACGCAAGCTGGCAAACAGTCTCAACGAGGCGGTTTCGAACTCGCTGCCGATGAATACGCGCGGACGCCGGCTCATTTCGGTGACACCGCCTCGAGCAACTGTTCCAGCGCGCAGCATGAAGCAACGATGGCCGGGTCGGCGCTGTAGTGTTCAAGATGTTCGATGACCAGGCGCGCTTGACGTTCGGCGCGCAGGCAGCCCGAACCCGCGTAAAGATGCAGGTTCTGGATGGCGCTGTTGACCAGTTTGAGCACTTCGTTTGGGTGAGGGGTTTGCATGAACGCCTCCACTGTCGGTCTATCAAATGATAACAATTATCGTTTAGAATGCAAGGGCGAGGCGCGCCAGTGCCGATGACGCAAGGCGCGATACCTGCTTGGGGATGGGCTTGCTGGGACATCTTGATTTACAAAACGAAATTATTATCATTTGCGAACGCATTGCCGGAACGTTGCCGTTTCCGGTGCATAGCCGCTTTCTGCAACCTCTTAGCCAGCGACCGATGCCGCCGTGAGGATAGGTAGCCAGCCATCTTTCTACGGAGATACCGATGGTTCAGCGATCCTCTGCATGCCCGCGGGCAGCCGCCCGGCTTCGTTTTCCTCTGGTTTCCATTCTGGCTTTGATGGCGGCAGGGGCGTTGCCACCGCAGGCGAGTGCCGATTCGCGGCTGGATGAAATCGTGGTGACCGCCACACAACGCGAACAGTCGGTGCGCGACACCCCGGCGGCGGCAGTCGTGGTCGGCCGTGAGGATATCGATGCGATCGCCGCGGACAATGTGCTTGGCGCAGTGCGCGAGACTACCGGGGTGGGGTTGATCGGCCAAGGCGTGGGCGGGCGCAAGACGATGTCTTTGCGCGGCATGGACGGCAAGCACACGCTGTACTTGGTCAATGGCCTGCGGGTGATCAACACCGACGATTGGGTTGGACATTCTGATTTCCAGTACGACTGGACGCCGGTCGATGGCATCGAACGCATCGAGGTAGTGCGCGGACCAATGTCGGTGCTGTACGGTTCCGATGCGGTCGGCGGAGTGATCAATGCCATCACCCGCCGTCCGGGGGCCACATGGCAGGGTGGCGTGCGTTTGAGTGCGCGCGATGTGCGTGGCGCCGGCGATGGCGACGCGGTCGGGGGCGGGCTGCACTTATCTGGCGCGCTAACCGACACCCTGCGCGTGGCACTCTCGGCTTCCAGGCTGCGGCGCGATCCTTTTGAGTTGAAGGAAAATCCGCGCTTATCGGAAATCGAAGGCTCGGACCTTTCCGCGGGTCATGTGCTGCTCTCCTGGCAACCGAGCGCTGCGCACACGGTCGATCTCGAACATCGCGCCAGCAATGAGACGCGTGACCGCGATCAGGCGCGCGGTGGGGTGTACTATCGTGACACCTATGACATCGAGCGATCGCAGTCGGTAGCGACCTGGCGCGCCGACTGGAACGGTGTAGTGACGCAGCTACGCGCTTGGGAGTCGGATTTTGATGTAACCAACAAGCGCAGCAACGGGGTGGCGCCGACGCGACCGCAGAGCATGCGCGAGCGTGGGGCGGACGGCAGGGTCGGTTTTGCCGTCGGCCACATGCAGTACCTGACCGTCGGTGCCGACCTGCGTACCGAGACACTGCGTAACGCCGGCCTGGCCGGTGGCAAGGATGACGCGGATTTTCGCGCGCTCTATGTGCAGGACGAAATCGCCCTGCGTCCCGATTTGACGCTCACCTTGGGCGTGCGCCGGGATCGTCACAGCATCTTCGGTGCGGAAACCAGTCCGCGGGCCTACCTGGTGTGGCACGCCTCAGAGGCGTGGACGCTGCGTGGAGGCTATGGTGAAGGCTTCCGTGCGCCCACGCTCAAGCAGGCGTCGGCCAACTACGAAGGTGCTGAAGGCCCGCACACTTTCTACGGTAATGCCAATATCCGCCCGGAAACCAGCAAATCGTGGGAGATCGGCGCGATCTATGCCGCTAATGGCTTGGATTGGGAGACGACCGCTTTCCGCAACAAGGTCAAAGACCTCATTACCACCCGCCAGATCCAGCAGATCGGCCCGCGACGGTTTTACATTTACGACAACGTTAATAACGCACGCATCGATGGTATCGAGACCACGCTGCGCGTCGATCTGGGTCGCGGCTTTCATGCCAGTGCCGGTGCGCAATGGCTGGATACAGAAGATGAGGCCACCGGTTCACCACTCAACGGCCGTACAGATCATGTGCTGGACGCGCGCCTGGGATGGCGGGGCGGCGCCTGGGACGCCGCCTTGCGCGTCGAGCGCATGGGTCCCCAGTACGTGAGTTCGGCAGACCGCAAGGCGCCGGCCTACACCCTGGTGCATATGAACCTGGGCTACGCGTTGAATCGCCATTTCCGCATCCATGGCGGCATCGACAATCTGACCAACGTTCGTCTGGCCGAAAAATCGGACCTTTTCAGTTACGCCGAAACGCCGCGCACCTTGCGTGTGGCCTTGCACGGGTCTTTCTAAAACTGTTGAACGCCAGCCGCCCGCCGGCTGCGGGCGGCGTCGTCATTTGCGGAAGTCGCGCATGGCTTTGTCATCGTTTTTTTTCAAATTCCACTCGTCGCATGCCCGGCGTCGTCGCTACCTGCTGCTTTCGCTCACCTTGGTGCTGCTGGTAGCGGCCACTGCATTGTGGTGGGCCAGTCGTCCGCTGGGTCAGCCGGTGGTGATCGTGAGCAGCGACTTTGTGCCCGGCGGCAAGTTTGCAACGCTGATGCGCATTGCGGCGGACGCCGGGGTCGAGCTGCGTGTGGCCAACATCGACCATGATGATGCCGTCCGCTTGGCAGAAATTTTGGCTGGCGCAGGCTTGGTAGTGCTCGACACCCCCCGCGAAGAAGACGGGCGGCGGATGCAGGAAGCGCTTGGTGACTTGCTCGAGCGCCCGGACATGCCTTGGCTGCAAGTAACCGCGCGTGGCGCCCGGATGGGCGGTGGGCTGGATGCCGTCCGTGGCGAAACGCTCTATGACTATTACCGCAATGGTACTGCGCGTAACTTTGCGGGCTTTTTTGCTTATGTGCGGCATCACTTGTTTGGTGAGCGATCGGTGGCTGTGCCTGAGCCGGTCATCTTCCCGGCCTCTGGCATCTACCATCCCGATCACCCAAACCTGGTGGTTGCCAGCTTGAGCGAATACCGGTCCTGGCTGGGTGCCGAGCGCGCAGCGCGCCGCCCAGCGGTGGGTATCGTGGTGCATCAGGCCAACATCGGCAACATGGACATCGCACATATCGACGCCCTGGTGCGTCGGCTGGAAGCGCGTGGGGCGCTACCGGTGGTGTTTTACCACCCCCTGATGGCCGAGGCCGGTGCGCTGGACATCGTCACCGAAGCGGGGCGCGCCGCGGTGGATGTGATGGTCAATTTTCAGGCCATGTATCAGGACCGTCGGCGCGAGGACTACCTGCGCCTGGATGTGCCGGTGCTGCAGGCGATGACCTGGCGCGAGGGGGATGCCGCCCACTGGCGGGCCAGCGCAGTGGGCATATCGAGTACTGCGGTGCCGTTTGCCCTGGCCATTCCCGAACAGGCCGGCTTGGCCGACCCCTTGGTGGTGGCCGCGGTGGAGAACGGGCGTGCCACCTTGATTCCGGAACAAGCCGACGCCTTGGTGGCCAAGCTGCTGCGGATCGCGCGTCTGCGTAGCACACCGAATGCCGACAAGCGGCTGGCGCTGATGTTCTACAACTATCCGCCGGGCGAAAAAAACATTTCCGCCTCGTTTCTAAATGTGCCGCGCAGTCTGGCACGGCTGAGCCAGGTATTGGGTGCGGCCGGCTACAGTGTGCAAGCGGTGGCCGAGCAGACCCTGACAGACACGCTGACCCGCCTGATGGCACCGTTTTACCGTGGCGGCCAGCTCGAAGCGTTACTGGCCGACGATCTTGCCGCCCGCTTGCCGCTGGCCGAATACCGCGCCTGGTTCGATACGCTGCCGGCGGGCGTGCGCGAGCGAGTAAGCGGCCATTGGGGCGCGCCCGAGGACGATCCGATGTTGCTGGGCGACGGTGCCGGGTGCTCCTTTGTCATTCCTCGGCTGATGCTGGGCAACCTGATGTTGATGCCGCAGCCACCACGCGGGAGGGTTGGCGAGGCGGCCGAGAAAGCCATCTATCATGACACCAAGGTGCCGCTCACACATTTCTACATGGCGGTCTACCTGTATGCCCGCCAGAGCTTTGGCGCCGATGCGTTGATTCATTTCGGCACGCACGGCAGTCAAGAATGGACGCCGGGCAAGGAACGCGGGCTGTCGGTGTATGACGATCCGTACCTGGTGCTGGGCGATTTGCCGGTGGTCTATCCTTACATCGTCGATAACATCGGCGAAGCCACCCAGGCCAAGCGCCGCGGGCGCGCCACCATCGTCACCCACCAGACGCCACCGTTTGCGCCGGCCGGGCTGCATGACACGCTCACACCGTTGCACGACCTCATCCACCAGTACGAGCTGCTCGACGAAGGCGCGGTCAAAGCGCGCACCCGGGCTGCAATCGTCGACGAGGCCGCGCGCCTGAACCTGCTCGAAGACATCGGCTGGACCGCCGAGCGCGCCCGTGCAGACTTCAAGCCCTTCGAGCGCGAACTGCACGACTGGCTGCACAGCCTGGCGCAAAGCGCGCAGCCGCTGGGTCTGCATACGCTGGGTGAGGCGCCGGCAACCGAGCATCGCATTGGCACCGTGATGCAGATGCTGGGTGCGCCGCTCTACGCCACGCTCGGCCTCAAAGAACCGGACGAACTGTTCGTGGATGACTATCGTAATTTGCAGGCTTCGGCGCCCTATCGCCTACTCGCCGAGCATCTTCTACAGCCCAGCGCGGCGACGCCGGCCAATGATCCCGCGCGCGCAGCACTGTTGGCCGAAGGGCGGCGATATTTCGAAGCGCTGTCTGCAGCTGGCGAGCATCAGGGTCTACTGCGCGCGCTTGCAGGGCGTTTCATCGATACCCAGTACGGTGGCGACCCGGTGCGTAACCCAGACAGCTTGCCCACCGGGCGCAATCTCTACGGCTTCGATCCGTCGCGCCTGCCCACCGAGCAAGCCTGGCGGGCCGGCGGAGAGGCTTTTGCCCAGCTGCTGGCCGCTTATCGCGCCGAGCATGGCCGGGAGATGACCAAAGTGACCTTCTCGCTGTGGTCGGTGGAGGCCATGCGCCACCTCGGGGTGCTCGAAGCTCAGGTATTTCACGCGCTGGGCGTCAAACCGGTATGGGATCGCTTTGGGCGCATCACCGACGTCGAGGTGATCCCGCGCGCCGAGCTCGGCCGTCCGCGGGTGGACGTGGTTGTCTCGGCCACCGGTTTGTACCGCGATCACTTCCCGAATGTCATGCGTCAGATTGCGCGTGCGGTGGAAAAGGTGGCCGCGCTGGACGAACCGGATAATGCGGTGCGTGCCAACACCTTGGCGCTGGAAAACAGCTTGCTGGCGCAAGGGTTTGCCCCCGCCGAAGCCCGCCTGCACGCGCTGACCCGCATCTTTTCCAGTGAAAGCGGGGCTTACGGCACCGGCTTGGACGATGCCACCTTGGCCACCGACACCTGGGAAGCCGAAAGCAAATTGGCCGAGCTTTACCTTGCGCGTATGCAGTTCGCCTATGGGCCGGACGAGGCGCGCTGGGGTGAAAAGGTTGCGCGGCCGGACGGTGCGGCAGATTTCAACCTCTATGCCGAGCACCTCAAGGGCACCGAGGCCGCGGTGCTGGCGCGCTCGTCCAACCTCTACGGCATGCTGACCACCGACGACCCGTTCCAGTACCTTGGCGGCATCGGACAGGCGGTGCGCCACCTGGGCGGTGCTACGCCGGGGCTGTACATCAGCAACTTGCGCGATCCAGCGCAAGGCAAGGTCGAGTCGGCAGCCCGCTTCCTGGCCGCCGAGTTGCGCGCGCGTTACTTCCACCCGCAGTGGATCGAGGCCATGCAGCAGGAAGGCTACGCCGGCACGCTCAACGTGCTGGATACGGTCAACAATTTCTGGGGGTGGACCGCAGTGGCGCCGGAAATCGTGCGCGATGACCAGTGGCAGAGCTTCTTTGATGTGTACATCAACGATGCTCTCAACCTCGGCATGGAGGCGTGGTTCGAGCGCCACAACCCGACCGCCCGCGCGCAGATCGCCGAGCGCATGCTTGAAGCCACACGCAAGGAGTACTGGCAGACCGACGAGGCCACCCTGCGCCGCTTGGTCGAAGTCTATGCAGACGCGGTGGCGCGGCTCGACTACCAACCGACGAGCAGCAAAGTCGACGATTACGTCGAAGCCCTGGCCGCCGGTTTTGGTTTGAATCTGGCCGCAGCGCCCGCGCCGGCCGACAGCGCCGCAGCGGCCGGAAGCGAAACCGTCACCGGGCAGGTGCTGGAAAAGCAGCCCGCGCCTCAGCCTGAGAACACCCCCATCCGGTGGGCGGATCTTTTGCTCGCCGCGCTGACCCTTTCTGCCCTGTTCGCTGGCGGCCTGCGCCAAGCCCGACAAGCGAAGCCGCCGCTACGGCCGTTGCCCTGATTTTCATGTCGAACTTCAAGCGGAGGACTGCAATTCATGTCGCACTTTATCGAATCGTCGATGTACGAGCTGAGCCAATTGTTCATGCTGCCGGTGCTGTTACTGGTCACGCTGCTGTTTTTGTATGCCTTTCATGCCTTGGGCGGCTTCATCGTCGAAGTGCGCCAGCGCCGCCGCGACGATCCGCGCGCTTTTGTGCTGCATGCTGCGCTGCATGCCGAGCCAACGCTGACGGCGACCGAGCTGGAAGCGATCGCAGTGCGCCGTCTGGAAGTGCTGCGCATTGCTACCCGTGTTGGACCGATGCTCGGCCTGGTGGCGACCATGATTCCGATGGGGCCGGCGCTGATGGCGCTGGCCGAAGGCAATCTGCAAGATGTCAGCCGCAACCTCACGGTGGCCTTTTCGGCAGTGATCCTGGCCTTGATCGCCTCGGCCATCACCTACTGCGTGGTCAGCGTGCGCAGACGCTGGTTGGCCACCGAGCTGGCGGAACTGGAAAAGCGCGCTCTCGCGGTGCCTGCGCGACCTGCAGCGCATGACGATGCGGTCGCGCAGCTTGCCACGGAGGGTGTGCAATGAGCCTGCGACTGATGGACGATTTTGAAGCCGACGATCCGGTGCTTTCGGTGGTCAATTTGATCGACGTTTTTTTGGTCATCATCGCCGCGCTGCTGCTGGCGATTGCCAACAACCCGATGAATCCGTTCACGCAAGACGAGCTGACCATCATCAAAAACCCGGGGCAGCCGAACATGGAGATGATCGTCAAAAAGGGTCAGATCATCGAGCGCTACCAAGCCAGCGGCCAGATCGGCAGCGGCGAGGGTTCACGCGCTGGCGTGGCGTATCGGATGAAGGATGGCTCCTTCATTTATGTGCCGGAGGCCAATGAATGAGCATCGAACCGGTCTGCCGCGGGCACATCGGGGGGCGCGGCAGACCGGCGTCAAGGTGTGGTGAGCAGGATTGCCTAGGCAGCTCGTCAAGAAAGCACGCCGACGGGCTATCCAGCGGGCTGATTCAGAGGTGCTCAGTTGGCCACACTGCCTTCCGGCAGCAGTTCGCTGTCGCAAAGGGCGCCGAAGGCGTGCCAGTGGCCGATCAGTGCGTCGGCCGTCTCGCGGATGCTGGCGGGCTGACGTGGGTCGTCGCGTAAGAGCCTGAGGTGATCGGTGATCGCGTCGGCCACCGCGCTGCTGCGGGTGGACGGAAAACGCGTCATCAGGTACAGCACCGCCGAGAGCGCCAGATCGGGCCGGTTGGCGTACTGCGGGCCGTCGGCCGGGCGTGCGTCGAAAGCGGCGCGGGCGCTCATTTACAGCCTCACCGCGTAGTACTCGACCACATGCTGGACTTCGATCGGGAAGGGCACCTCCGACGGGTCGGGCAAACGGGTTACGGTGGCGCTGAGCGTTTGCTCATCGAAGTGCAACCACTCTGGGCGACTCAGTGCGGGTTCGACCAGGCACTCCGCGGTGGCAGGGATGCGGCGCCCCTTCTCGGTCAGCGTGATGGTGTCGCCCGGTTTGATGCGAATCGACGGGATGTTGACCGAACGGCCGTTGAGCAGCACATGGCGATGACGCACCAACTGGCGCGCAGCGACGGCGGTGGGAGCGAAGCCGGCACGGAAAACAAAATTGTCCAGGCGGCGTTCGAGCAGTTCGAGCAATTTGTCGCCGGTGGGCGCCTTGGCGTTTTTGGCTTCGCGGAACAGGCGACGGATCTGGCCTTCGGTCAAGCCGTAGTTCAAACGCAGTTTCTGCTTTTCCATCAGACGCAGGCCGAAGTCTGATTTGCGTTTGGGCTTGGCGCCGTGCTGGCCGGGAGGGTAGTTGCGCTGTTCGGGCGATTTGCGGGACAGGCCGGGCAGCGCAACGCCGAGCGCACGCTGAACTTTGAGGCGGGGGCCGGTATAACGGGACACGGAAACTCCTATTAGAAGTGCGGATGATAATGATTTGCATTGTAATAAACTTTGTTTCGCGGTCAACGCCTTGCTTGGTGCAGCTCATCGGCATCGATTGATCAGACTTGATATGAATCAAGTGATAATCGTTCGCATTTTTGCATCATCCATGCCGTTTCCGTACCTCTGGGCAAGCCAGCATCTCGCCAGCCAGCCTGACCGCCATTTGGAGATCGTGATGAGAATGCGCCCCCTTGCCCTGGCTTGCCTCGCCTTAGCCGTGCCGCCTGCGTTTGCCGACTCTGCCGACAGCATACTGGGCGAACTCAGCGTGACCGCCAAAGGATATGCTGCGGATGAGCTGGACACCCCGGCTGCCACGCTGTCGCTGTCGCGCGACCAACTGCAGCGCCGCGGCGCGCACAACGTCGGCGAGGCGCTGCGCGGCGAACCCGGCCTGGCGGTCTCCGGCGACAGCGCCCAGGGTCAGAACCCGGTGATCCGCGGGCTGAAGAAGGAGAGCGTGGTGCTCTTGGTCGACGGCATCCGCTTCAACTCCGCACAGCCGGCCGGAGCGATCGCTTCCTTCATGAGCCTGCCGCTGGCCGAGCGCGTGGAAGTGGTCAAAGGTCCGGCCTCGGTGCTGTACGGCAGCGGCGCGTTGGGCGGAGCGATCAACGTGCGCTTGCCGCAGGCGCGCTTCGAACCCGGTGTCGGGCTGGACACCGCCGTTTCCTGGGATAGCGCCAGCCGCGGCATGCGTGCCACCGGCGTGATGAACGCGGCCAACCAGGACCACGCGCTGATGTTGGGTGCTTCGCTAGCGCGCATCGACGACTACCGGGCGCCCAGCTCGGTGAGGTGATCGTCAATCCTGAGCAGGACGACTTCGATCAACGTCAGCATGCGCGCTCCACCAAGCTCGTGTACGGCCGGGAAGAACTCGACCGGATGAACGAACTGACCATCGGCGACTACCTGCGCCGCATGCCCAGCGTGACCTTCACCGGCCCGCCGGGGAACCCCAAGGATGTTCGCGTACGCGGCATGGACAAGGGCTACACGCAGATCCTGATCGACGGCGAAGCGGTCTCCTCCGGCACCAAGGAACGCCAGATCCAGGTCGACCGCATCCCCCTCGACATGGTCGAACGTATCGAGCTGATCCGCGCGCCCTCGGCCGACATGCCCAATGAGGGCATGATGGGTACGATCAACATCGTCCTGCGCAATGCGCCGGACAAGCCGGTGGCGAACGCCCGCCTGGCCATCGGCCGGCTGTTCGGCGAGAAGGCAAATAAAGACAGTTGGAACCTGTCGGGCCAGTATGGCAACGGCAACGGCGATCTGCGCTGGCTGCTCAACGCCTCGGTCGGCCAGCGTGCCGATCTCAAGAGCAAGCGCACCGACGAAACCTCCTACAACGCGGGTGGGGCGGCTGTCGGCCGTAAGCTGGTGTTCGAGGACGAGCGCGTGGTGACCGACACGGCGGACTTCGCGCCGCGTCTGAACCTGCGACTGTCGGCCGATGACGAACTGGTGCTGACCCCCTGGATTACCCGCTCCGACGAGCGCAAAAACAGGCCCAAGGACAAGTCCAAGTACAACGGCGCCCCCTTCACCGATCCGGCCACCGTCACCGACGACGGACGCATCGTCGAAGATGAGGACAAGTTGCGCGAGACTTGGCGTCTGCGGGCCGAATGGAAACGTTCGCTCGGCCAAGGGCAGCTATCGGTCTATGCCGCCACCCAGCAAGGCGGGGAGACCAGGGACAAGACCACGCTCGATTACAAGGCGAACGGCAGCCTCACCAAGGTGGCGCTGGAGCGCGACGACAAGGACGAGCGCGAATGGTACGCGGGCGTGCGGGCGACACAAGTAATCGGCGCGCACAAAGTGTCGGCCGGCGCCGAGTACCGCGACGCCAGCCGCGAGGACGCCAAGACCGTGCAGGAAGGCGCAAGCTGGGCGGCGTTGGCCCCCATGGCGGCAGGGCGTGGCGACAGCTTCGACATCCGCGAGCGCCGTTGGACGTTCTTTATTCAAGATGAGATCGCCCTGGGCGGTGGCCATTTCCTCACCCCCGGCGTGCGCTGGCTGCACAACCGTCAGGAGGCGGTGGACGGCCTCGGGGCGTCCTCGGGCGGGACGGTACGTGCCAGTACGCCGTCGCTCCATTACCTGTGGCAAGTCGACGGACGCAACAACCTCAGGGCCAGCCTCACCCGCACGCTCAAACCGCCGAAGTTCGACGACCTGTCCACGGTGACCGCGTCGAGCGACGGCACCCTGGCCAAACCGGATGTGTCCGGCAATCCCGCCCTGCGGCCGGAGAAGGCGCTGGGGGTGGAGCTGGGGTGGGAGCATTTCCTGCCCCAGGGCGGGGGCGTGCTGGGTGCCAACCTCTTTCATCGCGACATCGAGGACATGGTCCAGGCACGCACCGAGCTGGAAGGCTCCCGCTATGTGCAGCGCCCGCAGAACGTCGGCGACGCCAGGGTGTGGGGGTGGGAACTGGACGCCCGTCCGCAGATGGACATCATCGGCCTGCCTGAGTTGATGCTGCGCTTCAACTACACCCGCTTGTACTCGCGCATCACCGACGCCACCACCGGCCTGACCACCCGCATCAAGGACCAGCCGCCGTATGTCTACAACATCGGCTTCGACTGGCAATTGCCCAAATGGGACGGCGCCTGGGGGGTGAACTACAACTACACACCGAAGTACCTGAAAAACCCGACCGAGCCGCTGAAAGCAGACTACGAGTCCGAACAGAAGCTGCTCGATCTGTACGTCATGAAGCGGCTGTCGCGCGATCTGGCCCTGCGTTTGACCGCCTCCAACCTGCTGGACATGAAGAAGGTCAAGGACAAAGCCGAATACAACGGCGCCGGGGTCATGACCAAGGCAACGACCGAAGTGGAGCGTGGCGGACGGGCCTTCTTCGTGGCGCTGGAAGGCAAGTGGTAAGCCCCTGCCAGGACCTCGATCCCCCGATACAGAGAAGGAGTACAACGGAATGAACCTGAAAGCCCGCGACTGGCACAACTGGGTGTCGGTGCTGCTCATCCTGCCGATGCTGCTGGTGGGGTTCACCTCGATCTTTCTGGCTCACAAGAAAGAGCTGGGGCTCAACGAGATCGACCTCACACCCTATGTCGGCTGGCTGCCCGGATACGGCGCGAGCGCGATGCGCGCGATGTCCCCGGAAATCCGCAGCACTGCGACACTGGCCGATGGCAGTACTCTGGTCGGCACGCAAAACGGCCTGTTCCGCGCGGATGCTGCCGGCGTTACCGCGGTGGCCGAACTGGCTGGCGACCAGGTGCGTGACATCCTGCCCATGACCTGGGGCGTCATCGTCGCCGCCAAGAGCGGTGTCTGGCTGGAACAGGACGGCCGCTGGCAGCGCGTGCTCAAGGGTGACGCCTGGAATGCCAGCGCCAACCTGGATGGCTCGGTCACCGTCACCTTGAAAGAGCGCGGCCCGCTCAGTAGTCCGGATGGCCGCTTCTGGAGCGCACCGGCCGTCTTGGTGGCTGGCATTGCCAGCCTGCCCCTTGAAGAGATCCCGCCGGAGCGGGTGACCCTGGGCAAGCTGATGATCGACCTGCACACCGGCAAGGCTTTCCTGGGTAAAGACGGCGAATGGGTCTGGATCGATTTGCTGGGCTTCGTGTGGATCTTCCTGGGGTTTACCGGCTTGTGGCTATGGTGGCGCACGCAAACAAAGAAGCGCGATGCTGCCATCAAGCGCGCCCAGACTCAGCCCGGGATTGCGCATGCCTGAGCCGGCAAGTGTGGTGCTCGGGCTGATGTTGGTCGTGACGGTGGCCGCGCTCGTTGTGGCGCTGCTCATGTTCATACACGGGCTGCGCGCCCGCGCCACCGCGCGCCCCTACGCCCGCTTGGCGCCGCCGCCACGAGCCGGGGCGCGCAAATCGAGCGCGACGGCCGGTGAGCAGACCGGGGGCGACCGCCAGGACAGTCGGCGATAAATCATGCTCGATTGCGTTTGGCATGACGCCCCTATGGTGGATGGCTGTCTGGCATGGACTCGTAAGCCTTGCTGCTGAAGTGTTAGAACGTTATTACCGCGAACTGCTGGCCTATTTTTCCGGCGCTTTGAACGACCGCGAGCATGCCGCCGATGTGGTCCAGGAAGCCTATGCGCGCGTGCTGGCGCTGCAAGAGAGCGGCCATGCGGTGCGCGAGCCGCGTGCGTTACTCTTTCGGGCCGCACGCAGCGCGATCATCGACGGCCATCGGCGCGCGCAGGTGCGTAGCGCAGCGCAAGGCGATGCGGGCGCGACCGAGGAGGTCGCGGCGCCGACCGCGGATGAGCCGGAAGTCCAGTTGGCCAACAAACGGGCTGCCAACCGCCTGCTGGCTGCGATCGAGGCTTTGCCCCCGCGCTGTCGGGAGGCTTTCGTGCTGTTCAAGCTCGAGGGGCTGCCACAGGCCGAGATTGCCCGCCGCATGGGTATTTCGCGTAACGCGGTGGAAAAGCATGTGATAGCCGGCATGGTTGCTTGCCGTCGCGCTTTACGGGATGGTGAAACGTGAGCCCCATGTGGCTGTCAGGGGCGCCGATGGTGGCGCGTCTACCGGATGGGGTGGACTTTCATCTTTGCCGGATGCTGAACCTGCGATGACGCCTTCCGACTTGGCTCGCGCCGAGACCCTGTGTGAACAGTCTTCTGCCGATGCGCAGGCGGCTTGGTGGTGGCTGCAGCATTGCGAGGGGGCGCTGGATGATGCCGACACACCGTTGGCACGCGGCTTTGCCGAATGGCTCGCGGCCGACCCGGCCCATCGCGAGGCTTGGCAGGCCATGCTCGACACCGCGCAAGCGTTGGCGCAGTTGCCGGCCGATGTCTTCGCTGCGCATGGCCGGCCAGCCGTCGTGCACACCGACGCCTGTCGCCTGCCTGTGACCGGCCGTACGCGCCGGGCCTTTATGACTCAAGCTGCATGCGCAGCCGGCGTCATTGCAACGGCAGGGCTGGGTGCTTGGTGGATGGTCGGCCAACAGCTCGCCCGGCCGCAGTTTGCGCTCACTCACGCCACCGCGCGGGGGCAACTGCACACACTGAGCTTGCCAGACGGCAGCCAAGTACATTTGGACACCGACAGCGAGGTGGCTATTGCGTTGTACGCTGATCGCCGCGAAGTCCGGCTGCTGCGCGGCCAGGCCCTGTTCGAGGTAACGGCGGATTGGGCGCGCCCTTTTCAGGTCGATGCCGGCATGACCCGTGTGACCGTGCTCGGCACCCGTTTCCAGGTCCGCCATGTAAGTGCCGGCGTGGACGTGGCGGTGGCCGCCGGGCGCGTCCGGGTGCGTCGTCGCCCGCCCGGGGGCCAGCAGGCGGCGGACGGGCCGGCAGACAGCGGCGCGGTGCTTGGCCCCGGTGATGCACTGTGGTCCGATGCCGCCGGCTATCCCGCGGCGCTGCGTGCGGTCGCAGTGGGTACCGTGGCGGCCTGGCGGGATGGCCGGCTCAGCTTCGACAACACCCCGCTGAGCGAAGCGCTGGCTGAATTTGCGCGTTATGGTGACACCGGTCTGGTGCTCGGCGATGAGCGCGTGGCCTCGTTGCGCGTTACCGGAAGCTTCGAAATTGCCCGCGTTCAGGACTTCGCCCGAGCGCTGCCGCGCGTACTGCCTGTGGCACTGCGCAGGCGTGACGGACGCACGGAAATCATTGCACGCTAGTTTTTCGCTTCCGAGGGTCAGGATTTTACCCGCGCCTGCGTCTTCAACAGAGAATGCATCTTGTTTTCTTTGAGGACTTCATGGCTTCATTGTTCGCCCCCTCGCGTCTCGCCCGGCGCATCGTTCCTTCCATGCTGGCCGCCGCGCTTGCCAGTGGCCTGACGGTCATTCAGCCAGCCGTGGCACAGTCGGCCGCACCGGTGCCCATCGACCTGCCTGCCCAGCCGCTCGGCCAAGCGCTCAATGCGTTCGCCCGCCAGGCTGGTGTGCAATTACTGGTTGCGCCCGAATTGGTGGCCGGACGCCGTGCGCCAGCGGTAAGCGGCCTGCTGGCGCCGTCCGAGGCGCTGCGCCGGTTGCTCGCCGGCAGCGGACTGGAGGCGGTCGCGCAAGGCGATGCGCTGGTACTGCAGCGCAGCGAACCCCGTCCCGCACCAGGCGCTCGCACGCTGGGCGAGGTCACGGTGACCGCCAGTGGTCAAGCGGAGCATGCCTGGGGACCGGTGCCCGGCTATACCGCGCGGCGCAGCGCCACCGCCACCCGTACCGACACGCCACTCAATGAGATTCCGCAGTCGATCAGCGTCATTACCGCCGAGCAGATCCGGGATCAGAATGCGCAAACCATGCAGGAAGTGCTGCGTTACACCGCCGGCGTGCATGCCGATGTCTATGGCCTGGATAACCGTGGTGATTGGTTCACGCTGCGCGGCGGCAGTCAGGGCTCGACGCTGCTCGATGGCCTGCGTCGGCCGTTGACCGGTTGGTATGGCGTGGTGCGCGACGAGCCCTATGCCTTTGAACGTGTGGAAGTTTTGCGCGGTCCGGCTTCGGTCATGGCAGGTCAGAATGGCCCTGGCGGGGTCGTGAACCTGGTCAGCAAGCGCCCGCAGGCGGAGAGCGCGCGCGAGGTTTCGCTGCAGGTCGGCAATCATGACCATAAGCAGGTGGCCGCCGACCTCACCGGCGCGCTCAACGAAGACGGCAGCGTGCTCTACCGCGTGGTGGCGCTCAATCGTGACAGCGGCACCCAGGTCGAGTACGCCGACATCGAGCGCCAGTATTTCGCGCCCTCGCTTACCTGGAACATCTCGCCGGCCACATCGCTGTGGGTGTACACCCAGTACCAGAACGACCGCAGCGGCAATACCGAGGGCTTTTTCCCGCTTGAAGGCACGCTCTACGACGGCCCCAACGGCCGAATTCCGGTCGAGCGCTATGTCAGCGAACCGGACTGGGATACCTACGGCGGCCGGCGCTGGCGTATCGGCTATGAGTTTTCCCATGCCTTCAACGAGCAGTGGAAGCTCACCCATCGCCTGCGTCATGATGATGTCAAAGGTCGGCATCGAAGCCTCTATGCCAACTACTGGGAAGGGTTTCTTGCCGATGGACGCTCGCTGAACCGCACCTGGTACGCGACCGACGATCAGGGACGCATCACCAATGCCGATTTGTTTATGGAAGGTCGTATCGCCTGGGGCAGTGTCCAGCACACGCTGCTGGTCGGTATGGACGCCATGCGCCAGCGCAGCAGCCGCTTGTATTGGTCCGGTGCGGCTACGCCCTTGGATGTGTATACGCCGGCCTATGGCCAATGGACGCCGCCGGACTTGACCGAAGCAAACACCAGTGCCGCCAACACCGGCGATACCGGGCTGGACCAGTGGGGTCTGTTGCTGCAGGACCAGATGAAGTTTGGCGACCGCTGGGTGCTGGTTGCAGCGTTGCGCCACGACCGCAGCAAGAGCATTTCCAGTCGTGCCGAAGATTTGAAGGTCAACGCCACCACGCATAGCCTGGGCGGCGTGTATCTGGCCGATGGCGGATGGTCGCCCTATTTGAGTTATGCCGAATCCTTCGAGCCGCAGGGCGCGAATCTTCAGGGCAAACCTTTCGATCCCAAACGTGGGAAACAGATCGAAGCCGGCCTGAAATGGCAGCCGGCCGCTTGGCCGGTAACGGCCAGCGCAGCGGTCTACAACCTGCGTGAGACCGGACGGGTGACCGACGGTGAGCTGCCCGGCACCACCCGGCAACTCGGTGATATCGAGGTCAAGGGTGTGGAGCTGGAGTTGCATGCCAATTTGCGGGCCTGGGACCTGGTCGCTGCCTATACCCGCACTGACACGGAGGATCGGGAGACCGGCAAGCGAGTGGCCAACGTACCCAATGAAACCATCGCGCTGTGGGCAGTGCATCGGTTTGGCAGTTGGGGGGTGCCGGGGCTCAAGGCCGGCCTCGGCTTACGTCACGTGGGCAGCACCTGGGACGGCCATGACACTTTGAAAACCGCAGGCGTGGACTTGGTCGATGCCATGGTGTCGTATGACATCGACCGCTGGTTGGTGGCACTCAACGTTTCCAACCTTGCCGACAAGACCTATTTCGCCGCCTGCCTGCATCGTGGCGATTGCTGGTATGGCACCAAGCGCAAGGTCACGCTGAGCGCGACCTTGCGCTGGTAAGTACCCGCGCTGATCACCGGAGAGCCGCCATGCGCGCAATTTTTGTCATCGTTCACCGCTGGTTCGGCCTGGCTACGGCGCTTTTTTTGTTTCTCACCGGTTTGACCGGCGCGGTGATTTCCTGGGATCACGAGCTCGACGAGTGGCTCAACCCGCAGCTCACCACCGCCCGTGCGGCAGGGCCGGCGCGCGACGCTTTGGCGCTGGCGCGTGAAGTGGAGGCGCGTTATCCGCAGGTCGAGGTCACCTTTATGGAGTTGGCTGCCGAGCCGGGGCATTCCTTGGCGTTCTGGGTCGAACCGCGGGTGGATCCGGCCACCGGGCGACTGTACGAGCCTGGTTTCAACCAGGTCTTCGTCGATCCAGCCAGCGGGGAGGAACTCGGCAAGCGCCAATGGGGCGCGGTGTGGCCGGTTACCCGCGAAAACTTCGTCTCCTTTCTCTACAAGCTGCACTACAGTCTGCACCTGCCGGAGATGGGTGGCACCGACCGCTGGGGCATCTGGCTGCTGGGCGTGGTGGCCATCGTGTGGACGCTGGACTGTTTCGTCGCCTTTCTGCTCACCCTGCCGGCCCGGCGGCGGGCGGCGGCGCATGCTGCGGACGAGGCGCTTGCCGGCGATGATGCCGTTCCGCGCGCGCGCAGTTTCTGGCAGCGCTGGGCGCCGGCCTGGAAGGTGCGCTGGGCAGCCGGCAGCTACAAGCTCAATTACGATCTGCATCGCGCCTTTGGCTTGTGGACCTGGTTGCTGCTGTTCATCGTCGCGTTTACCGCTTTCTCGCTGAATCTGTACCGCGAAGTGTTTTTTCCGCTGATGTCCACCGTGTCTCAAGTGACTCCAACGCCTTTCGACCTGCGCCAACCCAGCCCCTTGCATCGGCCTATTGCCGCCGAGCGCGGTCTGGCCGAGATCGTCGAACTGGCGGCCGCCGAAGGTCAGCGACGCGGCTGGAGCGAGCCACCGGGCAGCGTGTTCTACGCTCGCCATTTCGGCGTCTATGGGGTGCAGTTCTTCCACGCCGGCGCCGATCATGGCGCGGGTGGCGTGGGCCACAAGACGCTCTACCTGGATGCCGCCGATGGTCGTCTGCTGGGCGAGCGGCTACCTTGGCAGGGTAGCGCGGCGGATATTTTTGTGCAGGCTCAGTTTCCGCTGCACTCGGGGCGGATCCTCGGCCTGCCTGGGCGCATCCTGATTTCGCTGATGGGCTTGGTGGTCGCGATGCTCAGCGTGACCGGGGTGTACATCTGGTGGAAGAAACGTCGCGCGCGGCTCAAAGCGGCACAGCGTCGTGCGCTGGGCGCTGAAACCGGCGCGGCGCTGGGCTGAAAGCAGCTTGCCAAGCCGCTGACGAACGCCCACCGAAGGGGGCGATGTTGCAGCGGCTGTATGAGTGCTAACATCGCCGCAGCGCGTTGCGGCATACGTGGCGCGCCTGTTGGCATGAGGCGGCGGCAGTTTGTGGTTGGACTGCCTGCGTCGCCAGGCCGGCGATCCGGCCTGTTCCATTTTTCCTGAGGAGCGCGCACACCATGAGCACCGTTACCCTGGGTGGCAACCCGGTCGAAGTTTCCGGCACTTTTCCGGTCAAGGGCACCAAGGCCCCCGCCTTCTGCTTAACCGGCGTCAATTTGCAGGATGTCGGCCTGGATGCTTGGTCGGGCAAGCGCAAGGTGTTGAACATCGTCCCCAGTCTGGATACCCCCACCTGCGCCACGTCCACCCGCAAGTTCAACGCTGAGGCGGCCGGACTGAACAATACCGTGGTGCTGGTGATTTCGGCCGATCTGCCGTTTGCGGCCAAGCGCTTTTGCGAGACCGAAGGGCTGGCCAATGTACACACCCTGTCCACTTTCCGTCACCCTGAGTTTGCGCGCGACTGGGGGGTGGCGATTGCCTCCGGCCCGCTCGCCGGCCTGACTGCGCGCGCGGTGGTGGTGCTGGATGCCGACGACACGGTCATCCACGCCCAATTGGTTGCCGAAATCAAAGACGAGCCGGACTACGCCGCGGCGCTGGCCGCGCTCGGTTGATCTTTGCCCCGGCGGGCGCCTCGGTGCGTGCAACGGATTGGGGGCGCTGGGCTAAACGCAGCCGGGCGACCCCTTGCGCGATCCTGCACGCCGACGCCGGCCCGCCTTTCGCCTTGTTCCGTTAGCCTGCATGCCTAGATTTCTGCATACCGCCGACTGGCAGATCGGCAAGCTGTTCGGCCAGTTCGACGCCGTCGAGGCCGCCTTGCTGGCCGACGAGCGTTTCAACGCGGTCGAGCGTCTCGCCCGGCTCGCTACCGAGCACGCGGTGGATGCGGTCCTGGTGGCGGGCGACGTGTTCGATGTGCAAACCGTCAGCAACCGCACCGTGCACCGCCTGTTTCATGCCCTGGGCGGTTTTGCAGGGCGTTGGGTGATGATTCCGGGCAATCACGATGCTGCGCTGGCCGAGTCGGTGTGGACCCGGGCTGCGCGGCTCGATGCCATGCCGGCGAACCTCACCGTCTGTCTGAGCCCCACACCGCTGTTGTTGGACGATCTGCAGGTGGCGGTGCTGCCTGCGCCGCTCACCCAGCGCAACACCTATAACGATCTCACCGAATGGTTTGCCGCCGCCGACACGCCGGCCGGCTATCTGCGCGTGGGACTGGCTCACGGCAGTGTGCAGGGTGTTCTGGCCGAAGACATCGATTCGCCCAACCCGATTGCCGCAGACCGTGCGGCCAGCGCCCGTCTCGATTATTTGGCACTGGGCGACTGGCACGGCACCCGCGAGATCGACCCGCGCACTTGGTACGCCGGCACGCCCGAAACCGACCGTTTTCGCGCCAATGCTTCCGGTCAGGCGTTGTTGGTCGACATTGCCGCACCCGGCGTCTTGCCGGTGGTCACCCCGATTACCACCGGCCGCTACCGCTGGCACACCATCGCGGCCGAACTGCAGGTTCCCAGCGACCTCGACATGTTGCTGGCGGGGCTGGCCGATTTGGGCGCGACCGACGTGGTGCAGCTTGCCGTGCGCGGTCGCACCGATCTGGCCGGTCACCGCCGTTTGACCGAGGCCATCGGGCAGGCGCAGGGCCGCGCGCGCAGCCTGACCGTCGATCTGGCCGAACTGCGGGTGGATCCCAGCGCGGCGGATCTCGAAGCGCTCGCCGCAGAAGGTTATGTGGCCGACGTGGTCAGCGCCTTACGGGCCGCGCAAGCGGAGCAGGACCCGGCCCGCGCCCAGGCGGCGCGCGATGCACTGGTGATCCTGGCTGGCTTGCTCGCCGCGCGCCGCCCGGTGGGCAAAGGGGCGGGGCAATGAGGCTGACCCGTATCCGCATCGAGCAGTTCCGGCAGTTCCGCACCGCGCTGGAAATCGGCGACCTCGCCCCGGGGCTCAATCTCTTCACCGGCCCCAACGAAGCCGGCAAAAGCACCGTGGTAGCCGCCATCCGCGCGGCCTTCTTCGAGCGTCACCGCTCGGCGAGCGTCGATGACCTGCGTCCGTGGAACGAGCCGAACGCCGCGCCTACGGTGGCGCTCGACTTCGAATTGAACGGGCAGCCCTGTCATCTGACCAAGACCTTTTTGAGCCGCAAGCGCTGCATTCTGCAGCTCGGCCGCGAGACCTTGGACGGCGAGCTGGCCGAGGACCGTCTGGCCGAATTGCTGGGCTTTCAATACGCCGGGCGGGGGGCGAGCAAAGCGGAACACTGGGGTATCCCCGGTCTGCTATGGATCGAGCAAGGCAGCTCGCAGGCGTTGCGCGAGGCGGTGGGACATGCCACCGACCACTTGCGTGGCGCGCTCCACCAATCGCTCGGAGAAGTGACCGCCCGCGGCGGCGATGAACTCTTGGGCGTGGTGGCCGCACAGCGTCATGAATTGCTGACCGAAGCCGGCGCGCGCCCGCGGGGCGGGTACAAGGAGGCGCTGGACAAGGAAAGCGCGCTGGCCGCCGAACTTGCCCAGTTGGACCAGGAAATCGCCCGTTACCGCGAACGCGTGGATGCGCTCGCCGCGCTGCGCCGGGAACACGCCGCGGACGAAGCCGAGCAGCCCTGGCGGGTGCTCCGTGCCCAGCAAGGCGAAGCCGAAGCGCGTTTGCAGGCCGCGGCCGAACTGCACGCGGCGCTCACAGCCGAGCGCCAGCGCGCTGCAGAGCTTGCCAGCCGTATCGATCTGCTGCGTGCCCAGCTCGACGGTTTTGCACGAGAAGAGCAAGCGCTGGCCGCACGCCGGGCCGCACTCGAAAGCGCGCGACAGGCCCACGCCGCGGCCACCGCGCCCCTGGAGAACTGGCGGGCGCGGCTGGTGCAGGCCGAGCGCGCCCTGGAGGCGGCGCGCGCGATGCTGCGCGCGTTCCGTCAGCGCGCCGAGCGCGCTCGTCTGGCGCGCGATGCCGAAGCCGCGCAAAGGCAACTCGACACCGTCACCGCCCAACTGCAACAAGCCGAAGCCGCCCAGTTGCGGGTGCAGGCGTTGCAGCGCGAGATCGCGGCCAACGCCATCGGCCCGCAGGAACTGAAAACCTTGCGCGCGCAGGCGCGCGAGCTGGCAGATATCGACATCCGCTGCAGGGCCGTGGCCACCCGCCTGACCTATGAACTGGAACCGGGACAGCAGATCGCGTTGAACGGGCAGGCGCTGACCGGCCACGGCGAAATCCGTCTGCTGGCCCTCACTACGCTGGTGCTGCCGGGTCTAGGCCGCCTGGAAATCGCCCCCGGCGGGGGCGATCTGGCTGCGCTCACCGCACGCGCGACCGAACTGGCCGATGCACAGCACATGCTGCTCGCGCGGCTTGGGCTCGATTCACTGGCGGCTGTCGAGGCGCGTGAGCTGACGCAAAACAATTTACAAAATGACCTGGCCATTGCCCAGGCCAGCTTACGGGCGCTCGCGCCGCAGGGCCTGGATGCGCTGCATGCCGAGCACACCGTGTGGGCTGCCCGCGCTCAAGAGCTTGCCCAAGCACTCGAACGCTTGCCGCCACCAGCCGACACGCCCGCTGAGCTGCCCACCGCGGCCGAGGCCGAAGCCGCCGAACTGGCCGCCACGCAAACCGTCGATGCCCTGCGCGAGGATGCCCACCGCGCCGAGCTTGCCGCAGCCGATGCCCACAGCCGGCTGGAGGCCGCCATCCGTGAGCATGCTGCCGCACAAGCCCTGTGCGAGGCTCCCGAGCGGGCTCAACGCCTGGCTGCCGCCAGCCGCGAGCTGACCGCGGCGCGCGCCGAGCAGGCCGCGCTGGCTGCCCGCATCGGCGAACTCGAGCGTCAGCTCGCCGCCGCCCGCCCGGAAATTTTGCAGCAGGATGTCGAACGTCTGCGCGCCAGCGCCGAGCAATTGGAACGGCAACACCATGAACGCCGCGAGCGCTTGCTGCGCCTGGAAGTGGCGCTGCAGACCGAAGGCGCACGCGGTTTGGACGAACGCCGCGCCGAGCTTGCCCGCGACCACGCCCAGGCTGCACGGCGTGTGGCCGAGCTACGCCGTCGTGCCGCAGCGCTCGACCTGCTGTTGGATCTCTTGCGCGACCAACGCCGCGCGCTCACCCGCCGCTTGCAGGCGCCGCTGCAAAAGCATCTCAACCGCTACCTGCAACTGCTGTTTCCGCAGGCCAGCATCGAAATCGACGAAGACCTGGCCCCAGGGCCGCTGATCCGCCCTAAGGGCGGCGGCAGTGAATGGAGCGGGTTTGAGGCGTTGAGCTTCGGCGCGCGCGAACAAATGGGGGTGATCGCCCGCCTGGCGTATGCCGACCTGCTCGCCGAAGCCGGCCGCCCGACGCTGCTCATTCTCGACGATGCGCTGGTGCACAGCGACGCCGAGCGTCTGGCGCAGATGAAACGGGTGTTGTTCGATGCTGCCACCCGCCATCAAATCCTGCTCTTTACCTGTCATCCGGCCAACTGGCGTGACCTTGGGGTGGCGGCGCGCGCACTCGCAGCGCTGCGAGGGTAGTCAATGCGCCGGACGGCACCCGAGGCCGCCGGGCCTCATAGCGGCGGCAACGGTGTGATACATTCGCCCTGATTCCCCTGGACAAAACAAAACCGGTAGGCATCCATGAGCACGCAAAGTAACCCCGTGGTATTCGGCACCGAAGACATACTCAGAAGCCTATGCAATTCGGTGACCAAAGTACTGAGTGTGGCCACCAACAGCCAACTGCATTACTCCGCCATGGTCCAGCGCATTACCCGCACCTGCCTCAAGCCGGACATTGGCTGCTTCGTCCTGTTCGACGGCGGTTTTTCCGGCCTGGTGGTGATCAACTTCTCCGCGCCGGCGGCAATGGAACTTTACGAGCGGTACATGCTGAACATGGGCATGTCCAAGGACGAGCTGGCCAGCGCCTACACCTCGGACGAAGTCAGTAATGTCATGGGCGAGCTGATGAACCAGATCGTCGGCGACTTTACCGGCAAGGTGGCGCGTGAGCTGCAAACCCACATCACCCAGAACCAGCCCAAGATGCTGGCGCTCAACAAGCAAGTGATGCTGAGCGTAGACACCAACCTGGATGAGCCCGAAGCGCGCCGGGTGACCTTTTTCACCGGGCGCAACAATATCTTCTACCTCGAACTGGCGATCGACCGCACCGAGTTCATCAAGATGAACGACTTCGTCGCCGACGAAGCGCCCGACCCGGACGCGCTGATCGATCAAGCCGGCCAGCAGGCCCAATCCAACGCAGCGCCGTCAGCGGCCGACGACCACGATGAACTGCTGAAGTCGCTGGGAATTTAGCTCAGCGCAGTCGTTTTGCATTTGCCTGCTACAAGCCGAACCCTTTGCGTAGCAGTAACAACACGGCCATGCCGGCGATGAACGGCAGCCAGGGGTTGCGCAATCGGCTACAGACCAGGATCACTACGATCCCCGCGGCGAGCTTGGGGTTCTGCAGGGTCAATTCGCCTTCGGTCAGCAGCAGGTCGGGCGCGATCAGGGCAGCCAGCGCCGCGGCCGGCGCGTAGCGCAGCGCACGCTGCAGGGTCGCTGGCAGGCGGGCGCGTTCGCCGGGGATGATGAAACTGCCGCGGGTCAAGATGGTGGTGCTGCCAATGGCCGCCAAGGTCAGCCACAGCCACAGTCCCTCGCTCATGCCTGCCCCCTGCGTTGCTGCCAGTGTTCTGCGGCAAAGCCGGCGGCAATGCCGGCCAGGATGCCGGCGATCAGGCCGAGCTTGAGCGGCAGCCCGCGCAGCAGCACCGCGCCCAGACCGCCGGTGAGCGCGGCGACCAGCATCGGCCGGGTGGCGCTCATCGGCACCAGCATCACCATCAGCGCGATGGTGGCCATAAACTCCAGCGACCAGTCCGCCGGCAGCACGCCGGCGCCGAGCACGCCGACCAGTGCGAACAGCTGCCACAGCACCCAGCACCAGACCGAAGGCGCGATGTAGCAGCCCCAACGCCAGTGCGGATCGTCCGCGGCCAGCAGGCGCTCGGACAGCACGGCGAACACCCCATCGACCAGCAGATAGCTGGCAAGGGTGCGGCGGCGCTTCGAGTAGCCGGCAAAGGCCGGCGCCAGCGCGGCGGAAAAGATTACAAAGCGCAGGTTGAGCACCAGCGCGGTGAGCACCAGCAGCCACAACGGCGCACCGGCAGCGATCAGCGGCAAGGTGCCGAGCTGAGCGGTACCGGCAAAGACGATGATGTTCATGCCCATGGCTTCGAGCGGGCTGAGGCCGATGGAGCGCATGGCCACACCGGTCACCACCGCCCAGGGGATCAGGCCGACCGACACGGGCAGAAAGGCGCGCCAGCCTTCAATGGCGCCGCGCCTGAAGGATTCATTGAACATGGGGTAAAAGTTACGATGCTACCGTGTGTGCAAAGCCAAGAGCATAGCAGCGCGGCCTGGCCTTGCAGAGTCCGGGTTTACGTCAACGTCAATCCAGAACGGGCACCGGTTGGCTGCCTAAGCGCTGGCAGGGTTTCAGCAGGGCTTTGAATAAACGGCTGCGAAGGGCCATCCGGGCGACGTTTTTCAACGACGTGTCAGCCCTCACGTCCTAGCAGCCCGTGCTGGCGCAGATACTGCTGAATGATTTCCAGCCGGCTGATTACGTCGTCGAGCTCCAGCAACGCTTGCCGGGCGCGCTGCGGAATCGGCAATAGCTCTGCATAACGCGCGCCCACCCAGGCGGCGTCGTCGAAGCGGTGCGGCGCCGGCAGCGGGTTGCCGACCTCGGCAGCGATCGCGCCCAGCAGCGGCAGAATGTCGGCCTGCGCCTCCGGCACCGGGCGTGACGGCGCGGGGGGTAGCCAGCGCACCGTGGCGGTGAGCAGCCCGTCGGGCTGAATGTGGCGGTCTTCGATGCGAAAACGCCGCCCGCCGCGGACCAGGATGGACAGCACGCCGGTCTCGCGCATGTCCCATTGCTCGATTGTGGCTTCAGTGCCGACCGCGCAGGGTACGGCCGGCGCCCCCACTTCCTGCCCAGCGGCGATCAAGCATACGCCGAAGCTCGATTGCTCGCGCAGGCAGCGTGCGGTCATGTCCATGTAGCGCGCCTCGAACACGCGTAGCGGCAGCAGTCCGTCGGGAAACAATACCGCGCTGAGCGGAAACAGCGGCAGGCGCGCGGTGTCAGCGCTCATCATTGGCCTCCTCGCCGGCCTCGCCCCAGCGCGGCATCAGGCTGTGTGCGACGCCCAGCTGGTCGAGGATGCGCGCGACCACGAAATCCACCAGATCGTCGATGCGCTGTGGGTGGTGGTAAAAACCCGGACTGGGCGGCAGGATGACCACGCCCAGGCGCGCCAGGCGCAACATGTTCTCCAGATGCAGCGCGGACAGCGGTGTCTCACGCGGCACCAATATCAGCTTGCGGCCTTCTTTGATGACCACGTCGGCGGCGCGCTCGATCAGATTCTGCGCCAGACCGGCGGCAATCGCCGCCAGCGTGCCCATGGTGCACGGGCATACCACCATGGCGTCCGGTGGGTTGGAGCCGGAGGCCGGCGGGGCGAACCATTCCTCGCGGCCGAACACCCGTAGGCGGCCGTCGACATCTTTGAAGCGCTCGCGCAGCGCCGCCTCGAGTTCGGCCGGACGCGAAGGCAGCTCGATGCCCATCTCCTGACGGGCGACGATCTGCGCGACTTGCGAATACAGCAGCCATACCTGGCAGCCGGCCGCCAGCAGGCAGTCGACCAGCCGCATGCCGTAGGGCATGCCGGAAGCGCCGGTGAAGGCGACGGCGATGGTCTTGTTCATGGGGTGACGCGAACGGTTGGGTACAGCCCGCAGTGTTGCACGCCGGCCGCGTCCGGGCAAAGTGCGGCGCACGCAAGCGCACGCTCAGGCGGCAAGGCTTTGGCCGTCGGCGCCAAGTGCCAGCCCCAGGCGGTTTAGCCCGCTGACGATGGCGCGGATCGAGGCGGTGACGATGTTGCCGTCCAGCCCCACACCGTAGCAGTCGCCGCGGCCCGGCGCGGCCAGTTCCACGAACGCACAGGCGCGCGCCTCGCCGGCGTCATGGCTGGGGGCGAGCGAACGCTCTTCAAAGCTGCGCACGGTGATGTGGATGCCGGCGCCTTGCAGCGCATGCACTGCGGCGTCGATCGGTCCGTTGCCTTCGCTCACCAAGAGGTGGCGGGTGCCGGCGATCTCCACCACCAGGCGGATGCCCTGCGCTGCGCCGTGCTCGAAGAGGTGGTGCTCGACGTAGCGCACCGGCTCCACGGTGTCGAGATAGGTGGCGCTAAACAGCGCCCAGATCGCCGCTGCGCTCATTTCGGTGCCGGTGGCATCGGTGACTTTCTGCACCTCACGCGAGAACTCCACCTGCAGGCGGCGCGGCATGACGATGCCGTACTCGGTTTCCAGCAGGTAGGCGATGCCGCCCTTGCCGGACTGGCTGTTGACGCGGATCACCGAGTCGTAACTGCGGCCCAGATCGGCCGGGTCGATCGGCAGATAGGGTACGTTCCACGGGGCGCCGGCCTTTTGGGCGGCGAAACCCTTCTTGATGGCGTCCTGGTGGGAGCCAGAGAAGGCCGTGAACACGAGATCCCCCACATAGGGGTGGCGGGGGTGGATGGGCAACTGGTTGCAGTGCTCGACGGTGCGCGCTACTGCGTTGATGTCGGAGAAATCGAGCCCGGGGTGGATGCCCTGGGTGTAGAGATTGAGCGCCAGCGTGACGAGGTCCACGTTGCCGGTGCGCTCGCCGTTGCCAAAGAGACAGCCTTCGACCCGGTCGGCGCCAGCCATCATGCCAAGTTCGGCGGCGGCTACACCGGTGCCGCGGTCGTTGTGCGGGTGGAGCGAAAGCACCACGCTGTCGCGCCGCGCAAGGTGGCGGTGCATCCACTCGACCTGGTCGGCATACACGTTGGGCGTGGCCACTTCCACCGTGGCCGGCAGGTTGAGGATGACTTTGTTGGAAGGCGTGGCGCCCCATTCGGCGGTCACCGCGTCGCAGACTTCCTTGGCGAACTCGAGCTCGGTGGCCGAGAAAGTCTCCGGGCTGTATTCGAGGGCAATCTCGGTGCCGCATTCGGCGCGCATCGCTTCGCCGAGCTGCTTGATCAAACGCACCGCGGACACCGCCAGCGCGACCACCTGCGGTTTGTCCATGTTGAACACCAGTGTGCGGAAGGTTGGCGAGGTGGCGTTATAGACGTGCACGATGGCCCGGCGCGCGCCGCGTACCGATTCCAGGGTGCGGCGGATGAGGTCCTCGCGCGCCTGGGTGAGCACCTGGATGGTGACATCTGCGGGGATGTGGCCGCCTTCGATCAGGTGGCGAACGAAGTCGAAGTCGGTTTGCGAGGCCGACGGAAAACCGACTTCGATCTCCTTGAAGCCGATCCCGCACACGGTGCGGAACATGCGCATCTTGCGCTCGACGTTCATCGGTTCGAACAGCGCCTGGTTGCCGTCGCGCAGATCGGTGCTCAACCAAATCGGCGGCCGCGCGATGACCTTGTTCGGCCACTGACGGTCGACCAACGCGATGGCCGAGAAAGGGCGGTACTTTGCGGACGGGTCGGACAACATCATGGCGGCACTCCGAGGATTTAGTGCTGAATCTGCAATAGAGAAATCTTAGGCGAGTGGGCTCGGTGGAAGATTGCGTTGTTGCGCTGCGATGACGCGATTTTTGGCACAATATTGCAAAACAATAGATTAAATCGAAATTTACTGCAGTGTGGTGATTCGAATGACCAACAAGCTGCAATTGGACCGCTACGACCGCCAGATCCTCGAGCTGTTGCAGCAGGATGGGCGGATCAGCAACCAGGATCTGGCCGAGCGGGTGGCGCTGTCGCCCTCGTCCTGCCTGCGCCGGGTGCGTGCGCTGGAAGAATCCGGATTGATCACTGGCTACCGGGCGCTGCTCGATGCCAAGAAGCTGGGTCTGACCCTGATGGCGCTGATCCACATCTCCATGGACCGCCACACCCCAGAGCGTTTCGACCGCTTCGAGGCCGAGGTGGCCGCCATTGCCGAGGTGCTCGAATGTCTGCTGATTACCGGGCAGGATGCCGACTACCAGCTCAAGGTCGTGGTGGCCGACATGGATGCCTATCAAGAGCTGCTGCTGCAGCGCATCACCCGCATTCCCGGGGTGACCGGCGTGCATTCGAGCTTCGTGCTGCGTCGCGTGTTGGACCACACCGCGTTGCCGTTGCCGCAGAGCTGACCGTCCGCTGCGTGCTGGCTCATGCTAAGTTCGCAGCCATGCAAGGCGTGCCTGAAGTTTTCGACGATGCGCGCGACACCGCGCGCTTTTTCCGCCCGGCCCACCGCAAGGGGGTGGAGTGCTATCGCGCCCATATCGTGCGTCACGCTTTTGAGCCGCATAGTCACGATGGCTTTGGCTTGGGCGCCATCGAAACCGGGGTCGAACGCTTCCGCTACCGCGGCGCCGAGGTGCTCGCACCAGCCGGCTCGCTGGTGCATATGAATCCCGACGAACTTCACACCGGGCGGGCCGAGACCGCAACCGGCTGGCGTTACCGCATGCTTTATTTGGATGCCCAGGTGGTCGAGGAGATCAGTGGCGAGGGTAGTTGGTGGTTTGGCGACGCGGTGTGCGAGGATGCAGCCGCCGCGCAGCGTGCCACCGCGTTGCTCGAGGCGCTATGGACTGCCCGCGAGCCGTTGGCTTTTGACAGTCTATTGGCCGAGCTGCTTAGCGTGTTCCGCCCCCAGGCGCGTATCGGCCGCGCCGTACAGCGGGGTGGCGCGCCGCGCTTTGCGCCGGTGTTGGAGTACTTGCGCGCCCAACTTGCCGAACGCATCACGCTGGAGGAGTTGGCTGCGGTGGCCGGGTTGAGCCCGTGGCATTTTCTGCGCAGCTTTCGCGCGCACTACCACGTCACCCCGCAGCAGATGCTGATGGCGTTGCGTCTAGCCGAAGCCAAGCGCCAGCTCGCTGCCGGCAAGCCGCCAGCCGAGGTGGCCGCGGCCACCGGATTGAGCGATCAGGCCCATCTGACCCGTGCCTTCGCGCGGCGCTACGGGGTTACTCCGGCGCGTTACCAGCGTCAGGTGCGCGGCACCTGAATCGGCGGCCGCCGCAACATAGTGGTGGTGCCCCCAGGGTGTGTGCCACCGAAAGCTGCGCACCGTCCTCCAAGCGCAATCCTGTTCAAGACGAGCGCCGCTGACGCGGCCACACTGCCGGCCTCATGTGGATCGGAATTCTTTACGCACTCGCAGCCGGGCTGCTGTGGGGGCTGGTATTCGTCGGCCCGCTGTTGCTGCCCGAGTATCCTGGTGCGCTGCAGTCGGTGGGGCGTTACTTTGCCTTCGGCCTGATTGCCCTGCCGCTGGCCTGGGCAGACCGCCGCGCGCTGGCGCGGCTCACCCGCGCCGATTGGGTGGAGGCGCTCAAGCTCGCCGCAATCGGCAACCTGCTGTATTACTTGTGCCTTTCGAGCGCCATCCAGCGCGCCGGCGGACCGCTGCCGACGATGATCATCGGCACGCTGCCGGTGGTCATCGCGGTATGCGCCAACCTGCGCCAAGGGGCGCGCGACGGCCGCTTGCCATGGGCGCGGCTGGCTTTGCCGCTGACGCTGATTGCGAGCGGCATTGCCTGCGTCAATCAGGTCGAACTGGCCGCGCTGCGGGCCGATGCGTCGGCCGATCCGGCCGATTATGCGTTCGGGGCGCTGCTGGCAGTGGGGGCGCTGCTGTGTTGGACTTGGTATCCGCTGCGCAACGCGCAGTGGCTGCGCGCGCACCCGGACCGCAGCCCGCGTGCGTGGGCCACCGCGCAAGGCGTGGCGACCTTGCCGTTGGCGCTTGCCGGCTATGCCCTGTTGTGGGGCGGCATGGCCTTGGGTGGGGCGCAGTTTCCGATGCCGTTCGGTCCGCGGCCGGGGTTTTTCATCGGTTTGATGTGTGCGATCGGCTTGCTGGCCTCGTGGGCGGGCACCTTGTGCTGGAATCAGGCCAGCCAGCGCCTGCCGACCGCGCTGGCCGGCCAGTTGATCGTGTTCGAAACGCTGGCGGCGCTGACTTATGCGTTTCTGTTGCGCGCAGCCTGGCCCGCGCCGGTGACCCTGGTGGGCATCGTGCTGCTGGTGCTGGGGGTGGTGGTTGCGGTGCACAGAATGTCCGCGCACTCGGATGGCAGCCGGGGCTGAATCGGGCGCTGTCGGAGCAATCGCCTAAACCAATGTTCGTAAAGGTTTATTTCGTGAAACAAGGCGATTGTGCGCTAGGCTTTTGCGAGGCAAAGGCGTAGAATCCGGCGCCTTTCCCGATTCAGTCGTTCGAGGAGCGCCCGATGCGCTATCCCTCCCGTTTTGATGTCATCGTGGTCGGCGGCGGTCATGCCGGAACCGAAGCCGCGCTGGCCGCGGCGCGTATGGGTGCCGCGACGCTTTTGCTGACCCACAACATTGAAACCCTGGGGCAGATGAGCTGCAACCCGTCGATTGGCGGCATCGGCAAGGGGCATCTGGTCAAGGAGGTCGATGCTTTGGGTGGGGCGATGGCCGCGGCCACCGACGAGGCGGGCATTCAGTTTCGCATTCTCAACGCCTCCAAGGGGCCGGCGGTGCGCGCCACCCGCGCTCAGGCCGATCGCGTACTGTACAAGGCAGCGATCCGCCATCGCCTGGAAAATCAGCAAAATCTGTGGCTGTTCCAGCAGGCGGTGGATGATCTGACCGTGACCGGCGATCGGGTCACCGGCGTGGTCACCCAAATCGGCTTGCGCTTCGAGGCGCCCGCGGTGGTGCTGACCGCGGGAACCTTCCTCAACGGGTTGATTCACGTCGGCCTGCAACATTACGCCGCGGGCCGTGCCGGCGATCCGCCAGCGATTTCCTTGGCGGCGCGGCTCAAAGAGCTGAAGCTGCCGCAGGGGCGGCTCAAGACCGGCACGCCGCCGCGACTGGATGCGCGCACCATCGATTTTTCGGTCATGACCGAGCAGCCGGGCGACGATCCGGTGCCGGTGTTCAGCTTCCTTGGCTCGGCCGCCCAGCACCCGCGCCAGTTGTCGTGCTGGATGACGCAAACCAACCGGCGTACCCACGACATCATCCGCGCCAATCTGGACCGCTCGCCGATGTATTCCGGGGTGATCGAAGGCGTGGGGCCGCGCTATTGTCCGTCGATCGAGGACAAAATCCACCGCTTTGCCGACCGTGACAGCCACAATATTTTTCTCGAACCGGAAGGTCTGCAGACGCACGAAATCTATCCGAACGGCATTTCCACCTCGCTGCCTTTCGATGTGCAACTCGAGATCGTGCGTTCGATTCGCGGCCTGGAGAACGCCCATATCCTGCGTCCCGGTTACGCCATCGAGTACGATTATTTCGATCCGCGCCATCTCAAAAGCTCGCTGGAAACCAAGTCGATTGCCGGGCTGTTTTTTGCCGGGCAGATCAACGGTACCACCGGCTACGAGGAAGCCGCTGCCCAAGGGCTGCTGGCCGGCGCGAACGCTGCGCTGCAGGTGGCCGGACGCGAGCCATGGTGCCCGCGCCGGGACGAAGCCTATCTGGGGGTGCTGGTCGATGATCTGATCACCCGCGGGGTGTCCGAGCCTTACCGGATGTTTACCTCGCGCGCCGAATACCGCTTGCAGTTGCGCGAGGATAACGCCGATCTGCGGCTCACCGAAAAAGGGCGCGAATTGGGCTTGGTCGACGATATCCGCTGGGCGGCTTTTTGCGCCAAGCGTGAGGCGATCGAACGCGGCACCGCTAAGCTCAAGGCCGCCTGGGCGCGCCCCGAGCAGATTCCGCTGGCCGACCAGGAGCGTGTGTTGGGCAAGGCGCTGGAGCGGGAGCAACGCTACTTCGAGCTTTTGCGCCGCCCCGAGACCCGCTATCTCGATCTCATGAGCCTGCCCGGCGCGCCGCAAGCACCGGAAACCGATCCGCAGGTCATCGAGCAAATCGAAATCGCGGCCAAGTACCAGGGCTACATCGACCGCCAACAGGACGAAGTGGCCAAACAACTGGAGGCTGAGAACATCCGTCTGCCGGCCGATCTGGATTACACCCAGGTGCGCGGCCTGTCCAAGGAAGTGCAGCAAAAGCTCACCGCCGGCCGGCCCGAGACCATCGGCCAGGCCAGCCGCATCCAGGGGGTAACCCCGGCGGCCATCTCGTTGCTGCTGGTGTGGCTCAAACGCCATGAAGCGGTCAGCCGCAACGTCGATGACAGGCGCAAGCGCGCATGAGCGCGCTCGCCCCTTACCGAGATCGGCTGGCCGCAGGTCTGTCTGCGCTCGGCCTCGCGTTGCCGGCGCACACACAAGACCGGCTGCTGGCTTTTGGCGAACTGCTGCTCAAGTGGAATACGGTCTATAACCTTACTGCGATCCGCACGCCGCAAGAGGTGATTACCCACCACTTGCTCGATTCGCTTGCAGTGCTGCCGTATCTGGAGGGTATCGGGCGGTTGGCCGACATTGGTTCTGGAGGGGGATTGCCTGGCATTGCGCTGGCGATTGCGCGCGCCGACCTGCACGTCGTGTCGGTGGAGGCGGTCAACAAGAAAGCGGCTTTTCAGCAACAAGCCAAAATCGAACTCGGACTGGACAATTTTCGCCCCGAAAACGCCCGGGTGGAAAAACTCGCCTCCGCGCCACCCTTCGCTGCCGTGATCTCGCGCGCGTTTGCAGATCTGGCGCGGTTTGTCGAGTTGGCCGGTGCGCTGCTCGCACCGGACGGCCGCATGATGGCAATGAAGGGAGTCTATCCTGAGGATGAAATCGCCCGCCTGCCGGCGGGTTGGCGTGTCGATCGGGTCGTACCGCTGGCTGTGCCGGGGCTGCAGGCAGCGCGCCATCTGATCATCCTGAAAAGGGATGGCATGGAGCACAAAGGGGATTGAATGGCTCGCATTTTCTGTGTTGCCAACCAGAAAGGCGGGGTCGGTAAGACCACCACCTGCGTGAATCTGGCCGCGGCTTTGCATCTGGCAGGTCAGCGCACGCTGCTGGTCGACCTCGATCCGCAAGGCAACGCCACCATGGGCAGTGGCGTGGACAAACGCACGCTGGATAAGTCGGTGTATCACCTGTTGGTCGGACTGGCCACACTGGACCAAGCGCGTGCGGCGTCGCCGACCGGTGGCTTCGACGTGTTGCCCGCCAACCGCGATTTGGCCGGGGCCGAAGTGGAGCTGGTTGACCTGGCGCGGCGCGAGAACCGCCTGCGCGATGCGCTCGCGGCGTTCGATCGGGACTATGACTTTGTGCTTGTCGATTGTCCGCCTTCGCTGTCGATGCTCACCCTCAACGGGTTGTGCGCCGCCCATGGCGTGATCATCCCGATGCAGTGCGAATACTACGCGCTGGAAGGCTTGTCCGACCTGGTCAATACCATCAAAAAAGTGCACGCCAACCTCAACCGCGACCTGAAGATCATCGGTCTGCTCAGAGTAATGTTCGATCCACGCGTAACCTTGCAGCAACAGGTCTCTGCGCAGTTGGAGAGCCATTTTGGCGACAAAGTGTTCCAGGCCATCGTGCCGCGTAACGTGCGCCTGGCCGAAGCGCCCAGCCACGGCATTCCCGGTGTGGTGTTCGACCGCACGGCCAAGGGCGCGCAAGCCTACATGGCCTTTGCGCAAGAAATGATCGAGCGGGTCAAAACCCTGTAATCAACTCCATCACGCCATGACGCCACCAAAACTAAAAGGCCTGGGCCGCGGCCTGGACGCGCTGCTGGCCGCCAACCGCGATGACGATGCCGAGCGCGGCGCGCTGCAAATCTTGCGGATCGATGCATTGCAGCCCGGCAAGTACCAGCCGCGTACCCGGATGGATCCAGGCTCGCTCGAGGAGTTGGCCGCCTCGATCAAGGCCCAAGGGGTCATGCAGCCCATCCTGGTCCGTCCGCTCGAGGCGCTCGGCGGCGCGCCGCGCTACGAAATCATCGCTGGTGAACGCCGCTGGCGGGCCGCACAGATTGCCGGGCTGAGCGAAGTACCCTGCCTGGTGCGCGAAATTCCAGACGAGGCGGCGCTGGCCATGTCGTTGATCGAAAACATCCAGCGCGAAGACCTCAATCCGCTGGAGGAGGCCAGCGGTATCCAACGCCTGATCGACGAATTCGGTATGACGCATCAACAGGCGGCCGATGCAGTCGGGCGCTCGCGCCCGGCAGCCTCCAACCTGTTGCGTCTTCTCAACCTGGCGGCACCGGTGCAGGAGTTACTCATGGCCGGTGACATCGACATGGGGCATGCGCGTGCTTTGCTACCGCTCGATGGCGCCAGCCAGATTCAGCTTGCCAACCAGATTGCCGCCCGCGGTTTGTCGGTGCGCGACACCGAGCGTATGGTGCAGCACCTGCTCAACCCGCGGCCGCAAAAAGCCCCGGCAACGCCAGACCGGGACCTGCAGCGGCTGGAAGAGGAGCTGTCCGACCACATCGGTGCGACCGTCAAGATCAAAGCCAACCGCAAAGGCGCCGGAGAGGTGGTGATTCGCTTCGGTAATCTGGATCAGCTCGACGGCTTGCTGGCCAAGCTGCGACCGTAAGTCTTGCCGATGTAGTCATCTATAAGATGTATGACGACAGATTGGCGCGTTGTGCACCGCGTCGAAAGTTTGACTTTGTTGCGGTTAACCCCTAGTATTCACCGGATTTTCAACGCGGTGGCGCGGCTTTGCGGCTCACCGACACCTCGCAAATGCTGAAGGCGGTGCTTCTCCAGCTTGGCGCAACCCTCCTGGCAACGGCCATTGCGGCCGTTTTTTTCGGGCTGCGCGGGGCGGCTTCCGCTGCGCTGGGCGGTTTGTCGGTGGTGATTCCGAGCGGGCTTTTCGCGCTGCGTCTGGCGGTACTTGCGCGTCGGCCGGCCGGTGCGCGGGTTGCCACCTTTGTCGTCGGCGAGCTGTTGAAAGTGTCGTCGATCGTGGTGTTGTTGGCGTTAGGTGTGGCGCTGTATCCAGACGTCCATTGGGGCGCGCTGTTGATTGCGCTGATCCTGGCGCTTAAAGCGAATTTGTTTGCATTTTTGGTAAAGACCTGACCATGGCTGGAAACGCTCCCACTGCATCCGAATACGTCATTCACCACTTGACGCACTTCAACAATACCGGTCACGCCCAGGAGGCTGTAGTCGATTGGAGTGTGATCAACCTCGACTCGATGTTCTGGTCGATTTCGCTCGGTCTGCTGACCGTTTTCCTGCTATGGCTGGCCGCGCGCAAGGCCACCTCGGGTGTGCCGGGGCGCTTTCAGGGTTTCGTCGAGCTGCTGGTCGAAATGGTGGCCGATCAGGCCAAGGGGATCGTGCATAGCGCCGAGTCGCGCAAATTCGTCGCGCCGCTTGCGCTGACCGTGTTCGTGTGGATCTTTTTCATGAATTTCATGGATTTGATCCCGGTCGATCTGCTGCCGCGGCTGTGGGAAGGCGTGGTGGCGGCCAGCGGCGGCGATCCGGCGCATGCCTACATGCGCGTGGTGCCGACTGCCGACCTCAACGTTACCTTGGGCATGTCCTCGGGCGTGCTGCTGCTTTGCCTGTACTACAACGTCAAGATCAAGGGTGTTTCCGGCTGGGTGCATGAGCTCTTTACCGCGCCCTTCGGTGCGCATCCGTTGCTGTGGCCGGTGAACTTCGCCATGCAGATCATCGAATTCCTGGCCAAAACCATCTCCCACGGCATGCGGCTGTTCGGCAACCTCTATGCAGGTGAGCTGCTGTTCATCCTGATCGCGTTGTTGGGTGGCACGGCGACCGTGTTCGGCTTCATCGGGCATCTGATCGCCGGCTCCATCTGGGCCATCTTCCACATCCTGATCATCGTGCTGCAGGCGTTCATCTTCATGATGCTGACCTTGGTCTATGTGGGTCAGGCGCACGAAAGTCACTAAGTTTCTCTTTACGCTGTACTTGGTTTTTTAAACTCACCAACCTCTATACAAGGAGTCGTCATGGAAAACGTTCTGGGTTTCGTTGCGCTGGCCGCCGGTCTGATCATTGGCCTGGGTGCTATCGGTGCTTGTATCGGTATCGGCATCATGGGTTCGAAGTATCTGGAAGCCTCCGCCCGTCAGCCCGAGCTGATGAACGCGCTGCAAACCAAGATGTTCCTGCTGGCCGGTCTGATCGACGCGGCCTTCCTGATCGGCGTCGGTATCGCCATGATGTTCGCCTTCGCCAACCCGTTCCAGCTCTGATCGGTTCGGTTCATCCCCTTAACGCAACAGAGGGAACGGAACAGTGAATCTGAACGCAACCCTGATAGCTCAGCTCGTTGTGTTCTTCATTCTCGGTTGGTTCACGATGAAGTTCGTGTGGCCGCCGATCGTGAAGGCACTGGACGAGCGCGCGAAGAAAATCGCGGACGGGCTGGCGGCTGCGGACAAGGCAAAGGCCGACCTCGTGCTGGCCGAAAAGAAAGTCGTCGAAGAGCTGCGCAAAGCCCGTGAGTCCGCGGGCGATATGCGGGCTGCCGCCGAAAAGCAGGCCGCCAAGTTCATCGACGATGCTCGCGCCGAAGCCGCACGCATCATCGCCAAGGCTCGTGAGGAGGCCGAAGCCGAAGCCGGCGCTGCGGCACAGCGTGCCAAAGAGGCTCTGCGCGAGCAGGTCGCCCAGCTTGCCGTGGCCGGCGCAGAACGCATTCTGCGGCGGGAAATCGATGCCAAGGCCCACGCCGAACTGCTCGCCAACCTGAAACAGGAATTGCAATAAGTCATGGCCGAGAACGTCACCATCGCGCGCCCCTATGCGGATGCCGCCTTCGAGCTGGCCCGTGGGGCAGGTGCGCTGGGGCCTTGGTCGGAAGCACTGGATCGGTTGGCTGTCATTGCCGCCGATCCGCAGATGCGGGACTGCATTGCCGACCCCAAGCTGACCGATGACCAGTTGATCGAGCTGGTGCTGGGTTTGGCCGGGGATGGGCTGTCCGCCGAACTGCAGAATTTCGTCCGTGTCCTCGTGGCCAACGAACGCCTGCAGCTGCTTCCGGAGATCCGTGACCTGTTCGTTCAACTGAAAAACGAACATGAAGGCGTCCGGGAGGCCCAGATTGCCTCCGCCTTCCCGCTCGACGATGCCACGCTGTCTCAACTCAAGAGCGATCTCGAAGCACGCTTCAAGACCAAGCTCGATGTCAAAGTCAGCGTGGACCCCGAATTGATCGGTGGGGTCCGCATCGCCATCGGCGACGAAGTGATCGACGCCTCGGTCCGCGGCAAGCTCGCGAACATGGCCGCTGCGCTAAAGAACTAGGAGCATACATCCATGCAACTCAACCCCTCTGAAATCAGTGATCTGATTAAGAGCCGGATTCAGAACCTGCAGCTCGCCGCCACGTCGCGTAACGAGGGCACGGTGGTTTCCGTCACCGACGGTATCTGCCGCATCCACGGTCTCACCGACGTCATGCAGGGCGAAATGCTGGAATTTCCCGGCAACACCTTCGGCATGGCGCTCAACCTCGAGCGCGATTCGGTCGGTGCGGTGGTGCTTGGCGAGTACGAGCACATCACCGAAGGCGATACCGTCAAGGGCACCGGCCGCATTCTCGAAGTGCCGGTCGGTCCTGAACTGATCGGCCGCGTAGTCAACGCGCTGGGTCAGCCTATCGACGGCAAGGGGCCGATCAACGCCAAGCTCACCGACAAGATCGAGAAGGTCGCGCCGGGTGTGATCGCCCGCCAGTCGGTGTCCCAGCCGGTGCAGACCGGCTTGAAATCGGTCGATTCCATGGTGCCGATCGGTCGCGGCCAGCGCGAGCTGATCATCGGCGACCGCCAGACCGGCAAGACCGCAGTGGCTGTCGACACCATCATCAACCAAAAAGGCCAGGACATGTACTGCGTGTACGTGGCCATTGGTCAGAAGGCGTCGACCGTTGCCAACGTGGTCCGCAAGCTGGAAGAAAACGGTGCGATGGAATACACCATCGTGGTGGCCGCAACCGCTTCCGAATCGGCCGCGATGCAGTATCTGGCCGCCTATGCCGGCTGCACGATGGGCGAATACTTCCGCGACCGTGGCATGGACGCGCTGATCGTTTATGACGATCTGACCAAGCAGGCGTGGGCTTATCGGCAGGTATCGTTGCTGCTGCGCCGCCCGCCGGGCCGTGAAGCCTACCCGGGCGACGTTTTTTACCTGCACTCCCGTCTGCTCGAGCGCGCTGCCCGTGTGAACGCCGATTACGTCGAGAAATTCACCAAGGGCGAAGTCAAGGGCAAGACCGGCTCCTTGACCGCGCTGCCGGTCATCGAAACCCAGGCCGGTGACGTGTCCGCGTTTGTGCCGACCAACGTGATTTCGATTACCGACGGCCAGATCTTTCTGGAGACCGACCTGTTCAACGCCGGTATCCGTCCTGCGATCAACGCCGGTATCTCGGTGTCCCGCGTCGGCGGTGCTGCCCAGACCAAGGTCATCAAGAAGCTCTCGGGCGGTATTCGTACCGACCTGGCCCAGTATCGTGAGCTGGCCGCCTTCGCGCAGTTCGCTTCCGATCTGGACGATGCGACCCGCAAGCAGCTCGAGCGCGGCCGCCGGGTGACCGAGTTGATGAAACAGCCGCAGTACTCGCCGATGTCGGTCGCCGAGATGGCTATCGTCCTTTACGCGGTCAACAACGGTCATTTCGACGACGTCGAAGTCTCCCGAGTGCTGGCCTGCGAAGCGGCGATGTTGCAGCACATCAAGGGCAAGTATCCCGATCTGGTGTCTTCGATCCTCAGCAAGAAAGAGCTCGACGCCGACGGCGAAAAAGCGCTTGCCGAGGCGATTGCCGAGTTCAAGAAGAGCTGGGCGTGATGCCCGGATTGGAGACGGAAAATGGCTGGCGGTAAGGAAATACGCAACAAGATCAAGAGCGTGCAAAACACGCGCAAGATCACCAAGGCCATGGAAATGGTGGCCGCATCCAAGATGCGCAAGGCGCAGGACCGGATGCGGGCTGCCCGTCCGTACGCCGAGAAGATCCGCCAACTCGCCGCGAACCTCTCCCAAGCCAATGTGACCGACTACAAACACCCTTTCCTGGTCCGCAAGGAGCAGCTCAAGCGGGTGGGTTTGATTCTTGTCACCACCGACAAGGGTCTGTGCGGCGGCCTCAATACCAACATCCAGCGCGTGGCCATCAATGCCATGAAAGACTGGGAGGCCAACGGCGCCACCGAAGTGCGGGCTTGCTGCATCGGCAACAAAGGGCTCGGTTTCATGCAGCGGGTGGGCGCGAAGGTCGTCTCGCATGTCGTGCACCTGGGTGACACACCTCATCTGGAAAAGCTCATTGGACCGGTGAAAGTCATGCTGGACGCTTTCCAGAACGATGAGTTGGATGCAGTGTTCATTGCCTACACCCGGTTCATCAACACGATGAAGCAGGAACCGGTGCTGGAGCAATTGCTACCGCTGACCGGGGAGCGGCTCGGAACGCCCAAGGGCTCTTGGGATTACCTCTATGAGCCGGATCCGCAGGTGGTCATCGACGAAATGCTGGTGCGTTACGTCGAGGCGCTGGTTTATCAGGCGGTGGCCGAGAACATGGCTTCGGAACAGAGTGCGCGCATGGTGGCGATGAAAGCCGCCTCCGACAATGCCAAAAACGTCATTGGTGAGCTGCAGCTGGTCTATAACAAGACCCGTCAGGCTGCGATTACCAAGGAACTGTCGGAAATCGTCGGCGGCGCTGCCGCGGTGTAACGGATTATTGATTTAAGGAAACGACGATGAGTCAAGGTACGATCGTTCAGTGCATCGGCGCCGTGGTGGATATCCAGTTCCCCCGTGACGCCATGCCCAAGGTGTATGACGCCCTGAAGCTCGAGGACAGCGCCGACTCGTTTGCCGAGCCGGGGCTTACCTTCGAGGTCCAGCAGCAGCTCGGCGACGGCGTGGTGCGCACCATCGCGCTGGGTTCGTCCGACGGCCTGCGCCGCGGCATGAAGGTTTCCAATACCGGCGCGCCGATTTCGGTTCCGGTGGGCCACGGCACGCTCGGCCGCATCATGGATGTGCTGGGCCGCCCGATCGACGAAGCCGGTCCGATTCAGACCGACGAAGTCCGCGCCATCCATCAAAAGGCGCCCAAGTTCGATGAACTATCTCCCTCGGTGGAACTGCTGGAAACCGGCATCAAAGTGATCGACCTGATCTGCCCGTTCGCCAAGGGCGGCAAGGTGGGTTTGTTCGGTGGCGCCGGTGTGGGCAAGACCGTGAACATGATGGAGCTGATCAACAACATCGCCAAGCAGCATTCCGGCTTGTCGGTGTTCGCTGGCGTGGGTGAGCGTACCCGTGAAGGGAACGACTTCTACCACGAGATGAAAGACTCCAACGTGCTGGACAAGGTGGCGATGGTGTTCGGTCAGATGAACGAACCGCCGGGCAACCGTCTGCGCGTGGCGCTGACCGGTCTGACCATGGCCGAACGCTTCCGTGACGAAGGGCGCGACATTCTGTTCTTCGTCGATAACATCTACCGCTACACCCTGGCCGGTACCGAAGTGTCGGCGCTGCTGGGTCGTATGCCTTCGGCGGTGGGTTACCAGCCGACGCTGGCCGAAGAAATGGGTCGTCTGCAAGAGCGCATCACCTCGACCAAGGTGGGTTCGATCACCTCCATCCAGGCCGTGTATGTGCCCGCGGATGACCTGACCGACCCGTCGCCGGCCACCACCTTCTTGCACCTGGACTCCACCGTGGTGCTGTCGCGCGACATCGCCGCCCTGGGTATCTACCCGGCGGTCGACCCGCTCGATTCCACCAGCCGCCAGCTCGATCCGCTGATCGTCGGCGAGGAGCACTACAACACCGCGCGTGCCGTGCAGCAAACGCTGCAAAAGTACAAGGAACTGCGGGACATCATCGCGATTCTGGGCATGGACGAACTGTCGCCGGAAGACAAGCTCACCGTGGCCCGCGCACGCAAAATCCAGCGCTTCCTGTCGCAACCGTTCCACGTTGCGGAAGTGTTCACCGGTTCGCCGGGCAAGTACGTGCCGCTGAAAGACACCATCGCCGGCTTCAAGGCGATCGTCAGCGGTGAGCTGGATCACCTGCCGGAGCAGGCTTTCTACATGGTAGGCAATATCGACGAAGCCATCGAGAAGGCCAAGAAGCTCCAGTAACCCGCCGGTATCCGCGCGGAGCGCTTGCTCCGCGCGGAATTGATGAGGAAACACTATGGCTATGACGGTACATGTGGACATCGTCAGCGCGGAAGAGCAGATTTTTTCCGGGCTGGCGGAGTTCGTCGCATTACCGGGTGAAGCGGGGGAGCTGGGCATTCTGCCTGGTCATATGCCGCTGATGACCCGGATCAAGCCGGGTGCGGTGCGGGTAAAAGTGCCCAACCAGGCCGAGGACGAGCTGGTGTTCGTCGCTGGCGGCATTCTCGAAGTGCAACCCGGTTTGGTGACAGTGCTGGCCGATACCGCGATCCGCGGCCGCGATCTGGACGAAGCCAAAGCGCTCGAAGCCAAGCGCAAGGCCGAAGAAGCAATGGCCAACCAGACTTCGCAACTGGACTACGCCAAGGCTCAGGCTGAATTGGCCGAAGCCATTGCGCAACTTGCGGCGATCCAGAAGCTGCGCAAGCGCGGTCATTGACCCCGCGTCGACACACATTCAAAAGGCAGCCTGCGGGCTGCCTTTTTTGTGCCGCCTTGCCACCTACCGCTTAGCGCTGCGTCTTGCCGTGGATGCGCGTTTGCAGCCGGTCGATGCGCTTTTCGGTGCGGGCCACCGCGTCGCGCAGCACGCGCAACGCATCGGCAAACTGCTCGTTTAGCGCCCGCGGAACGAGCATCGGTTGCTCTTCAGTGAGGTATTCGACGAGATTTCCGGCAACGCTCTCCACCATGCGCCGCTGCGCGGCAACGATGGCGCGCCCGGTGTTGGCCAGTCGATGGGCGGCGACGTCGCCAAAAATCTGCGCCAGGTCTTCTTCCGCGTCCCAGCGCAAATTACGGAAGACAAACCCCAGGGCGTCGGCAAATTCGGCGTTGCCCTGGATATGAACGCTGCGCAGCGCCGCATCGACCTGTCCCGCGGCAAACTGCCCAAGTGCGGCCAGCTGGAGGGTAAGTACCACGTCAGGGTTGGTTTTCGCGGACGATTGCAGCATGCCCTCTGCGGTCACTTCGAACAGTACACTGTTCGGTTGCGCGTCGAGCTTTGCGAGTAGTCCGGCATGTGGCTGCAGTCGCTGGCGTGCCCAGGGCGCGCGCGATAGCAGGCGGTTGAACACGGTGATGAAGGCGTAGTCGATCATGAAGCAAAAAGGGCGGCTGCGCCGCCCTTCGAGTGCAGTGGCATCGGCCAAAGTTTAGCTCAGTTGTTGAATGCCAGCGATCAGCCAGCCGCGCGTGCCGGACACCGGCTTGGTCAGGTGCCAGATCTCATCGAACGGCGCCGGCGCAGCGTCGACCTCTTCACGCAACAGGCCGCTGTAGCGCACGCTGACGATGTATTGGCCGTTCTCTTCGGCAACCTCCAGTACCTCGGCGTTCAGTTCCACCACGTCAGTGCGCTGCGGCGTACTGCCGCGTTCGGCCAGTTGCATGCGGATTTCGGCAAAGACTTCCGGTGTGGTGAAGGCGCGGATGTCTTCCAAATCGCCCGCGTCATGTGCGGCCTGGAGCCGGATGAATTGCTTTTTGGCTTCCCGTGCGAAAGACTGCGCGTCGAAACCGGCGGGAAAGCGTGTACTGCCTGCCGCTACCGACGGTTCGGCGCCGGTGGGCGCGAAGGTATCGCCGTGTTGCGCGCCAGCGTATTGAAGACGGTTTGCGGTGCCTGCGCTCGTGCGGGTCAGCATGCGGAACACCAGGAAGGCTCCGCCGATCAGCAACAGCATCAGGACCAACGAGGCGAACTCCTCGCCCAGGCCCAGATGCGCAAAGAGTGCGGCCAGACCCAGGCCGGCGGCCAAACCGGCAAGCGGCCCCATCCACGATGACTTGGGCTTGGTTGCCGCAGCATTGGCGGTTTGCGGGGCAGTGGCGGCCGGCGCCCGTGGCGCTGCGGTGGGCGGGGTGGTCTGACGTTGCATGCCGAAGCTGCTGCCGCCGCCCAAGCGTTTGGCCTCGGCCTCGGGAACGGCCAAGCCTATCGCGAACACCCCGAGAACGAATGAGAGCAAAAACTTTTTCATATCGGTTGAATCCCTTGTTTCAAAACTTGTATCCCCGGTGCAGAGCCACAATGCCTGCGGTCAGGTTGAAATAATCGACCTTGCCAAGGCCGGCTTGTTCCATCATGGTTTTCAATTCTTCCTGACCGGGATGCATGCGGATCGATTCGGCCAGATAGCGGTAGCTGTCCGCGTCATTGGCGACTTTCTTGCCCAGCCAGGGCAGCAGCTTGAAAGAATAGAGATCGTAAGCCGGCTCCAGCGGCTTCCAGACTTTGGAGAATTCCAGCACCAGCAGTCGCCCGCCCGGTTTGAGCACACGGCGCATTTCGGAGAGCGCGCGATCTTTGTGGGTCATATTGCGCAGCCCGAAAGCCACGGTGACGCAGTCGAACCAGTCATCGGCAAAAGGCAGCTTCTCCGCGTCGCATTGCGCCACGGGTAACGCAAAGCCGCGGTCGAGCACCCGGTCGCGGCCGACCGCCAGCATGGCGTGGTTGATATCGGTCAGCCATACTTGGCCAGACTCACCCACACGCCGGGCAAAGGCCAGCGAAAGATCGGCTGTGCCGCCGGCGACATCCAGCACGCGGTCGCCTTCCCGTACGCCAGAAACCTGCACGGTAAATGCCTTCCACAACCGATGCAGGCCCAGCGACATCAAGTCGTTCATGATGTCGTACTTGCGTGCAACCGAAGAGAAAACCTGCGCAACCTTCTTGCGCTTTTCCTCTTCGGCCACGGTCTGAAAGCCAAAATGTGTGGTGTTGTCGTCCATGGTCAGCGCTCTTCAATCTGCGGGGCTGCGCCCCGCAAAACGGTATCAACGATGGCGGCCGCAACCGCCTTGGGGCGCGGGCGCAGCGACCGCGGCCGGATCGCGACTGCCACCTTCGCGCGCCAAGCGGGCCAGATAGTCCGCCCACAGTGCCTCCTGTCGGCAGCCAAGGTCGTAAAGATAGTCCCAGGAGTACAGACCGCTGTCGTGGCCGTCGGAGAACACCGGTCGGATCGCATAATTGCCCACCGGCTCGATGTTTATGATGTCGATATCGCGCTTGCCTTGTTGCAGCACCGCCTGACCGGCGCCGTGGCCGCGCACCTCGGCCGAAGGCGAATACACACGTAAAAACTCGAAAGGCAGGCGGAAACTGCGCCCGTCTTCAAAACTGATCTCCAGCACACGGCTGGCGCGATGCAGCGTGATGCCGGTTGGAAAGGGGGTGGTTGGGTCGAGTCCTGCCATGGGTGCACAGCTCCGATCGAAGGTCATCATAATACCCGAATCCCCATTCATCCCTGCTGAGCGCTTAGCAGGCCGGTGGGCGGCGCTCATCGGTCCGCCGTTGCGGGTCGATGACGTGTCATAAAAAGTTCAAGCTGCTGCAATACACTGGCCGCAGTCAAACGGAGCCTGCCATGCCAGCCAATATCTTGCTCGTGGAAGATGAACCGGCGATTCAGGAATTGATCGCCGCCAACCTCGCCCGCGCCGGCCATCATGTGGTGCGCGCGGCGGATGCCGAAACCGCCCAGCGTATCGTGCGTGACGCCTTGCCCGATTTGGTGCTGCTCGACTGGATGTTGCCCGGCATGTCGGGCATCGAGTTTGCAAGGCGCCTGCGCGCCGACGAGCGCACCCGAGAAATTCCGATCATCATGTTGACCGCGCGGGGCGAAGAACAGGACAAGGTGTCCGGACTGGAAATCGGCGCGGACGATTACATCACCAAGCCGTTCAGCCCCCGTGAGCTGGTCGCGCGTATCAAAGCCGTGCTGCGCCGGCGGGCGCCGCAAGCCACCGAAGATGCGGTGACGATCGGCGAGCTGCGGCTGGACCCGGCCACCCACCGGGTGAGCGCCGGCGATCGGCCGGTCAACCTGGGGCCCACCGAATTTCGCCTGCTGCATTTTTTGATGACCCATCCGGAGCGGGTGCATTCGCGCGCGCAACTACTCGACCAGGTGTGGGGCGATCATGTGTTCGTGGAAGAACGCACGGTCGATGTGCATATCCGCCGCTTGCGCGGTGCGCTGGAGCCGACCGGCTGCGACCGCTTCATTCAGACGGTACGGGGCAGCGGTTATCGTTTCTCGGCGCAGGCCGATCACAGCGATACGTCGCGTTGAGTCCCCAGCCCGATATGGCAATCCGGCCGGTTCGATACATTTGGGCGGGCGCACTGGTCACGCTGTTGTCGCTTGCCATGCTGGGGGCCACCGTGACCCTTTTGGCCGGCCTCGATATCGGCCTGGCCTCGATGCTGGTGGGGCTGCTGGTGGTCGGCTGGCATCATTTGCGCTGTATGCAGCAGCTCGCTTTGTGGACCCGCCAGCCGGTCGGCACGCCGGTGCCGCGGGTGCGAGGGGTGTGGGGATTTTTGTTTGCCGATCTGGACCGGCGGGCGAAGCTGGCCTATGACAGCCGCGAACGCCTATCGGCCGCCCTCGAACGATTCCGCGAGGCCAGTCAGGCTATGCCCGATGGCGTGCTTTATCTTTCGGAACATGAAACGATCGAGTGGATCAATCGTAAGGCCGAAGAGCATTTCGGCTTGGACCATGCCACGGATCTCGGCGTGCCGGTGACCAATCTGGTGCGCCAGCCCGAGTTTTGCCGCTACCTTGCCGCAGGCCATTATGCCGAACCGCTGGTGCTGGTGTCGGCGCGGCGCAAAGGGTTGACTTTGCTGGTACAGGTCATTCCCTTTGGTGACGACCAAAAAATGGTGGTCTCACGCGACATTACGCAAATCGAAAAGCTGGAGACCATGCGGCGCGATTTCGTGGCCAATGTCTCTCATGAATTGCGCACGCCGCTGACCGTGGTCAGTGGCTTTCTGGAAACCTTGATGGATGGTTGGGAGGACTTTCCGCGCGAGGATATCGAGCGTTTCATCAAACTTGCGCATGATCAGTCCACCCGCATGCAGCGTCTGATCGAAGACCTGCTGACCCTGTCCGCGTTGGAAACCGGCGCACCGGCGCCGGTCGAAGAGCGTGTGGATGTTGCCGGACTGCTGCGCGAAGTGCACCAGCAGGCTGAACTGCTGTCAGCCGGCAAACATGAAGTGACCCTGGAAATCGATGGCGGTGGCGTGCTGCTTGGCAGCCAGAAAGAATTGCACAGCGCCTTTGCCAATTTGGCCAGTAACGCGGTGCGTTATACCCCGCCGGGCGGCAAGATCCGTCTGCAGTGGACATGTGACGCCCATGGTGCGGAGTTCGCCGTGGAAGACAACGGCATTGGCATTGCGCCCGAACATCTGCCGCGATTGACCGAACGCTTTTACCGTGTGGATCTGGGGCGCTCGCGGGAGACCGGCGGTACCGGTCTGGGTTTGGCGATCGTCAAGCACATCCTGAGCCGTCACCAGGCCGAACTTCATATCGACAGCCGTCTCGGCCAAGGCAGCCGGTTCAGCGTGCGGTTTCCCAAGGCACGTCTGGCGTCGGAGTGAAGCGCACGGCTTCACTGTTTGGCCAAAATCTCGAAGCTGACTTGTTCAAAATTGGGGCCTTGGGCAAGGGATTTGCGTAAGCGGTAGTGCCAGGGGGTGCCATCGCGGAACACCTCGAGCACGCGATTGGGCTGGAACCAGCCCTGCGGCAGCACCAGGGCATCCGCGGTATTGAGTGCAGCCGAGCCCGGCAGCAGAAAAGCCTGACTGTAGGGCGTGCGGTTGCCGGGCTGCAGCGTCAACACACGCGCGGCAATCACCTGTGGCAGTCCGGGCAACACCTGCACACCGGCTTCCATGACGCCATCGTTGCGGTACATCAACCAGCTGATCTGGGCGAGCAGAAAATGCTCCCCATCCGGTGGGCGTATGCCGATCAACTGGTGATGTTCGAGCCGTTCGTGCTCTTGCATCTGCACCAGACGAAAACCGCTGACCGACTGGTCTGCCACCTGCCAACGCACACAGGCAAAACCCAGTGCTTCGGCGCGACGCTCGCGCTCGGCAGCGCTAATCGGCTGAGTCGCCTCGGGGGCGCGCTCGCCAAAGGTGAGCAGGCCGATGTCGCTATGCAGACTGTTGAGACCGTTATATGGTCTGGGCTGTTCGAAGATGCGGCCGGCAACATGGTAGCCAATGGCCAGCCAGTCGCCGCAAAGCGATGTCGTACCTTTAGCGCCACGCCGCGGAAAGCGGCGCCCGGCCGAGCCCAGACCCCAAGGGCGGTAGAGCGAAACCAGCAGACGCGCAGCGGTCGAGGCCGCGGTGTCACGGCCCAGGCCGAGCGATGCCGGGCTGGCGCCCCGCTTCAGTTGTCCGAACGCCGCCTGCATCTGTGCGGCAAGACGGCTGCCATCGAAGCGGCGCACGCTGTCGGTTGCCGGCAACATGCCAAGCGGGCGCAGCGCATGGTCTTGGGAAAAGTCCAAAGCATAGACCGCGTTACGGGAGCGGTCTGGCTGCACGGCGAGGTCGCAATAGGGCGCGAAACGCTGCGCCCATTTACAGATCAGTTTGAACTCGTCCTCAGAGCGGCCGAACGGATTGGCCAGCTCCACCAGCAACACAGCGATATAAGCTTCCAACGGACTTTGTGCGCGCCAGACTTCGTTGAGCGGGTCGCTGACACGGATGCGCAGCTTGCCGCTGCGTTCGGCCAGTGCGGCACAATCGTGCAGATCGAGCCACAGCCCGTTTGGTACGGCCCGGTGTGCGCGCAGGTATTCGAGCAGCGCCAAGCCGGTGTAGTGCAACCGGCGCTGGATGAGCAGCGGCAGTTGTTCGGCCAGCGTGCCATGGGGCGCGTCCTGGCGCGCAATGTGCGCGTAGGAGCGTGCCATCGCCTGCCATAGACCGACCACGCTTTGCAGGGTGTTGTTTTCCTCGCTGTCGGGCGGCAAAGGGTGGGCGGCGTAGCGGCGCGCGCACTCGGCCTGAACCCGGGCGATTGTCTCGCGTGCCGCTTCGAGCACCTCCAGATGCTGGTTGAGCGCCGGCATCGCCTCGAGCAGGCTGCCGACGATGCGGGTAAGCAAAGTGCGGGTACGGTCGACCTCCAGAGGATTCAGTCTGGCGATCTCGGCCAGGCATTCAGCCGGATTGCGGTAGTCCATGATGTGTTCCCTCGGCGAGCCGCGCGGCGCCTGATTCAGCCTGCGGTCAGTTCCGCCAGTGCATGGCCAATCGCCGTGCCCAAGGCGAGCCGGTCGGGCGCCGGCCGGGGTGCGCTCGACGCACGCTGCGCCACGCCCCATATCGGTTGCGGGAAGTGGCGGTCGTCGGTAAAACGTGGAATCACATGCCAGTGCAGGTGTGGCACCACATTGCCAAGACTTGCCAGATTGATTTTGTGGGGCTGCATCGTCTCGCGCAAAGCGATTTCAGTAGCCAACACCACATTGAGCAGATGCCGTTGCTCGGGCACGGCCAGATCGCTCATTTCCGCCACGTGATGCTGCCAGATGACCCGACAAAAACCGGGATAGTCGTCGTCCGCGACCGCGATTACCCGGCAGAGCTGATCGTCCCACACCAGCACTTCGTCGGTACGGACACAAAGCGGGCAAGTCATGAGCGATCTCCCCGATGGCGGGTTTTTGCGATCCCACAACTCTACCTTCTCCGAGCATGCAGGCGAAGGGTTATCGGTTTGCCATCGTGATGTTTTCGGCGCCGGTTGCAGGGCGCTGCCGGTAATGTCTCGTCCCCGATGCAGCAGGCGAGTCAGTGAGGCGAGCGCTTACAAAGCGTTTGCAATCGCGGCTGCAGCCGGACGCAAAAACGCCCAGGCCGGATGCTGACCTAAGTGCTTGAAGTCAGAGTGGAGCGGGCGAAGGGAGTCGAACCCTCGTCATCAGCTTGGGAAGCTGAGGTAATAGCCGTTATACGACGCCCGCTCTGAGGGCGGCGGAAAAGTTTCGCCGGCGGCCGAAATTGTAATGGAGCGGTCCAGGGGCGTGCAATCGGCTAGCGTGATAAGATCGGCGCTCAAGCCAGCGATGCTGGCCCATTGCGCATGTCGGGTTTCATGATCCAACTCATCATCAATGGCCAGGCCGAATCCTTGGATGACGGACTTACCGTGTCCGAGTTGTTGCTGCGCCGTGGTCTGGCCGGCAAGCGTCTGGCCGTCGAGCGCAACGGCGAGATCGTGCCGCGTGCGCGCCATGCCGAAACCGTGCTCGCCGACGGCGACCGGCTGGAGATCGTAGTCGCGGTCGGTGGCGGTTGAGTGCGTCAGGCGACGCGTTCCAGCACTCTTTGCAACTTTTTCGGAGACAGGTCCATCATGAACGATGCCTTGGTGATCGCGGGTAGGTCTTACGCGTCTCGCCTGCTGGTCGGTACCGGTAAATACCGGGATTTTGCCGAAACCTGCGCAGCGGTCGAGGCCAGCGGGGCCCAGATCGTGACCGTGGCCATCCGTCGCACCAACATCGGCCAAAATCCGGATGAGCCCAACTTGCTCGATGTGCTGCCACCTGACCGGTTCACCATCCTGCCCAACACCGCAGGCTGTTACAGCGCCGAGGATGCAGTGCGTACTCTGCGGCTGGCGCGCGAGCTGCTCGATGGCCATGCGTTGGTCAAGTTGGAGGTGCTGGGCGATCCGGCTACCTTGTTTCCCAACATGCCCGAGACCCTGAAGGCGGCTGAAATCCTGGTCAGAGAGGGGTTTGAGGTCATGGTGTACTGCTCGGACGATCCCGTCCAGGCCAAGATGTTGGAAGAGCTCGGTTGTGTCGCGGTGATGCCGCTGGCTTCGCTGATCGGCTCGGGCATGGGCATTGTCAATCCGTGGAATCTGCGGCTGATCATCGATAACGCCAAGGTGCCGGTGATCGTCGACGCCGGGGTGGGTACTGCCTCGGACGCGGCCATTGCCATGGAGTTGGGCTGCGATGGGGTGTTGATGAACACCGCCATTGCCGCGGCGCGCAACCCGGTGTTGATGGCCGGCGCAATGAAAAAAGCGGTGGCTGCCGGGCGCGAGGCTTTTCTGGCGGGGCGCATGCCGCGTAAGCTTTATTCGGCCGATCCCAGTTCGCCCAGCAGCGGCCTGATCGGGACCTGAGCATGAGTGTCGGTATTCATGATCGCAGCCTGCCGCAGGGCGAGGCGCAGCGGTTTTCGCGCCGTTCGATTCGCAGTTTTGTGCTGCGTCAAGGGCGCATCTCGGACGCTCAACAGCGTTATCTGGACACCATGCTGCCGCGGATCGGCGTGCCCTACCGCGAAGCGCCGGTGGATCTCGATGCGGTGTTCGGGCGCTGCGCGCCGAAGATCGTGGAAATCGGTTTCGGCATGGGCGAGACCACTGCACGCATTGCCGCCGCACACCCGGAGAACGACTATTTGGGTATCGAGGTGCACACTCCCGGCGTAGGCGCGCTGTGCAAGTTGGTGGCCGAACAGAGCCTGGGAAATGTGCGCATCGTTCAGCATGACGCGGTCGAGGTGTTGCGTGACATGATCCCGGACGGCGTTTTGGCCGGCGTGCACGTGTTTTTCCCCGATCCCTGGCGCAAGAAGCGCCACCATAAACGGCGCATCATCCAACCCGATTTCGTCGCGCTGATCGCTGCCAAGCTCGCGCCCGGCGGTTACCTGCACTGCGCAACCGATTGGGAGGACTACGCGCATTGGATGCTGGAGGTGCTTACCGCCGAGCCGGCGCTGGAAAACAGTGCCAACGGTTTTGCCCCGCGCCCCGATTATCGTCCGCTGACCAAGTTCGAGCAGCGTGGTCTGCGCCTCGGCCACGGGGTGTGGGACGTGGTGTTCCGGCGTCGTGCCTGAGCCGGGGTGCCTTCGATCCGTGGCAACTTCCGGTAAGCTCTGTGTGATGGCTGCAGGCGTACGGGTTACGCCGTGGAGACCCAAGGAGCGCCTTACATGATCGGAAAAATTTTCGGCTTCAGCGGTCGGCTGCTGGGAGCCCTCTGGCGGTGGCTGGACGCGGTGCGTCGAACGCTGGTGAATTTCGTCATACTATTGCTGCTGGGAGCGGTGCTCGCTCTGATCCTTCGCCCTGGGCCGCAGGTGCCCGACAGTGCGGCGCTGTTAGTCAAGCCACGTGGTGTGCTGGTCGAGCAGGCGGCCTTCGACGATCCTTTGAGTCTGCTGCGCGACAACCGCCCTGCCGAAGGGCAGATCGTACTGGCCGATCTGCTCGAAGCCATCGCTGCCGCACGGGACGACGCGCGCATCAGCATGTTGGTGCTGGAGACCGACGGGTTGCAAGGCGGCGGACTGTCCAAATTGGCCGAACTGCGTCAGGCCCTGCAGGATTTTCGTGCCGCCGGCAAGCCGGTGCTGGTGCGCGGGGAGCGTTTCACTCAGGCCCAGTATTACCTGGGTTCGGTGGCCGACGAAATCCATCTGGCGCCGGATGGTTTTGTGCTGCTGGGTGGGTTGGCGCGCTATGTGACCTATTTTGGCGAGGCGCTCGAACGGCTCGGAATCAAGGTGCACGTGTTCCGGGTGGGCGAATACAAGTCGTTCAGCGAGCCGTTTACCCGGCGCGATATGTCGAATGAGGACCGCGAGGCCACCCGCGATCTACTCGATGGCCTGTGGGGCGTAGTGCGAAGTGAAATTGCCGCTGCGCGCAAGCTGGAGATGTCCGCGCTGGAGCGCTACATCGCCGACTATCCGGCGGTTTTGGCGGCCGCCGAAGGCGATGCCGCACGCGCAGCGCTGGCTGCCGGACTGGTCGATCGGCTCAGCACCCGCGATGAATGGCGAAAACTGCTGATCGAACGGGTGGGGGCGGCCGACACCGCGGCGGATGATCTGCGCGATGGCGATCTTGACGGTTTCCGTCAGATCAGCGCGGACGCCTATCTGGCGGCGGTGCGTGCCGAGCGTCCGGCCGAGCGTGAGCGGATTGCGGTGTTGGTGGCACAGGGGGCCATCATCGATGGCGAGCAGCCGCCCGGTACGGTCGGTGGCGACACCCTGGCCCGGCTGATCCGCGAGGTGCGCGAAGACGACAGCGTCAAAGCGGTGGTGCTGCGTATCGATTCGCCAGGGGGCAGCGCATGGGCGTCGGAGTTGATCCGGCGCGAACTCGAACTCACTCGTCAGGCGGGCAAGCCGGTGGTGGCCTCGATGAGCTCGGTGGCGGCATCCGGCGGCTATTGGATTGCCGCCGGGGCCGACGAGATCTGGGCGAGCCCGCTGAGCCTGACCGGTTCGATCGGCGTCTTTGCGCTTTTTCCAGAATTCAGCGAGCCGCTGGCGCGCGTGGGCGTGGCGGTCGACGGCGTGGGTACCGGACCTTTGGCCGGCGCCTTCGATCTGCGCCGGCCAATGGCGCCGGCCGCTGCGCAAGCGCTGCAATTGGGCATCGAGCATGGATATCGGCGCTTTCTGCAAGTGGTGGCCAAGGCTCGTCAGATGCGCGTAGAAGAGGTGAACGTGGTCGCCCGCGGTCGGGTGTGGACCGGCACGGCGGCCGACAAGCTCGGGCTGGTGGATCAGTTGGGAGGGCTGGATGCGGCGGTGCGTGCGGCCGCTGCCCGGGCCGGGATCGAGCGCTTCGATCTGACCTGGCCGGCTGCGCAGCCTTCGCCGATGCGCCGCCTATTGCGCAGTCTGCTCGAGGCCGCGGGCCTGGATACGGCGCCCGCAAGCCGCTCCGCCTTGGCCCGTTTACTGGGGCAACTGGAGGGTGCAGCCGCGGACTTGTTGCAGTGGCACGACCGCGACCATCTGTATGCGCACTGCATGTGTGAGGCCCCTTGACCGCGCGCCCCGACAGCGCGTCATTCATGCCACGGCGGCCCTACTGCCGGTCGTCCAGAAATAGCTGCAGCAAATCGTTGAGAAAGCGCCGACCCAGCGTAGTGGGGCGCAGACGCTCCGGTTCGGAGGCCAGCAGTGCGCGACCGCGGGCTTCGGCCAGCGGCGCGGCGATGGCGGCGAGCGGGATGCCGGTGCGCGCGGCAAACAGCGCTGCCGGCACGCCGTCGATAAGCCGCAGGGCGTTCATCATGAATTCAAAGGGCAGCTCGGCCACGCTTACCTCGCGTTTTTCTTGGATGAAATCGCCGCTTTGGGCGGCGGCAAGATAGCGCTCGGGATGTTTGTGGCGCATCTGGCGCTCGATGCCCCAATGGCTGGAGAGCTTGCCGTGCGCGCCGGCGCCAATGCCCAGATAATCGCCGAAAGTCCAGTAGTTGAGGTTATGACGGCATTGCTCGCCTCGCCGGGCAAAGGCGGAAATCTCGTAGTGATGGAAGCCGGCGTCGGCCAGCGTGTGCTCGATGGCCTCTTGCATGTCGGCGGCCAGGTCGGCGTCCGGCAGCGGCGGCGGCTGGCGGGCGAAGGGGGTGTTGGGCTCCAGGGTGAGGTGGTAGCAGGACAGGTGTCCGACCCCGCTGGCGATGGCGGTACCAAGGTCGGCCAGCGCTTGCTTGATGTCCTGGCCGGGTAGTGCGTACATCAGGTCGAGGTTGACTCGCTCGAAGGTCGACAGCGCCACGTCCACCGCCTCCCGCGCCTCGCGGCCGTCGTGGATGCGGCCGATGGCGGCCAGCAAACGGTCGTCGAAGCTCTGCACGCCCAGCGACACCCGGGTGACGCCGGCGCTGCGGTAGTCGCGCAAGCGCGCGGCTTCCACGGTGCCGGGGTTGGCTTCCAGGGTGATCTCGGCGCCTGGTTCCAGTGGCAGCAAGGTGCGCACCGCGGTGAGCAGACGGTCGAGTTCGGTCGCTGGCAGCAGGCTGGGTGTGCCGCCTCCGAGGAATACGCTGACCACCCGCCGGCCCCAGATCTGGGGTAGGGCGGCAATGAGGTCGGCAATCAGCGCGTCCACGTATGCCGCATGCGGCGGCTCGGCCGCGCGTACGGTGTGGGAATTGAAGTCGCAGTACGGACACTTTCTGACACACCAGGGATAGTGGATGTACAGCGCCAGCGGCGGCGGGACACTCAGTTGCGGGCGTTGCGGCAGGGGGGCTGGGCTTGCCGCGGGCGCTATCGCGGTAAGCGGGATGATGCGGCGGGCGCTCACAGAGGGTGTGCTTTCAGGCGGTCGAGCAGGTGACGCATGGCTGCGCCCCGGTGGCTCAGCGTGTTTTTAAGCGCGGCATCCAGCTCGGCGGCGGTCTGGCCGAGTTCCGGCAGCCAGAACAGCGGGTCGTAGCCAAAGCCGCCCTCGCCGCGCGGGGCTTGGAGGATTTCGCCGTGCCATTGGCCATCGGCGATCAGCGGTTGCGGATCGTCGGCCGCACGCACCAGCACTACCACCGAGACGAAATGCGCGCGACGGTCGGCGACACCGGCTAAGCGTTCGAGTAGCAGGGCGTTGTTGCGCGCGTCGGACTTCGGTTCGCCGGCATAGCGCGCCGAATGCACGCCGGGCGCGCCGCCCAGCGCGGCGACGCACAACCCGGAATCGTCGGCGATCGCCGGCAGGCCGGTGGCTGCGGCGGCATGGCGGGCCTTGGCCAGGGCGTTTTCGACGAAAGTGACATGCGGTTCTTCGGCCTCGGCTACACCCAGTGCGGCCTGTGGGATCACTTGCAGGCCGAGCGGTGCGAGCAGGGCTTGCAGTTCGGCGGCTTTTTTGGCGTTGTTGCTGGCAAGAACGAGCCGGGTGCTCATGGGGGCTCCAGGGGTCAGGCGTGGCGGTTCAGGTGGCCAGTGCGGCCCGTTGGATTTCGATCAGACGGCCGATGCCGTGTTCGGCCAGATCCAGCAGCGCATCGCACTCAGCCCGGGAAAACGGCATGCCTTCGGCTGTGCCCTGTACTTCGACCAAGCCGCCGGCGCCAGTCATGACCACGTTCATATCGGTGTCGCAGGCGGAATCTTCATCGTAGTCGAGGTCCAGTACCGGGGTGCCGCGGTACAGCCCCACCGAGACGGCAGCGACTAGATCCCGTAGCGGGTTGGTGGCGAGCGTGCCTTCGGTTTGCAGGCGAGCGAGCGCATCGTGCAAGGCCACACAGCCGCCGGTGATCGCCGCGGTGCGGGTGCCGCCGTCGGCTTGCAGTACGTCGCAATCAACGGTTACCTGGCGCTCGCCCAGTGCGGCAAGATCCACCACCGCGCGCAGGCTGCGGCCGATCAGACGCTGGATTTCCAGCGTGCGGCCGCTTTGTTTGCCTTTGGCGGCTTCGCGGGCGCTGCGGGTGTGGGTGGCGCGCGGCAGCATGCCGTATTCGGCGGTCACCCAACCTTGGCCCTTGCCGCGCAGGAAAGGCGGTACCGTCTCTTCCACGCTGGCGGTGCATAGCACCCGGGTGTGGCCGAACTCGACCAGCACCGAACCTTCGGCATGGCAGGTGTAGTGGCGGGTGAGGCGAACCGGGCGCAGCTCGTCGGCTAGGCGTTGGCTGGGGCGCATCGGGAAAGTCCTTTCGTTTATTTGCTGAATTTTTGGATCGCAGCGTTGATCTCGGCAATCGCGCGCTCGATTTCGTCGTCGGTCAGTTCGATGTCGTTGGCCGGGGTGCGGCTGAGTTCGAAGCTGTCGAGCTTGGTGGCAAAATCGTTCATGGCCATGGTCTGGGTCGAGACCGAATCGGCCGACAGCGGTGCGCTGTCGTCATGCCAGCGTACCGCGATCAGGGAAAGATTGTCGCAGCCCGCCCCGGCGAGTTGCTCGGCCTTGTCCATTAGCCGCGGGACCGCTTCCTGCACGAAAGTGTCCGACAGGCCGAGCAGGATGCCAGCATCGCCCAGCGGCCCCCACAGGCCGTCGCTGCACAGCGCCAGGGTGTCATTGTCGCGCAGTGCGACCGGTTTGGAGAATTCCACCTGCGGCGGATGGCTGCCACCCAGGCAGGAATAAATACGGTTGCGCCCTGGATGTCGGGAAGCGCTCTGGGCGTCGAGCAAGCCTTGATCCATCATCAACTGTACCCGCGAGTGGTCGCGGGTCTGCGCGATGATGCGTCCGCCGCGCAGCAGATACAGGCGCGAATCGCCGGCATGCGCCCATTGTGCTTGTCCTTCCTGCACCACGCAGGCAACCACCGTGGTGCGCGGCGCCTCGGGCAGGTCCTTGTCGAAAGCGTAGTCCAGGATGGCGTTGTGGGCGTTGGCCAGCGCACGGGACAGGAACATCGACGGGTCGTGCAAGAGCGGCAGGGCTTCGCGCTGAAAAGCCTGCGTGATGAACTGCACCGCGATCTGCGCGGCGACTTCGCCGTGCAGATGACCGCCCATGCCGTCGGCCAGCACCAGCAGCAGGGCGTCGCGGGAATAGCAGTAGGCGATGCGATCCTGATTCGATTTGCGTCGTCCGACGCGGCTTTCCTGGTAAATGGTGAATTTCAACGCAAACTCCCTCAGCTACGGCCGATGAAAGACCGGAGACGGGTACCGAGATCGGCAAACCAGCCGGCGGGCATGGCCTCGCCGGCTTCCTTGCGCATCAGTGCTTTCTGGAGTGAATACACGCTTTGCGGGCGTTCGAGCGGATCGAGCTTCAGACACCAGTCAATGGTTTCGAGCAACTGTGCGGAATACTTGTTGGCGTGACTGCGGCTGACCGGTTGCAGGCAGTCCTTTTCCAGGCGTTCGTCCGAGCGCGGCGGCGCGTGGCCTACGATGCAGGCGTAGAGGCTGGCGCCGACGCTGTAGATGTCGCTCCATGGGCCGAGCGCGTCACGGTTGTTGAGCTGTTCGGGCGAAGCAAAGCCGGGCGTGTACATCGGTTTGAGCATCGGCTGGTCGGCGAGCAGGGTTTGACGCGCGGCGCCAAAATCGAGCAGCACCGGGGTGCCGTCGTAGCGCAGGTAAATATTCGACGGTTTGATGTCCAAGTGCAGCAGCTTGTGCGCGTGCACTTCGCGCAGGCCATTGAGCATGCGGGTGAATACCCCGCGGATGAAGCGTTCGCCCACTTCGCCGCGGTGGCGGTGGATATAATCGTGCAGGGTGCGGCCGCGTTCGAACTGCATCACCATATACACCGTGCCATTGGCACGGAAAAAATTGAGCACCCGCACCACGTTCGGATGCATCAGGCGGGCAAGCGAGCGCCCTTCTTCGAAAAAGCATTTCATCCCGTAGCGGAAAGCCGGCATGTTTTCCTCGGGCACCCGCGGTTCGATTTCGCCTTCCTTGCGGATCGCCAGCGAATTGGGCAAGTACTCCTTGATGGCCACCGGGGTCTCATCCGGGTCGTAGGCCAGATAGACGATGGAAAAGCCGCCGAGCGACAGTTGCCGGTCGATGCGGTACTGATCGAGCTGGAAACCGTTTGGCAGAGGGGCGTTTGCTTGAGGCGGCATCGGCGTGCAGGGTAGGATATTGCGCTTTATCGCACCGTGATGACGGCAGGCGCAGTGTAAACGATCCCGACAGTTCCCGGAGATTCATTCATGATTCATAGCATGACCGGTTTTGCGGTGCAGACCCGCGACCTGGACGGCGTGCGCCTTCATCTGGAATTACGCAGCGTCAATTCCCGTTATCTCGATCTGGCATTCCGGATTGCCGATGAGCTGCGCCAGGCCGAGCCGGTTTTACGCGAGCTGATCGCCGCCCACTTGTCGCGTGGCAAAGTGGAATGTCGTCTGACCGTGCAAGCCAGCGATGCCGCGCCGCGCAGGCTGGCGCTCAATGCCGGGCTGCTGGAGCAGTTATGCGAAGTCGAAGCGGCGGTGCGCGCACGTCTGCCCCAGGCGGCTGGGCTGAGCGTGGCCGAGGTGCTGCGCTGGCCGGGCATGCTGGCCGACGACAGTCCGGCGTTCGACGCGATGCAGCCTGCGATCGTCGAGTTGGCGCGCGCCGCGCTTGCTGAACTGAGGGCCACGCGTCGGCGCGAAGGTGAAAAACTGGCCGTCATGATCCGCGAACGCACCGCGCGCATGCGCGCGCTGGTCACCCAGTTGGCGCCACGGGTGCCGGCCATCGTCGCCGAGTATCAGGACAAGCTCCTCACCCGCCTGCGTGAGGCGCTCGCCAGCGTGGATGAAGATCGTATCCGTCAGGAAGTCGCGCTGTTCGCCCAGCGTATCGACGTGGCCGAGGAGCTTTCCCGTCTGGCCGCGCATCTGGACGAAGTCGATCATATCCTTGCCGCCGGCGGCGCTGCCGGCAAGCGCCTGGATTTTCTGATGCAGGAACTCAACCGCGAAGCCAACACGCTGGCATCGAAATCCGCTGCCGCCGACCTCACCGGCGCGGCGATGGAGATGAAGGTGCTGATCGAGCAGATGCGCGAGCAGGTGCAGAACATCGAATAGGCACTGGCCGCCGGGCGTAGCTGCGGTGCAGTGCATCGGGCGGTGGTCGTAGTAAGATGGATCACCCGCAACGCGTTCCACCTTTGCCATGTCCGGAACCCTGTTCATCGTCACCGCGCCCTCGGGCGCCGGCAAGACCACTTTGGTGCGTGGTTTGCTTGCGCGCGATCCCAAGGTGCAATTGTCGATTTCCTACACCACCCGCGAGCCGCGTCCGGGCGAGCAAAACGGCCGCGAATACCATTTCGTGGACGTCGACCGCTTCTGCAGCCTGCGCGATCGCGGCGAGTTCTTGGAATGGGCCGAGGTGCACGGCAACTACTACGCCACCTCGCGCACCTGGCTCCAAGAACAGATTGCCGCCGGGCGCGACACCTTGCTGGAGATCGATTGGCAGGGCGCACAGCAGGTGCGCAAGGTGTTCCCGGATGCGGTCGGGGTGTTCATTCTGCCGCCGTCTTTGCAGGAGCTGGAGGTGCGCCTGCGCGGGCGCGGCACCGATAGCGAGGCGGTGATTGCCCGTCGGTTGCTGGCTGCCCGTGGCGAGATGCGCCATGTGGGGGAGTTCGACTACGTTATAATTAACAACGAGTTGCAGACGGCGGTCGATGACCTGGTTGCGGTCGTGCGCGCAGCCCGGCTGCGTTATGCCAAACAGCATGCCCGCCATCTGCAATATTTCGATTTTCTCGAACAGGACTGAACTCCATGGCCCGCATCACCGTTGAAGATTGTCTGAAAAAAATCCCCAACCGGTTTCAGCTCACCCTGGCAGCCACCTACCGTGCGCGCCAACTCACCGCTGGCGGCACGCCGCAGATCGAGCTGGACAAAGGCGACAAAGACAAACCCACGGTCATCGCGCTGCGCGAAATTGCAGCGGGCAAGGTCGGGCTGGAAGTCCTGAACCGCGGGCAGGCCTGATCGCCCGCGGGGGAAGGAGTTCCAGCCATGGACGCATCTGCCGCCCCATCGCCGGAACCCTTCCGTCCGCCCGCCTCCAGTGTGTTGTCGCTGGATTTCGAACGCCTCAAGAGCAAGCTTGCCACCTACCTAAAGCCGGAGGACATCGGCCGCATCGAAGCGGCTTACCACTTCTCGGCCAATGCCCATGAAGGGCAGTTCCGTATCAGCGGCGAACCCTACATTTCGCACCCGGTGGCGGTGGCTTCCATCGTCGCCGACTGGAACCTCGACAGCCAGGCGTTGATTGCCGCGCTGCTCCATGATGTGATGGAGGACACCCATATCTCCAAGGCGGAGATTGCCGAACGCTTCGGCAAGACCGCTGCGGAGCTGGTCGATGGGTTGTCCAAACTCGACAAGATCGAGTTTCGTTCCCATGAAGAGGCGCAGGCCGAGAACTTCCGCAAGATGTTGCTGGCCATGACCACCGATTTGCGGGTGATTCTGATCAAACTGGCCGATCGCCTGCACAACATGCGCACCCTCGATTGCGTGCGTCCGGCCAAACGCCGCCGGATTGCCAACGAAACGCTGGAAATCTACGCACCGATCGCCAACCGTCTGGGGCTCAACAACTTGTACCGCGAGCTTCAGGAGCTGTCCTTCGAGCACAAATTCCCCATGCGTTACCGCGTGCTGTCGCGCGCCATCAAGGCGGCGCGCGGCAATCGCCGCGAGGTGGTGGGCAAGGTGCTGGCCGCCATCGAAGAGCGGCTGCCGCAATGGGGTATCTCGGCCGAGGTGCAGGGACGGGAAAAACACCTGTTTTCGATCTACCGCAAGATGGTGGAAAAGCGCCTGTCTTTCTCGCAGGTGCTCGACATTTACGGTTTCAGGGTGATCGTGCCGGATGTGGCCGGTTGCTATCTCGCCCTGGGGGCGCTGCATTCGATGTACAAGCCGGTGCCCGGCAAGTTCAAGGACTACATCGCCATTCCCAAGGCCAACGGTTACCAGTCGCTGCACACCACGCTGATCGGGCCGTTCGGCACCCCGGTCGAGGTGCAGATCCGCACCCGCGAGATGCACCATATTGCCGAAAGCGGTGTGGCTTCACACTGGCTGTATAAGGAAGACGAAAAGACGCTTACTGAGCTGCAGCAAAAGACTCACTCGTGGCTTCAATCCCTACTTGAGTTGCAGCACACATCGGGCGAAGCCACCGAGTTTTTGGAGCATGTGAAGATCGATCTTTTCCCCGGTGAGGTGTATGTGTTCTCGCCCAAGGGCACGATTTTTTCGCTGCCCAAGGGTTCCACCCCGGTGGATTTCGCCTATGCGGTGCACACCGACATCGGCAACCGTTGTGTAGCCTGCCGGATCAACGGCGATCTGATGCCATTGCGCACCGAACTGCGCAATGGCGACCAGGTAGAAATCATTTCTTCCGCGCACGCCAGCCCCAATCCGGCTTGGCTATCTTATGTGCGCACCGGTAAAGCGCGCGCGCAGATCCGTCACTTCATCAAGAACGCCCAGTTGGAAGAATCGGTGGCCTTGGGCGAGCGGTTGCTCAACCAGGCGCTGCGTCCGCATGGCCTGACGCTCGGGCAGATTTCCACCTTTGCCTGGGACCGTTTTCTGCGCGACCGCGGGGTGCGCAGCAAGAAAGAGGTTTTTTCCGACATTGGCCTGGGCAAACGCCTGCCGGTCATCGTCGCGCGCCGCCTGGCGCAGGCGCAGGACCTGGAATCCGGCCGTCCGGACGTGATCAAGCCCAAGCCCGCAGGCGCGATCCTGATCCGCGGCTCCGAGGGCATTGCGGTGCAGCTTGCGCGCTGCTGTCAGCCGATTCCGGGCGACCCGATCATCGGTACCATCCGCAAGGGGCAAGGGCTGGAGGTACATCTGCACGACTGCCCCAGCGTAGCCAAGCTGCGCGGCGACCGCGGGCGCTGGGTGGATGTGGAATGGGAAACCGGCGACGATGATCGTCTGTTCGAGGTCACCATCCGGGTGCTGACAAAGAACGCGCGCGGCGTGCTGGCGCGTGTGGCCAGCGCCATCTCGGAGGCCGACTGCAACATCCAGAATCTGACCATGGATAACGAACAGGGGGCCTATACCGCGCTCAATCTCACCGTGGAGGTGCGCGATCGTATGCATCTGGCGCGGGTCATGCGTGCGGTGCGCCGGGTGCCCGAGGTGGTGCGTATCGGCCGTGTGCGCGGCGAAGGTCGCACTCGATGAGCGGCCGCCGATCGGGCCGCTTTCACGGTAGAATGCGCGCCCGACAAGACGGCAAGACAAGGAGCCCAACCGTGGCGCTTTACGAATCGGAACACACCAAATTCATGCGCGAATGGCTGGAAAAGCATCCAGAAGAGCTCGAAGAGCAGAAAAAAGGCCGCGCGCTGTGGTGGGACAAGCCACAAGACCTGGCGCGCAATGCGCGCATTGCCCAGTCGCACGTGCCGGTCAAACCCTACTATTACGACACCAATCACTGAGGCAGCCCGGCAGTCGGCTGCGCGCTGTCTGCCCCAACGCCATCGGCCTGCACTGTGGGCCGGCCCGACTGCAGCATGTCGCTTCCCGAAAAGCTGGCCATCGTCGATCTGGAAACCACCGGCGCCAACCCGGTGCATGACCGGATCACCGAAATCGCGATCTTACGTGTCGAAGATCAGCAGGTGGTGGCGCGCTGGGAAAGCCTGGTCAATCCAGGCATGCCGATTCCGCGCATGATCCAGGAACTGGTCGGCATTACCGATCACATGGTGGCCGATGCCCCTGCCTTTGCCGAATTGGCCGCCGTGGTGCGGGAATTGCTCGACGGCTGCGTGTTCGTTGCCCATAACGCGCGCTTCGATTACGGCTTCATCCGTCATGAATATGCGCGCGCCGGCGGCGAATTCACCGCCCCGGTGCTGTGCACCGTGTGGCTTTCACGTGCGTTGTATCCCGAACATCACCGCCATGGGCTGGATGCGCTCATCGCCCGGCACGGTCTGCAATGCACCGCCCGCCATCGGGCGATGGGCGATGCCGAGGCGCTATGGCAATTTGCCCGTCTGGTCAGCGACAGTGTCCCCGCAGAACGCCTGGCTGCCGCGGTGGCGCGGGCGATGAAGGCGCCAGCGCGTCGGTCCGGTCGAGCGGACAGCGCGTCACCTGCTAGCCCGCCGCACAGCTACGCAGCATTCCGACATCGGTCAGGGTGAGGCCGCGCCGTCCGCGCGGGCGGATCATGCCATCGCGGGTCAGCCGATTGAGCGCTCGTGACAAGGTTTCGGGCGTCAGGTTCAATTGCGCGGCGATGGTTTGTTTGTCGGTGTCCAGATGGATGTCGTATTGCTTTGCCTCGCGCGGGGCGAGTTGGGCCAAGTAATGTGCCACCCGCTGTGTGCTGGTGCGTTGCATGCACAGTTGTAGATTGTCGATCAAGGCGTACATCCGTTCGCTCAGCCGGGCGAGCAGCGCGGCGCTGAACGCGCCGCTGGCATGCATCGCCTCGCGCAGCGGGGCGCTCGCAATCAATACCAGTACGCTGTCGCGAGTGGCCTGGGCGGTGACCGTTTCGGTGCGGCCCAGCAGGGCGGCCTCTTCGCCAAAAGTGTCGCCCGCACCGGCAAGCTGTATGATTTTTTCCGCGCCGGACGGCGACAGCAGATAACGCTTCACCTCGCCTTCGACCACGACGTACAGTCCTTCGGCGGGACGGCCCGCAAGGCCGACGACCTCATGGCGGCGTACCTGTAAGGCGCGCGCGCCGCTGGCCAGCAGCTCGCGCTCGGCGCTGGTGAGGCAGTCGAAAGGCGCAATGTGCGAGAGCATTTGCACGGTGGGCGAACAGCTTAAGTGGCGCATCGAAAACTCCTCGGCAGCCGTGTTTTACGGTGACCCTAGGGGCGCAGTCTAGTCAGCCCGCGCAGGGCGTAGAAGCTGGCTTATGACCGACAAATTTTGTCGGAATACCTCTTTGGAGGTATTGGAAAGATATGTTAAATCGTTGATTTTCAACCGATAAAATCATGGGTTGGGTGGGTGGTGCGGTCGCTGCGGTAAAAAGGGATACCTCCATTCACCCCGGCTTGTTGACGCAAACCCGTGCGCCGGCGGCAGGTTCCGAGGCACTCGTCCGTTGGGGGCGTCATCACCCGTAGTCTGGAGATGTCCGATGCGCCGAATTCGCGATGCTTTGGCAAAGCGCTCGATCTTGCTGCTGGTTGGCCTGGCCTTGTTGGCGGTCACGCTGATCAGCGTAGCCGGTATGAGTGCGTCGGTGGTGGTGGCCGAGGCGATACAGGGGCGTGGCAGCGCAATCAACGTGGCCGGTAGCCTCCGACGGCTCACCCACCGGATTGCCAGCCTGGTGGCGGCCGATGCGCTGCACGGGCGCTACCGGCAGGCGCGGGTGAGCGCGGCGATCGAACATTTCGAGGCCAATCTTCAGCACCCATCGCTGCTGCGTGTCATGGAGCGCGAACCTGGCAGTGTGTTCGCAGCCACATACCGCGGCGTGGACGCGGCCTGGCGGTTGCGTCTGAAGCCGCTCTTCCTCGAAGCCAACGGCGGCGGGCCGCCACCATCCTCGGCTGAGTACATTGAAAAGATGCTGGTCGAAGTCGACGCCTTCGTCGACCAGCTCAATACCTTGGTAGCGGTTTTGGAGCAGGACACCGAGGCCAGTGTGGGTCAATTGCGCGGCACACTGGGGTTGGCAATCGCGCTCGCCCTGCTGGTGGTGGCCGGCGCGCTGTATTGGGTTCATCGCGCGCTGCATCGGCCGCTGGCCGATCTGCTGGGCAGTGCCACCCGTTTTGCGCACGGCGACTTCGGCGCGCGGGTACAGCATACCGGCCGTGACGAATTGGGCCGGGTGGGGGCGGCCTTCAACCAGATGGCCGAGGAGCTCTCCAAGTTGTATCGGGACCTGGAGGGCCGTGTGCAGGACAAAACCGCTGAACTGCAGCGCACCAACCGTTCGCTGGAGCTGCTCTACCATGCCATTGCGCGCCTGTACCACGCGCCGGCCGCGCCCGAAACCTATGAGGCAACCTTGCGCGACATCGAGCAGATCCTGGGTTTGGCCGGCAGCTTTGCCTGTTTGCTGCCCAAGCACGGCGGGCCGGCGGTGGTGCTGGCGAGCAGCATTGGCCCGTGCCGCGAGCGGGGCGGCGACGAATCGGTGGCGGATTGTGCGGCCTGCTCCGGCGCGACTGCGCCGTGGACCTATCACCGCGAGGACGGCCATGATGTGCTGATGGTGCCGTTGCGCGATGCCGAGCGCAGCTACGGCATGCTGCGCCTGGCCTTGCCGGCAGGCCGGCGTCTGCAGGACTGGCAGCGCCAGCTGCTCGAAGCGCTCTCGCGGCATATCGGCATGGCGCTCGGCATGGCCCGGCGGACCGAGCAGGAGCGCCTGCTGGCCTTGCAGGAGGAACGCTCGATCATCGCCCGCGAGCTGCACGACTCGCTCGCTCAATCGTTGTCTTACATGAAGATCCAGGTCAGTCTGCTGCAGCCGGTGCTGGCCGATCCGGCGCGCTCGGCCGAAGCCGGTGCGATCCTGGCCGGCCTGCGCGACGGCATCAGCTCGGCCTATCGCCAATTGCGCGAGCTGCTGGGCTCCTTCCGGTTGAAGATGGAGGGCGACTTCCGCACCCTGCTGGCGAATACCGTCGAAGAGTATGCCGCGCGCGGCGATCTGCCAATCGAACTGCACGCCGATCTGGGCGGCTGTCATCTCACCCCGAATCAGGAGATCCACGTGCTGCATATCGTCCGCGAAGCGCTGTCGAACATGGTCAGGCATGCGCGCGCGCAGCGCGGCTGGGTGCGTATTGCCTGCATCGAGGGGCGGGAACTGAGCGTCGACGTGGAGGACGACGGCATCGGCTTGCCGGAAGTGGCCGAGGAAGGCCACTATCACTATGGCCTGAGTATCATGCGCGAGCGCGCCCTGGGGCTTCAGGGAAAGATCGCGGTGCACACCCGCGTCGGCGGCGGCACCTGTGTGAGCCTGCGCTTTCCGGTGGCGCCAGCGGCGCAGCGCGAACAGTCGGCCGCTGACCGCAACCCGCTCGCGAGCATCGAATGAATGAAACCGTCTGCCGAGTCGTCATCGTCGACGACCACCCCTTGTTCCGTAAAGGGCTGTCCCAATTGCTGCAAACGCTGCCCGAATTTCGCCTGATCGGCGAGGCCGCCTGTGGCGAGGAGGGGCTGGCGCTCGCCTGCGCGCTGCAGCCCGATCTGCTGCTGCTCGACCTCAACATGAAGGACCTTTCCGGGCTGCAGGTCTTGCGCGGGGTGCGCGAGGCGAAGCTCGACACCCGCGTGGTGATGATCACCGTCTCCGACCATGGCGACGACCTGGTCGCCGCGCTGCGCGGCGGGGCCGACGGGTATCTTTTGAAGGACATGGAGCCCGAGGAGATGCTCGAAGCGCTGCGCAACGCCGCCGCCGGGCGGGTGGTGGTAAGCGACAAGCTGACCCATTGTCTGGCCGCCGCGCTGCGCGCCGAGCGCCGCCCGGACACCGTTGCCGAAGCCGGCCTCACCGAACAGGAACGGCGCATTCTGGAGTTGATCGCCAGTGGCCTGTCGAACAAGCTGATCGGGCGCGAGCTGGATATCGCCGAAGGCACGGTCAAGGTGCACGTCAAGCACATCCTGCGCAAGCTCGGCCTGCGCTCGCGGGTGGAAGCCGCAGTGTGGGCGGTGGAACGCCTGCGCGCCGGCGATTGAGCATTCTTCCGGGCCACCGTCTGAGGCCCGTCGGCAGTCCAGTTGCGACTCGTTCGCAACTTGATTGCTGTCAATGACCGGGCCCAACCCGGCGGCGCAACATGTCCCCATGAGCGTCATGGGGATTGCCGTGGAAACCGCATCTCTGTCGCGTCGGGGCTTCCTGCGCGGCCGTCTGCGTACCGTCCTGCCTGGCCTGCGCCCGCCCTGGGCGGTGGACGAAGAAGCGTTCGTTGCGCGTTGCACCCGTTGCGATGCCTGCGTGCTGGCCTGTCCCTCCGCAATCGTCGTGCATGGCGATGGCGGTTACCCGGTGATCGATTTTTCCCGTGGCGAATGCAGCTTCTGTGGCGCGTGTGTTGACCGCTGCCAGCCGGCTGCCCTGAAGCGCACCGAAGGCCGCGCGCCCTGGGCGCTGAAAGCCGCGGTCGGCGAAACCTGTCTGGCTCGGCAGGGCGTGGAGTGCCGCGTGTGTGGCGAATGCTGCCCACACTCGGCGATTCGTTTTCGCCCGCGTCTGGGCGGCGTGGCGCTGCCAGCGCTCGATGCCGCGGCGTGCACTGGATGCGGCGCCTGTGTGGCACCTTGCCCGGCAGGGGCCATTGCAATGGAGAACGAGGGATGAAGATCGCAAGCCTGGTGGTTCGCGCCAAGCCGGAACACTTTGTGTCGCTACAAGAGCGTTATCGCGGCATTCCTGGCGTGCAGGTGCATGCCTGCTGCGAGCGGAGCGGCCGCATGGTGGTGAGCGTTGAAGACGGCGAGGGCTACGCGGTCACCGATTCGATTCTGGCGGTGAGCATGGCCGAGCATGCGCTCAGCGTGACCCTCGCCTTTGAGTACACCGACGAAGGTCTTGAATTACAGGAGGCATGACGAACATGGATCGACGCGCATTCATCAAGTCCAATGCGGTTGCGGCCGCGGCGGCATCGGCGGGCATTGGCGGTATTCCACTGGTGACCCAGGCAGCGCAACCGAACGGAACCGGGGCCACCAAGGTGCGCTGGGACAAGGGAGTCTGTCGCTTCTGTGGCGTGGGCTGTTCGGTGCTGGTGGGTGTGCAAAACGGCCGGGTGGTGGCCACCCAGGGCGACCCGGATTCGCCGGTCAATCGCGGCATCAACTGCATCAAGGGTTACTTTCTGTCCAAGATCATGTACGGCGAGGACCGGCTCACCCGTCCGCTGCTGCGCATGAAAAACGGCAAGTACGACAAAAACGGCGAGTTCACGCCGATCACCTGGAAGCAGGCCTTCGACATCATGGAAGAAAAGTGGAAGGCCGCGATCAAGGAACACGGCCCGGACTCGGTGGCCATGTTCGGCTCCGGCCAATGGACCATTTGGGAAGGCTACGCCGCGGCCAAGCTGTACAAGGCCGGTTTCCGTACCAACAACATCGACCCGAACGCCCGTCATTGCATGGCCTCGGCGGTGGCCGGCTTCATGCGCACCTTTGGCATCGACGAGCCGATGGGCTGCTATGACGACATCGAGAATGCCGACGCCTTCGTGCTGTGGGGCAGCAACATGGCCGAGATGCACCCGATTTTGTGGAGCCGCATCACCGACCGCCGCTTGAGTCACCCCGGTTGCGAAGTGCATGTGCTGTCGACTTTCGAGCACCGCTCTTTCGAGCTGGCCGACAACCCGATGATCTTCGTCCCGCAAACCGACCTGGCCATCCTCAACTACATCTGTCACTACATCATCAGCCACAACAAGGTGAACAAGGATTTCGTCGCCAAGAACGTCAAGTTCAAGATCGGCGAAACCGATATCGGCTACGGTCTGCGGCCCAACCATCCGCTGGAAGCTGCGGCTACCAGCAACGGCTATCCCGGCGCCGATGGCAAACCCAAGGGCGACACCGGCGCGGCCAAGGACAGCAGCTTCGAGGAATTTGCCAAGTTCGTCTCCGAATACACCCTGGAGAAGGTTTCCAAGCTGTCCGGCGTGCCGGCCGAGCGGCTGGAGCGCTTGGCCAAGCTGTATGCCGACCCGAACAAGAAGATCACCTCGTTCTGGACCATGGGCTTCAACCAGCATACCCGCGGCACCTGGGTGAACAACATGATCTACAACGTCCACCTCCTGGTGGGCAAGATCAGCGAACCGGGCAATGGGCCGTTTTCGCTCACCGGTCAGCCCTCGGCCTGCGGTACCGCACGTGAGGTGGGCACCTTCGCCCACCGCCTGCCGGCCGATATGGTGGTAACCAATCCGATGCACCGTGCGATCAGCGAGGAAATCTGGCAACTGCCCGAAGGCACGCTGCCGGCCAAAGTGGGTCTGCACGCGGTGGCGCAAAGCCGTGCGCTCAAAGACGGCAAGCTCAAGTGCTACTGGACCACTACCACCAACAATATGCAGGCCGGCCCCAACATCAACGATGAAATCTACCCCGGCTGGCGCAACCCGGAAGCTTTTGTCGTCGTCTCGGACGTGTATCCCACCGTCTCGGCGCTGTCGGCCGATCTCATCCTGCCTTCGGCGATGTGGATGGAGAAGGAAGGCGCCTACGGCAACGCCGAGCGCCGTACCCAGTTCTGGCGCCAGCAGGTCTCCCCGCCGGGCGAGGCCAAGAGCGATCTGTGGCAGTACATCGAATTTTCCAAGCGCTTCAAGGTGGAGGAAGTGTGGCCGGCCGAGCTGCTCGCCAAGAAGCCGGAATACAAAGGCAAGACGCTGTTCGATGTGCTCTACAAGAACGGCGTGGTCGATAAATACCCGCTCGCCGACGTGGAGAAAGCCAACGGCCATGCGATCGCCGGCTACATGAACGATGAATCCAGGGAGCTTGGCTTTTATCTGCAGAAAGGGCTGTTCGAGGAATACGCCAAGTTCGGCCGTGGCCATGGCCACGACCTGGCTGACTTCGATGTCTATCACAAGGCGCGTGGCCTGCGCTGGCCGGTGGTCGAGGGCAAGGAAACCCTGTGGCGCTTCCGCGAAGGCTACGACCCCTATGTGAAGGCCGGTGAAGGCGTGAAATTTTATGGTCACAAAGACGGCAAGGCGGTGATTTTTGCGCTGCCTTACCAGGACCCGCCGGAGAAGCCGGATCAGGAATATGACCTTTGGCTATGCACCGGGCGTGTGTTGGAACACTGGCACACCGGCTCGATGACCCGCCGGGTACCGGAACTGCACCGCTCGGTGCCCGAGGCGCAGGTTTTCATGCATCCGGACGATGCCGCCAAGCGTGGCCTGCAACGCGGCATGGCGGTCAAGGTGGCTTCCCGCCGCGGTGAAATCGTCGCCCGCCTGGAGACCCGCGGGCGCAACAAGCCGCCCAAGGGGTTGATCTTTGTGCCTTTCTTCGACGAAGGCCGGCTGGTGAACAAACTCACGCTGGATGCCACCTGCCCGATCTCAAAAGAAACCGACTTCAAGAAGTGCGCGGTGAAGGTGATGAAGGCGTAACGGTCGGCGCTGCCGGGCGGGCTGAGCGGTTTGCGCCCGCCCCAGCGCAATCCAGGCGACGCCGCCGGTCGGCCCGGTGCACCGCACCGGTTTCGCCCGGAGATTTTTGACCGCATGTCAATGAGCAAATGAAGCGACTGCCATCATGAGCGACCCACAAACCCAGCGTGCCGAAGCGATGAAAGCCCCGCCTCGCCGCCGCTTCCTGCGGGAAGTGGCCGGGGTGGCAGGCAGCGCCGGCTTGTTGTCGCTCGGCGTTGGTCTCTATGCCCGCCAGGCCAGCGCTCTGCCGGCGACCGCGCTGCGCCCGCCCGGCGCCTTGGCGGAAGCGGATTTTCTTGCCGCCTGTGTGCGCTGCGGCCTGTGTGTACGCGACTGTCCTTACGACACACTCAAGCTCGCCGAACTGGGCGATGGCGTCGCCACCGGTACCCCGTATTTCAACGCCCGCAGCATTCCTTGCGAAATGTGCGAGGACATTCCCTGTGTGGCGGCCTGTCCGACCGGTGCGCTCGACCGCAGTCTCACCGAAATCGGGAACGCACGCATGGGCCTGGCGGTGCTGATCGACCAGGAAACCTGCCTGAACTACCTTGGCCTGCGCTGCGACGTGTGCTATCGCGTCTGCCCGGTGATCGATAAGGCGATCACCTTGGAGGTGATCCACAATCCGCGCTCGGATCGCCATGCCATGTTCCTGCCCACCGTGCATTCCGAGCACTGCACCGGCTGCGGCAAGTGCGAAAAGGCTTGTGTGCTGCCGGGCGAGGCGGCGATCAAGGTGCTGCCCATCCACCTTGCCAAGGGTTCGACCGCCGAGCACTACCGCAAGGGCTGGGAAGAGCGCGAGGCTTTCGGGCGCTCGTTGATCGGCGATCAGGTGGAACTGCCGGTACGCGGCATGGAAGATCAGCCCTATGGCGACACCCGCCTGCGTACCAACAGGGTGCCGCAGCAAGCGGGTAGCGGGGAACCGGCACCTTATGCACCGGGCGGACTGGATTCGGGGTGGAAGCCATGAGTGGCGTATTCGATCCTACAGCGCCTGCCCAGCCCGCCACCCGTGGTGCCGCGGTGCGGGGGGCGGTGAGCCGGCCGGGCGCCGATGCGGTGGCAAAAAAAGGCTGGCTGCGCGCCAACAAATGGCTGTTGGCCCGCCGGCTGTCGCAACTGGGCATTTTGGCGCTCTTTCTGGCCGGACCGTGGTTTGGCCTATGGATCGTCAAGGGCAATCTGTCGTCCAGTCTTACCCTGGGCGTGTTGCCACTGACCGATGTGTTCCTGCTGGCGCAGTCCTTTGCGGCCGGACATTGGCCCTACCGCGAGGCTCTGCTGGGCGGCGGCATCGTGCTGGCTTTCTACCTGTTGGTCGGCGGTCGGGCGTTTTGCGCCTGGGTGTGTCCGGTGAACATGGTCACCGATGCTGCCGCCTGGCTGCGTCGTCGTCTCGGCATCAAAGGCGGCAAGGTGCCGCACGCCAGCACCCGCTACTGGCTGTTGGGCTTTGTGCTCGCCGCCGCGGCGCTTACCGGCACGCTGGTCTGGGAATGGGTCAATCCGGTGTCGATGTTGCATCGTGGGCTGATCTTCGGCTTCGGGCTGTCCTGGGGCATCGTGCTCGGTGTTTTCCTGTACGACCTCTTGATCGCCAGCCGCGGCTGGTGCGGCCACCTGTGCCCGATGGGCGCGGCCTACAGCCTGCTGGGCGGTGTTGCGCTGCCGCGCGTGGCCGCCAACGGCCGTAGCTGCTGCGACGACTGCATGGACTGCTTCGCGGTCTGCCCCGAACCCCAGGTCATCCGCCCGGCGCTCAAGGCCGCCGGACAGGACCACCCTCTCATTCTCGACCGCAACTGCACCACCTGTGGCCGCTGTGTCGATGTGTGCAGCAAGGACGTGTTTCGTATTACGACCCGATTTGACAGGAGCGAGTCATGAACCGTAAGACCCGTAATCTCGTGTTGTCCCTGGTGGCCGTGCTTGGCGTTGGCGCCAGCGCTGCCGCGCCGGCGCAGACGGTCTCCAGCATGCGCGGTGCGGATGTCGCCGCACCCGAGCCGGCACCCGGCAACTACCGTCCGCTGCCCGACAGCCCGCCGCTGCCGCGCGATTATGTGCAGCAGCCGCCGTTGGTACCGCACAAGGTCGACGGTTACGAAGTGACGCTGAATTTCAACAAATGTATGGATTGCCATGCCTGGTCGCGGTATCGCGAAACCGGCGCCACCAAGGTCAGCCTGACCCATTTCAAGGACCGCGACGGCGGCGAGTTGTCGAACATTTCGCCGCGGCGCTACTTCTGTTTGCAGTGCCACGTCCCGCAAACCGACGCCAAACCGCTGGTGGACAACACCTTCCGTCCTGCCGCGGGCCTGCGCTAAGACGCAACGGGGAACGACATGACTGACGAAAAGAAAAAAAGCCTATGGCAGAAGCTGCGGGCGCTGGGGCTGGGCACCATCCTGGTTTCATTCGTGGCCGGCATCGTCTTCTGGGGCGGCTTCAACACGGTGATGGAATGGACCAACACCGAAAAGTTCTGCATCTCCTGCCATGAGATGGAGACCAACGTTTACCAGGAATACCGCAACACCATTCACTATCAGAACCGCACCGGTGTGCGCGCCATTTGCTCGGACTGCCATGTCCCCAGGGAGTGGGGGGCCAAGATGATCCGCAAGATCCAGGCCAGCCGCGAGCTTTACGGCAAGCTCATGGGCACCATCGACACGCCGGAAAAATTCCGGGCCGAGCGCCTGCGCTTGGCGCAAAACGAGTGGCGACGCATGAAGGCCAACGATTCGCGCGAGTGCCGTAACTGCCACAGCTTCGAGTATTTCGACTACTCGGTGCAGGGTCGTCGCTCCAACCAAGCCCACCAGAGCGGCCTGGCTGCCGGCCAGACCTGCATCGACTGCCACAAGGGCATTGCCCACGGGCTTCCGCCGATCGAGCAAGACATTGGTCTTGAACGCCCGGCGGTTGCGCCCGATGTGTTCCATCCGCCCGCTGCGCAGCAGTAAGCCGCAGGTCACGACCCCCAGGCCGTCAACAGCCTAACGGCTAAGGCGGCGCGCCTTTGGCCGCGACCTGGGGGTAGGCGCCCGCCCCGTTCGGCAGGAATGAAACGGGGCTTCCTGCCGTCTCGTCCCTGTGGTTCAATCCGGCCCCATGCTGCAAGCCACCGATCTCGCCTGCCTCAAGGGCGACCGCCTGTTGTTCCGCAGCCTGGCCCTGACGCTTGGGCCGGGCGACATGTTGCGGGTGGCCGGACCCAACGGCGTGGGCAAAACCAGTCTGTTGCGCCTGCTCACCGGGCTGAGTTGGCCGGAAGCCGGTGAGGTCACCTGGCATGGCGTACCGGTGCGCCAAGAGCGTGACGTCTTCCATCGCGCGCTGCTCTACCTCGGCCACGCCGCCGCCCTCAACGACCTGTTGAACCCGCTAGAAAACCTGCGCTTTGCCTGCGCGGCCGCTGGCGACGGCAATGTGGACCCCGCGCGCTGTGAGCACGCCCTGGAGCGTATCGGCTTGGCGGATCAGCTCGACCTACCGGCCCGTGTGCTGTCTCAAGGGCAGCGCCGCCGGGTGGGGCTGGCCCGTCTGTTCCTGTCCGCCCATCGCCCGCTATGGGTGCTGGACGAACCGTTTACCGCGCTCGATGTGAAGGCGGTGGCCGAGCTGGCTGGCGTGTTATCAGAGCATTGCGCGGCCGGTGGCATGGTGGTGCTCACCACGCACCAGGAAGCGCCCTTTGCGCGCGCGCCAAAGGTGCTCGACCTGGGGGCCTACGCGTGCTGAATTGTTTTTTGGCCATTTTGCGCCGCGACCTGTTGTTGTCTTGGCGCGGGCGCGCCGACTTGTTGGTGACACTGGCTTTTTTTGTCATCGTGGTCTGCCTGTTCCCATTCGGTGTGGGTGCCGAACCCAACCAGTTGCGTGCCATCGCCCCGGGCGTGCTGTGGGTGGCGGCGCTGCTCGCCAGCTTGCTTGCCCTGCACCGCTTGTTTGCCCAGGATCACGCCGACGGAACCCTGGAGCAGCTTCTCCTGTCTAGTGAGCCGGCAGTGCTGTGGGTATTGGCCAAAATTGCCGCCTTTTGGCTGACCACCGGCCTGCCGCTGGTGTTGGCCGCGCCTCTACTGGCCCTGCTGTTTGACCTGGAACAAGGCGCTTTGCCGGTGCTCACCCTTAGTCTGGCGCTCGGTACGCCGATCCTGGCCCTGCTGGGCGCGGTGGGCGCGGCGCTCACGCTGGGGGTGCGAGGCGGCGGGATGTTGTTGGCGCTGTTGGTGCTGCCGCTCTATGTGCCGGTGCTGATTTTCGGTGCCGGGGCGGTCGATGCCCAGCTAGCCGGCACCGGTGCGGCGGCCCACTTGCTGCTGCTCGGTGGCGGTTTGGCGGCTGCCTTGGCGTTGGCGCCGTGGGCCTGTGCCGCCGCCCTCAGGATAGCGATGGAATGACGATCGAACGATTCGCCGGTTCGCTGGCGTGACCTGCATGACCACGTTGATGATTTCTCCAAACCGCGCGGCGGGACGCGCGCCCTCGGGGTGGCTGCGTTTTGCCGCCCCGCAGCAGTTCTATCCGCTCGCCGGCCGCTTGGCGCCATGGTTTGCCGCACTGGCTGCCGTGCTCACGCTAATCGGTTTGTATATCGGTTTCTTCCTGGCGCCGACCGACTTTCAACAAGGTGAGGTCTACCGGGTGATCTTCATCCATGTGCCGGCGGCCTGGATGTCGATGCTCATCTATCTGGCGATGGCATTTTGGTCGGCGCTGGGGTTGGTCCTGAACACCCGGCTGTCTTTCATCATGAGCCAGGCGCTGGCCCCCACCGGGGCAATGTTCTGTTTTGTCGCGTTATGGACCGGCGCGCTATGGGGTAAGCCTACCTGGGGCACATACTGGGTGTGGGATGCGCGCCTGACTTCGCAGTTGCTGCTGCTGTTTCTCTATTTCGGTTTCATTGCGCTCACCCGCGTGATCGAAGATCCGCGCCGGGCCGACCGCGCCGGCGCAATCGTCGCGCTGGTGGGCGCGGTCAACGTGCCGATCATCTATTTCTCGGTGCAGTGGTGGAACACCCTGCACCAGGGCGCTTCGGTGAGTCTGACCAAGGCGCCGTCGATGGCCGGCATCATGCTCGCCGGCATGCTGGTGATGGCGCTGGCGGCGTGGATGTATTCGATCGCGGTGGCGTTGTGGCGGGTGCGCGCGCTGATCCTGGAGCGCGAGCGCCATACCGAATGGGTGGGCGAGGTGCTGCAAATCGAAGCGGCCGGTGCGCGAGGTGGGCGTTGATGCAGTGGGAATCGTGGTCGGCCTTTTGGCAGATGGGGGGCGCTGCCCCGTTCGTGTGGGGAAGCTACGGCGTTACCTTGGCGCTGGTGGTGCTGGAACTTGCGCTGCTGCGGCGGCGTCGCAAGGACACCGTGCAGCGCCTGGTGCGCTGGCGACGCGCGGTCGGCAAGGATGTTCGTTTGGAGTCTGGAGAATGAAAGCCCGTAACAAACGGCTGTTGCTCGTCGGCGGTGGTGTTGCGCTGCTGGCGGCCGCGGTAGCCCTGGTGTTGTCCGCTTTTCAGCAGAATCTGGTGTTTTTCCACACGCCTACCGAAGTTTTCGAAGGCAAGGCGCCGGTGGGACGCAGTTTTCGCATCGGCGGCTTGGTGGAAGCCGGCTCGATCCGGCGTGAGGCCGACGGCTTGACGGTGAGTTTTTCGATCACCGATACCGCCCGGGCCATCCCGGTCAGCTACCGTGGCACCTTGCCGGACTTGTTCCAGGAAGGTAAAGGTGCGGTGGTGCAGGGCATGCTGGGCGCAGACGGACGGTTTACCGCCACCGAGGTGCTGGCCAAGCACGACGAAAACTACATGCCGGTCGAAGCCCAGCACGCCATCGACCGCGCTCACGAAGCCGCACGGACGGTGCAGCAATGATCGCCGAGCTGGGACACTTTGCGTTGGTTTTGGCTCTGGTGATGGCCGCCGTGCAGACGGTGGTGCCGCTGGTGGGCGCGGCGCGCGGGCGTTTTGCGTTGATGGCAGTCGGCCGCCCGGCGGCGCAGGCGCAATTGTGTTTGCTGCTGGTTGCCTACGGCTGTCTGACCTGGGCCTTCATCAGCAGTGATTTTTCAGTGCGTTTGGTGGCGGCCCATTCGCATACCGACACGCCGTTGATCTACAAAATCACCGGGGTGTGGGGTAACCATGAAGGCTCGCTGCTGCTGTGGGCAAGTGCTTTGTCTTTATGGACCGTGGGCGTCACCATTTTCAGCCGCGATCTGCCCGAAGCCTTCATGGCGCGGGTGCTGGGGGTACTGGGGGCGATCAGCACCGGTTTCATCGCCTTCTTGCTGCTGACTTCCAACCCTTTCACCCGCCTGCTGCCGGCTGCCGAGCAGGGGCGCGACCTGAATCCGCTGCTGCAGGATCCGGGCATGATCATTCATCCGCCGCTGCTCTACATGGGCTATGTGGGGTTTTCGGTGGCCTTCGCGTTTGCCATCGCCGCGCTGCTCACCGGCCGCCTGGACGCCGCGTGGGCGCGCTGGTCGCGTCCCTGGACCACGGTGGCCTGGGTGTTCCTGACCGCCGGCATCGCGGTCGGTTCGGGTTGGGCTTACTATGAGCTGGGCTGGGGCGGCTGGTGGTTCTGGGACCCGGTGGAAAATGCCTCCTTCATGCCCTGGCTGGTTGGCACCGCGCTGATCCATTCGCTGGCGGTCACCGAAAAGCGTGGCGCCTTCCGCAACTGGACGGTACTGTTGGCCATCGGAGCGTTCTCGTTATCGCTGCTGGGCACTTTCCTGGTCCGCTCCGGGGTGATCACTTCGGTGCACGCTTTTGCCACCGATCCTGCGCGCGGTTTGTTCATTCTTGTCTTGCTGGTCCTGGTGATCGGTATCTCGCTGACCCTGTTTGCCTGGCGTGCGCCGCGGCTGACCGGCGGCGGCAGTTTTGCGTTGATCTCGCGCGAGTCCACCTTGCTGGGCAACAACGTGCTGCTGCCGGTGGTCACCGCAGCGGTGCTGTTGGGCACCCTGTATCCTTTGTTCATGGATGCCCTCGGGTTGGGCAAGATTTCGGTCGGCCCGCCTTACTTCGAGGCGGTGTTCGTGCCGCTGATGACGCCGGTGGTGGTGCTGATGGTGATCGGGCCTTTCGTGCGCTGGAAGGGCGACAGCGGCGCGCGCCTGCTGCGCCGCCTGGCGCCCTCCGCACTCGCCAGTGTGCTGCTGGGCGTGGGCCTGGCGGTGGCGGTCGGCCATGTTACCTGGCGAACCGTGCTCGGGTTGATGTTGGCAGCCTGGGTGCTGATCGGCAGCGTGCAACTGCTGTGGGCGCGGCTGGCCGAGCGCCCGGGCGCAGCCGCCGCCCATCGCCTGCGCGGCATTCCCACGGCGTGGTGGGGCATGTGGCTGGCTCATCTGGGCGTGGGGGTGTTCATCATTGGCGTGACCATGGTCGGTAGTCTGGAAGCTAGTCTGGACGTCAAGATGCGTGACGGCCAGATCGCCCGCCTGGCAGGCTACACCTTCACCTTCCGCGGGGTCGAGGATGTCGAGCGCGCCAACTATGTGGCGGCCCGCGCCACCATCGAGCTGGCTCGCGGCGACAGGCCGCTCGATACCTTGCATCCTGAAAAGCGCCTCTATCTCGCCCAGCAGATGCCGATGACCGAAGCCTCGCTGGACATCGGTCCGTTCCGTGACGTTTATGTTTCGCTCGGCGAGCGACTCGAAGACGGCACCTGGATCGTCAGCTTGCATTACAAACCGTTCATTAGCTGGATCTGGCTGGGCTGCGTGCTGATGGGCGTCGGCGGCATCCTCGCCGCGGCAGACCGGCGCTACCGCCGCCTGGCCGAGCGCCGGGTGCCTGCCGGCGTGCGCCAGACCGCCTGAAAAACGACGATGAAAGCCAAATTTCTTGTACCGCTTGCGCTGTTTTTGTTGCTGGCCGGCTTTCTGGCCTACGGCCTCAAGCTCAATCCGCGTGAAGTGCCTTCGCCGTTGGTGGGCAAGCCCGCGCCGACCTTCCGTGTTGCACAGTTGCGCGATCCGCAGGCCAGCTTTGCACTGGAAGAGATGCGCGGCAAGGTGTGGCTGCTCAACGTCTGGGCCTCATGGTGCGTGTCCTGCCGGCAGGAGCATCCGGTGCTGATCGAACTGCAGCGCAGCGGCATCGTGCCGGTGGTCGGCCTCAATTACAAAGACACCCGGGAGGATGCCTTGGCTTACCTCACCCGCCACGGCGACCCGTACAGCGTCATTGCGGTGGATCCAGAAGGCAAGGTGGGTTTCGAGTACGGCGTCTATGGCACGCCGGAGACCTTTTTGATCGACGCGCAAGGCGTGATTCGTTACAAACATATCGGTCCGCTCACCCGCGATACGCTCGACCGGGTGCTGCGGCCCAAGATTGCGGAGCTGTCCCGTGCCGGCTGATCTTTTCAAGCGTACCCTGGGGGTCGTGCTGCTGGCCTGCGGTGCGGTTCTCCCCGCACTGGCCGCGGCACCCAATAGCGACGAGGCGGCGCGACTGGCCGCGCAGGTCAGTGACGACCCGGAACTGGAAGCGCGTGTGATGGCCTTGTCGCACAAGTTGCGCTGCCTGGTGTGCCAGAACGAATCGGTAGCCGAATCGCGTGCGCCGTTGGCGCTCGACATGCGCAATCAGGTACGCGAACAACTGGCAGCGGGCAAAAGCGAACGTGAGGTGGTCGATTTTCTGGTCGCCCGATTTGGCGATTTCGTCGCCTTCACGCCGCCGTTTCGCGCCAGCACCGTGCTGCTGTGGGTCGGTCCCGGTGTTTTGCTGGTGGTGGCCGTAGGTGGGTTGTTATGGCGGCTGCGCCGTCGTGCTGCCGAAGCGTCGCCCGCGCCGCTCGATCAGGCGGCGCACGAACGCGCCTGCGCCCTGCTCGAAGGCCGGCCGGTTCATCATTCGTCCGAGGATTCCCGTTCGTGATTGCCTTTGTCATGCTTGCCGGCCTGATGTTGGCCGGCGCCCTGCTGTGGGTGCTGTATCCATTGTTCAGTTCGCGCGGGCAAACCTCCGTTGGACAAGAACGCCAGCGTCAGACCGACGCCGCGCTGGCGGTATTGCGCGAACAACTGGCAGAACTTGACGCCGAGCGTGCGGCCGGGCGCATCGATGAGGCAACTTATGCGCGCAGCCGCGATGAATTGGAGCGCCGCGCGCTGGAGGAGGGCGAAGGAGGGGAGGAAACCGCATCCGCCGGGCCTGCGCCGGCCTGGGCAGTAGCCTTGCTGTGTGTCATTCCGCTCACCGCGGTGTTGCTGTATCTGGCGGTGGGCGAGCCCGACGGGCTGGACCCGCAGCAGATTGCCGGCCAGCAAAGCTTCACGCCTGAGCAGATCGAACAGATGGTTGGCGGTTTGGCGGCGCGCCTGGAGCGCGAGCCGGACGATGTCGAAGGTTGGACGATGCTGGCGCGCTCCTATCTGGTGCTGGAGGACTACCCCAAGGCGCTGGCCGCCTATGCGCGTCTGGGCGCGCTGCGTCCGGACGATCCCGACGTGCTGGCCGATTGGGCCGATGTGATGGCGGCCACCCGCGAAGGCCGTGTAGAGGGCGAGGCCGAACGCTTGGTGCTCCAGGCGCTGGAGCGCGACCCGGAGCATTTCAAGGCCCGTGTGCTGGCAGGCACCGCTGCCTACCAGCGCGGTGATTTTGCTGGCGCCGCCACCCATTGGGAGCGCATCCTGGCGGCGATTCCGCCCGGTGACCCGGCGGCGGATTCGGTGCGTGCCAGTATCGACGAGGCGCGCGCACGGGCGGGTTTGCCGCCGTTGCCGCGCGCAGAACCGGCCCCGCAGGCCGCGGACACCGGGTTGAGGCTCCAGGGCCGACTGACCATTGCCGAGGGCTTACGCGCCCAGGTGGCCGCCGACGATACCGTGTTCGTCTTCGTGCGTCCGGCCGAGGGCGGCATGCCGCTGGCCGCGCTGCGTTACCGCGCGGGCGAGCTGCCGCGAGACTTCGACTTTGCAGGGGTGCCGTTGATGATTGGCGATGCGCCGGTGCCTGAGCGCCTGGTGGTGATGGCGCGAGTGTCCAAGAGCGGGGACGCCACGGCCCGCGCCGGCGATCTGGAAGGCGCGGTGAGCGGGCTGAGTCCGGATGCAGCCGGCGTGAGCCTGGTCATCGATACCGTGCGTCCTTAACAGACCGCCTGCGATGCGCTCAGGCGTGCTGCGCGCTGTCGCGGTACTCGAAGCGCACCCGCTTGACGTTGCACAGCAACTCATAGGCTATGGTGCCTGCGCGTTGCGCCACCTCATTGACCGAAACCTCACGGCCCCAGAGTTCCACCCGGCTGCCCAGATCGGCCTGCGGCAGATCGGTGAGATCCACGGTGAGCATGTCCATCGATACCCGACCGATCAGCCGTGCCGGCTGGCCGTCGACGCTCACCGGCGTGCCGTCGGGGGCGCTGCGCGGGTAGCCGTCGGCATAGCCCATCGCGACCAGCCCGACCCGGGTGGGACGTTCAGCGTGAAAGCGCGCGCCGTAGCCCAGCGGTTCGCCCACGGCCAGCTCGCGCACCGCCATCACCTGGCTTTCCAGCGTCATCACCGGGCGCAGGCCGTTGTTGGCTGCCGGCATCGGGTCGGCGCCGTAGAGCAGAATGCCGGGGCGTGCCCAGTCACGGTGGGCATCGGGCCAGCCGAGCACAGCGGCGGAGTTGGCCAGGCTGCGCGCGCCCGGCAGATTGGCAGTGGCTGCATCGAAGCGGGCGATCTGGGTGGCGGTGCTGAGCACCTGGGGCTCGTCTGCGCGTGCAAAATGGGTCATCAGTGTGATGTCGGCCACCTTGCCGCAGACGTGCAGCCGCTGCCAGGCGGCTGCGACCGCTGCGGGCGCGAAACCCGCCCGGTTCATGCCGCTGTTGACCTTCAGCCATACGGTGTAAGGCCGGGACGGCTGCGCCTGTTCGATCATGCGGATCTGCGCAGCATGATGCACCACCATCCACAATCCATGACGTTCGACCGCCGCCAGCTCGCTGGCTTCGAACACCCCTTCCAGTAGCAGGATCGGCGCGCCGATGCCTGCCGCCCGCAACGCCAGTGCTTCTTCCAGGCAGGCGACGGCAAAGCCGTCGGCCTCATCGGCCAAAGCCTGTGCGCACCGCACCGCGCCATGCCCGTAGGCATTGGCCTTGACCACCGCCAGCGCCCGGCCGCCGTGGCGGCTGCGAGCCAGGCGGTAGTTGTGGCGCAGGGCGTCGAGGTCGATCAGGGCTCGGGCAGGTCGCATGGCAGAAATGGCGCTGAGCAAAAGGGGCTCTAATGTGCCATAAGCGGTCTGCGCACGGCAGGGGTGCGCGTTGCCCGGATGCGACAGCCGACCGGGCATCGGCGCGCGGCGGTTCGCACGCGAGTATTGCAGCAACCGCAGCCCGTGGCATGATTGCGCGCAACAGTGGGATAATGCCGCCATGAACGAACCGAAACCCGTTTCTCCGCGTGCCCGCATGCTGGCGCTGCAGGCGATTCCCGACAGTCAGCGCACCGATGCAGAGTGGGACGAACTGAACGAACTCGAAATCATGTTCGCGCCGGGCAACCGCATCGGCACGCCTGACCGTAGCGGCGCCGGCGGCAACCGCAGCCCAGGCGGCTCGACACGCCGCAAAGGCGGCGGTGGCCAGCGCGCTCAAGGCGCCGGTGCCGCGTCGGCCAGTGGCGCTGCGCCCGGTACAGAACAGGGGCCGGGCGCCAAAAAGCCAGCGCGTAAATTCCGCAAAAAACCCCGCAGCAAAGACAAACCCAGCGCCGAATAAGTGCACCGCCCGGCCGTTGCCGGCTGCTGCGCATGGCTGGCGCTGGCGATGACGCGCCTATCCACAGGTGATAGGATTGCCGCCCGGGGCACTATCTGGCGCAAAGGTGCGCCAGATAGGGAAGGGGGAGTCCATGATCCGCAAAAACCATACCGCAGTGCGTGGTGAGCCGGATGGCCGCATCGCGTGCGCCGGCAAGGTGGCGCATGGCGCCGGGCGCGTTTGGCGCATGCTGGAGCATGAGCGTGCGCCAATCGTTTAAAACCGTGGTCTTTGCCGACCTGACCGGCAGCACCAGCCTGTTCGAATCGGTCGGCAACGTCATAGCCACCCAAATGGTCAGCGGTGCCATGCAGGGCGTGGGCAGCCGGCTCTCAAAGGCGGGTGGGCGCATCGTCAAATACCTTGGCGACGGCGTGATGGTGTTGTTCGACGAAGTCGATGTCGCGGTCGATGAGTGTGTCGCGCTGCCGGCGTTGCTGCGCGAGTTGTCCGCAGGCGGGCCGTTACCTTCACCGGTGGCGGTCAAGGTGGGGATCGATTACGGCAGTGTGGTCGACCACGACGGCGACTGCTACGGCGATGCCGTCAACGTTGCGGCGCGCCTGTCCGATCTTGCCCAGGCCAACGAAATCCTGCTTTCCGATTCAGTGTTCCAGCATTTGCGCGACGAGCAGCGTACCGTCTGCCACAGCCTGGATCGGATTGCCATCAAAGGCAAGGTGGAGCCGGTACGGGTGTGGCGGGTCGATTGGGGGCGGACCGCCGAGACGACCCTGATTTTTCCTATCGAGGCGGGTGCGGGCGCCGACGCAGAACGGCCTCGACGCGAGCAACGCCTGGAACTGAACTGGCTGGACCAGCAGCGCGTGCTGGCCCCGGCCGATGGCGCGTTGGTGATCGGTCGCGGCGAAGAAGCCGGCTTTGTGATCCGCGATCCGCGGGTGTCGCGCCGGCACGCGCGCATCGAATGGTCGGGCGGACAGTGTTTGCTCACCGATTTCAGCAGCAATGGCACCTGGGTGCGTCTGGCCGGTGCCGCGCAGCCGCTCATGTTGCGCCGTGACGGCATCATGCTGTATGGCGAGGGCGAAATCGCGCTGGGCGCACCGCCCGATGACGTTACCGTGCCCACGCTGCGCTTTTGCGTGATCGACTAACCGGCGTTCGGCGCTAGACGGTGTGGATGTGCACGCCCACAATGGCGCACCGCTTTCCAATCATGCCGGTGCCGGGCACCCCGAGCGTGCGCTTTGCCGGCGATTCTCGACCATGAAAACACTTTGGGCGCTGCTTTGCCTTTCTTCGGTTTCGCTGTCGGCGGCTGCATGGACAGCGCGTCCGTTTGCCGAAGTGGCGGTATATCCTGAGTTCAGCGCGCCGGCAGAGGTGGTGGCGGTCGATGAGGCCAAAATTGCCGCCGAAGTGTCCGGGCGTATCGATAGCCTGCCCGTCCGTGTGGGCGAGCGGGTGGATCTGGGCGCGGAGCTGGCCCGTATCGATCCGGCCGCCTACCGTGTCGACCTGGCGCGGGCCCAAGCCCAGGTGGCGCTTTTGGCCAGCCGGGTGCATCTGGCCGAGGCCCAGCTTGCCCAAACCGAGGCGCTGGCCGCGCGCGGCTTTGTCAGTAGCGACGGACTGCGCATCAAGCGCACTGAATTGGCAGTTCTG